>JANOZF010000188.1:0-34481 GCA_031429255.1 Rubrivivax sp.
CGACTACGTGCTCGGCGCCACGCTGCTCAGCGGCCGCGCCGAGCTGCTGCACTTTGGCGGCACGGTGATGAAGAACGTGGCCGGCTACGACGTCTCGCGCGCGCTGGCCGGATCGCTGGGTGAGCTGGGCGTGATCTGCGAGGTCTCGTTGAAAGTGCTGCCGCGCCTGCCGGCGACATTGACGCTGCGACTGGAGGCCGACCAGGCCTGCGCCATACGCCGCGTCAACGAATGGGGCGGCCAACCGCTGCCGCTGAATGCCAGCGCGTGGTGGGACGGCATGCTGGTGCTGCGCTTGGCTGGCGCCGCGGCGGCGGTGCAGTCGGCGCGCGTGAAAATCGGTGGCGAGATCATCGACGAACCTCTGGCCGGCACCTTCTGGACCGGCCTGCGCGACCAACGCGACGAATTTTTTCTCGGCGCCCAGAAAGCCGTGCAGACCGGCGCCACGCTGTGGCGGCTGTCGGTGCCGGCCACCACGCCGCCGCTGAAGCTGTCGGGCGAGCAGTTGCTGGAGTGGGGCGGTGCACAGCGCTGGTTGTGCACCAGCGCCCCGGCGGCCACCCTGCGCGATGTGGCCGCAGCGGCTGGCGGCCATGCGGTGATCTTTCGCGGGCAGGACAAGCGCGCCGGAGCCTTTGCACCGCTGAAGGCGCCGCTGGACCGCATCCAGCGCGAGCTGAAGGCGGCCTTCGACCCAGAAGGCATCTTCAACCCTGGGCGCCTGCTGCCGCTGATGACGCCGCTGATGGCGCCCCTGAAGACGCCGGTGTTCGAACAGGAGCCGCCCGCGGCATGAACACCGAGGCCGTTCCTATCGTCGAGCGCATGCGCGCCTACTACGCGCAGCGCGCGACTTGCTACGAAAGGGTGTACCACAAGCCCGAACGTCAGCAGGACCTGCGCGCGTTGGAGGCCTGGCTGCCCGGCGTCTTTGCTGGCCGTGATGTGCTTGAGGTGGCCTGCGGCACCGGGTGGTGGACGCCGCACGGCGCGCGCCACGCCACCAGCTGGCTGGCCACCGACCTGAACCCCGAGACGATGGCGGTGGCGCAGGCCAAGGCCCTGCCGGCGGGCGTGCGCTTTGCCACCGTGGACGCCTACAGCTGGCAGGGGCTGACGCCAGGCTGGGCCGTGACGCACAACCCGGCCGATGAACGGCCTGCCCTCAGCGCAGACGGCTACACGGGCGCCTTCGCCGGCTGCTGGTGGAGCCACGTGCCGCTGCAGCGCCTGCCGCAATGGCTGGCCAGCCTGCATGCCCTGCTGGCGCCGGGAGCCCGCGTGGTGTTTCTCGACAACAGCTTTGTGCAGACCAGCAACCTGCCCATCACGCACCGCGACGCCCACGGCAACACCTACCAGACGCGCACGCTGGACGACGGCAGCGTGCACGAGGTGCTGAAGAACTTTCCCACACCCGAGCAGGCCACCGCCGCCATCGGCCCCGATGTGCGCCAGCTGCAGTGGTTGCAGCACGGCCACTACTGGGTGCTGTCGTATGAGCGGGCGTAGCCAATGGACCTGCTGAAGGGGCTGACGTTGCTGCTGCTGTGCCAGACCGCGGGCGAGCTGGTGTCGCGCGCTTTTGCGCTGCCGCTGCCCGGCCCGGTGCTGGGCCTGCTGCTGATGGTGCTGCTGTTGCGCTGGCCGGCGGTGCAGCAGCCGGTGGAAGCCGCGGCCACGCCGCTGCTGGCGCACCTGTCGCTGCTGTTCGTGCCGGTGGGTGTGGGCGTGGTGGCGCACCTGGGGCTGATCAGCCAGTACGGCCTGCGCATGCTGGTGGTGCTGGTGCTGTCGACCTGGGTAGGGCTGCTGGTCACCGGGCTGTTGCTGAAGGCGCTGTGGGGGCCCGACGCGGCCGCTGACCAAGGTGCGCCGGCATGACCGATTTCGTCAACCTGTGGGTGTACCTGTCAGCCACGCCGCTGTTTGGCCTGACGGTGACGCTGACGGTCTACGTGTTGGCCGCCTCGGTCTCCGCACGGCTTCAGCACCCGCCGTGGGCCAACCCGGTGTTGTGGTCGGTGCTCACGCTGGCGCTGCTGCTGTGGACCACCGGCACCGCCTACCCGGTGTACTTTTCGGGCGCACAGTTCATTCACTTCCTGCTCGGCCCCGCCGTGGTGGCGCTGGCCTGGCCGCTGTGGCAACGCCGCGCCCAGCTGCGCGCGCGGGCCCCGGCCTTGCTGGTGGCTGCGCTGGTGGGTGGCGTGGCGGCCAGCGGCAGCGCGGTGGCGTTGGGCTGGGCCCTGGGGCTGCCGGTGGAGGTGCTGGCCTCGCTGGCGCCGAAGTCGGTGACCGCGCCGGTGGCCATGGGCATTGCCACCCAGATCGGTGGCATACCCGCGCTGGCGGCGGCCTTTGCCGTGCTCACGGGGCTGGTGGGCGCCACCACGGCCAAGTTGCTGTTCGACCGCGCCCGCATCACGCGCATGGCCCAGCGCGGTTTTGCGCTGGGCACCGCTTCACATGGCGTGGGTGCCGCCCGCGCGCTGCAGGTGCACCCCGATGCCGGGGCCTACGCGGCGCTGGCGCCGGGCCTGCAAGTGTTGCTGGCGGCGCTGTTGCTGCCACCGCTGGCACGCCTGTTTTAGCGCGCCCATCCTGAACTGCCTTTCCCACTGCCCGCATGCAAACCCAACTCGCCCCTGAATTCCAAGGCACCCGCGACGGCCAGGCCGCCGAGGCCATCCTGCGCAAGTGTGTGCACTGCGGTTTCTGCACCGCCACCTGCCCCACCTACCAGTTGCTGGGTGATGAACTCGATGGCCCGCGCGGCCGCATCTACCTGATGAAACAGGTGCTGGAAGGCGCGCCGGTGACGCGCAGCACCCAGCTGCACCTGGACCGCTGCCTGACCTGTCGCAACTGCGAGACCACCTGCCCCAGCGGCGTGCAGTACGGCCAGCTGGTGGACATCGGTCGCCACATCGTTGAAGAGCTTGTGCAGCGCCCCGCCGGTGAGCGCGCGGTGCGCTGGCTGCTCAAGGAAGGCCTGACCTCGCCGCTGTTCGGTCCGGCGATGAAGCTGGGACAGCTGGTGCGGCCGCTGCTGCCGCAGGGCCTGAAGCACAAGGTGCCGGCCCCCGGTGGCGCGCGTGCGCACCAGTGGCCCACGCGCGAGCACCCGCGCAAGGTGCTGATGCTGCTGGGCTGCGTGCAGCCCGCGATGATGCCGGGCATCAACAGCGCCACCGCGCGCGTGCTCGACGCCGCCGGTATCCAGAGCCTGGTGGCCGACGGAGCCGGCTGCTGTGGCGCCATCCGCACGCATCTGAACGACCACGAAGGCGGCCTGGCCGACATGCGCCGCAACATCGACGCCTGGTGGCCGCTGGTGGATGGCCTGACCGCGCGTGGCGCGGTGGAGGCCATCGTGATGAACGCCAGTGGCTGCGGCACGGCCGTCAAGGACTATGGCCGCGCGCTGGCGCACGACCCTGCGTATGCCGAAAAGGCCGCCAGGGTGAGTGCGCTCACGCGCGACATCAGCGAATTGCTGCCCGACATCACACCCACCTTGAAGCAGCGCATGCGCAAGGAACTGGCGCCGGGCGTGCCGCGCCGGCTGGCCTTTCACCCGCCCTGCACGCTGCAGCACGGCCAGCAGCTGCGAGGGGGTGTTGAAACGCACCTGCGTGAACTGGGCTTCGAGGTCAGCGTGGCCGGCAGCGAAAGCCATCTGTGCTGTGGCTCGGCCGGCACCTACAGCGTGTTGCAGCCCGAGCTGGCCTACCAGCTGCGCGACCGCAAGCTGGGCCACCTGGAGCCGCTGCAGGCGCAAGCCATCATCAGTGCCAACATCGGCTGCATCCAGCACCTGCAAAGCGGTACCACCACGCCGGTGCGGCACTGGGTGGAAGTGCTGGACGAAGCGCTGGCCTGACGGCACGAGGGTGTCGCGGGCCGCGGGCGCCCCGCCTGGGCGGGGCCGCTGGCGCAGCCGGCACGCAACCCTCTACGCCGGATGTGCCGAAGCAACTTGTGGCTTGCGCGCCAGCGCCCACACCACACCGGCCACGAGCAGCGCCACGCCCAGCAGCACGCTGGCCTGCGGCATCTGCGCACGCAGCATCCAGGCATAGGCCAGTGCACTCAAGGTCTCGAACACGATCAGCGGCCCGGCCCGCGAGGTGGGCAGCCGTTGGCTGGCCTCGTTCCAGCACAGCGTGCCCAGCCAGCTGGCCAGCAGACCCATGGCCAGCATCAGCAGCAGGAAGCGCGCGGGCTCCGGGCCCAGCGGCATGCTGAAGCTGCTGCCGCTGGCGGCCGTGTAGGCCCACCAAGCGGCATAACCCAGCAGCGCCAGCGGCAGCGTGGCAATGCCCTGGGCCGTGGCCCAGGTGGTGGCTGAACGGTCGCTGTGGTGGCGCAGCCAGTCGGCGTTGCGCAGCGGGTACCAGGTCCAGCAGGCCACCGCGCCAACGGCCAGAGCCGCGCCGCTGGCGTAGCGCCAGATGGCGGCCTGCGCGGTCTGCGCGGTCTGTGCCGCTGCCGCGGCTGGCTGAGCCAGCTGCACCCGGTCTTGTTCCATGTAGCGTGCCCACTCGGCCTGGTTCACCAGCGCGATGCCCGCCAGCATCAGCAGCAGGCTGGGCAGCAATTGACGCCACGGCAGGCTGCCGTCGCGCAGCTGGTTGCGCCGGTTGGCCACCACGGCAATCACCACCGGCAGCGTGCCGATCAGCATCGTCGGCAACGGCGCCCCGGCACGCTGGATGGCGCCGGACAGCAGCAGGTAATAGGCCACGTTGCCGATGGCCGCAAGCTTCAACGCTTCCAGCCAGTCGGCGCGGTTCAGCTGGGCCAGCCGTGCACGGTCCAGCCAGGCCAGCGGCAACGCAATCAGGCCGAAGGCCAGGTAGCGGCCGAAGCTCAGCAGTGCTGGCGGGTACTGCGGCAGCAGCACCGGGGCCACGAAGACGAGGCCCCATATCAAGCCGGCGGCGGCCGCGAACAGGGTGCCGGTGATGAGGGCGTGGCGGTGAGCAGGCATGTACGGGTGCGCGGCGAGCCAGGGATGCACAAGGTCGGGCCCCGTCGGCCCGCGGCGTCGCTTGCAGCAACGGGTCGGCGCGGCGCGGATGAGGGGAACACCTTGCTAGCCGGCGATGATCCCACGCCGCAGAATCAGGGTGATATGCCAGACCACCTGCTCGCCCTGGACCAGGGCACCTCCAGTTCACGCGCCATCGTGTTTCACCGCAGCGGCCGTGTGGTGGCGCTGGCGCAGCGCGAATTCACGCAACGCTTTCCGCAGCCGGGGTGGGTCGAACACGACCCGATGGAGATCTGGCACACGCAGCTCGAGGTGGCGCAGCAGGCGCTGGCTCAAAGCGGCGTGGCCGTCGGCGACATCGCCGGCATTGGCATCACCAACCAGCGCGAGACCACCGTGCTGTGGAACCGCCGCACCGGCCAGCCGGTGCACAACGCCCTCGTCTGGCAGGACCGGCGCACCGAGCCGCTGTGCCAGGCGCTGCGCGAACGTGGACTGGCCGACCGTGTGCGGCAGCTCACCGGCCTCGTCATCGACCCCTATTTCAGCGGCACCAAGCTGCGCTGGCTGCTTGACCATGTGCCCGGGGCGCAGGCCAGCGCCAAAGCCGGTGAGCTTGCCTTTGGCACCGTCGACAGCTGGCTGCTGTGGCAACTGACGGGCGGGCAGGTGCATGCCACCGATGTGAGCAACGCGTCGCGCACGATGCTGTTCGACATCCACCGCCAGTGCTGGAGCGATGAGTTGCTGCAGGCGCTGGGTCTGCCTGCGCACAGCAAGCTGTTGCCGCAGGTGCACGCCAGCAGCCATCTCTACGGCCACACCACGGCCTTCGGCGCGGCCTTGCCCATAGCCGGCATCGCGGGTGACCAGCAGGCCGCGTTGTTCGGCCAGGCCTGCTTCAGCCCCGGGCTGGCCAAGAACACCTATGGCACCGGCTGTTTTGCGTTGATGCATACCGGTGGCGTCTGCCGCGATTCGACCCATGGCCTGCTCAGCACGGCTGCGGCCCAGGTCGGCACCGTGCCGCAATACGCGTTGGAGGGCAGCGTCTTCATCGGCGGCGCGGTGGTGCAGTGGCTGCGGGATGGTTTGAAAGCCATTGCCAGCAGCAGCGACGTGCAGGCGCTGTCCGAGAGCGTGCCCGACAGTGGCGGCGTGATGTTCGTGCCCGCATTTGCCGGCCTCGGCGCGCCCTACTGGGACGCGCAGGCGCGCGGCGCCATCGTGGGACTGACGCGCGGCAGCACGGTCGCGCACATCGCGCGTGCCGCGGTTGAAAGCATCGCCTTCCAGACCACGGCACTGCTGCAGGCCATGGCGCGTGACGCGCAGCCGGTGGCCGAACTGCGGGTGGACGGCGGCGCCAGTGTCAACAACCTGCTGATGCAATTGCAGGCCGACCTGCTCGGCATTCCTGTGGTGCGGCCGCTGGTGACCGAAACCACCGCGCTGGGAGCTGCCTATCTGGCCGGGCTGGCGACCGGCGTCTACGCGGGCCAGGATGAACTGGCCGCGCAGTGGCAGCTGGAATCACGCTTCGAGCCGCGCATGCCGCGCAGCCAGGCGCAGGAACTGATGGCGGCGTGGGAGCGTGCCGTGGGGCAGGCGCGGAGCCGCTGATCGACTTCAGCGCCGCGGGCCAGTGCCGCGGCTCCGAGACCGGACCACGGGTGCCGCAGCGCGCGGGCGATTACTTGACGAGAAAGTCTTGCAGGCTCTGGCCGCTGGCCAGCGCGTCGCGCAGCCACTGCGGCCGCTTGCCGATGCCACCCCAGGTGCCGCCGCTGTCGTTGCGGTACTTCACCACCGCGGCGCCCTTGGCGGCGCTCTTCTTGCCGGCCTTGCGCTTGCCGGGTGCTGCAGCGGCGCCTCCGCGTGCCGACACACTGCCCAGGCCCAGATCAGCGGCCGTCAGGTTGTAGTGCTGGATGGCGCCGCGGATGCGTTCGATGACGCCGGCCACTTCGGTGCGGCGCATGTCTTCGGCCTGGGCCTGCAGCACCTCAATCTGCTTGAGAACCTGTTCGTAGGTCTTTCTCATGGTCTGTGAAGTGATGGATTTCATTGGAATGTCGCCTCGGTTATGGCCATTGCGCCGACGCAGTTGAAAAGGCGGCTCGCAGCGGCATTGGCAGGTGCCATGCGGCATGATTTGCCGCATTTGAATGCGGGCGCGACCATATCACACCCCGTGAGTCGTGTTTTGAATGTCCGCGATCTGGTTCGTTAGCGCCAAATCCATCTGGACATTACACGGCCCGAACGGCTGCATTGCAATGCTTCAATACCGCGGTTCGCAATGCACCGCGGTCTTCACCGAATTGGCGATGTAACACGCGGCATGCGCTTCATGGTGCAGTTGCGCCAACTCGGCCGCGTCGGGCTGTTTGTTGCCGCCAAACACCACCCGCGGGCGCAGCGTAACCACGCTCATCACCATTTGCCGTTTGTCGTTGCGTGCCATCTCACCCATCGCGTCGTCGGCATATTCGTCCACGCAATAACCGCGGCCGGCCGCAAGGCTGAGAAACCACAGCATGTGACAACTGGCCAGCGAAGCGACAAAGAGTTCTTCCGGGTCCACGGCGCTGGCATCGGACAGGGGTGGCGGCACCACGTGCGGTGACGACGAGCCGGCCCACACCGCGCCGCCATCGAAGTTCAGCGCATGCCTGCGGCTGTAGCGGTTGTCGACAAAGGTTTCCGATGCCTGGCGCTGCCAGACGACTTGCGCGTTGTAGTGCGACACCTGCGTGGCTCCTGGGCTTTACAAGATGGGTGGTGATGGTGCCATGCCATCATTCGTGCCCATGATCACACTGCATTACCACCCCAGCAATGCCAGTTATGCGCCGCACATCCTGCTGCACGAACTGGGCGTGCCCTTCACGCTGCAATGGGTCGACCGTGCGCAGGGCGAACACAAGTCACCGGCCTATCTGAAGCTCAACCCGAACGGGCTGATTCCGGTGCTGGTGGACGACGAACTCGTGCTCTACGAAACGGCCGCCATCTGCCTGCACCTGGCCGACACGCACCCGGCGGCGGCGCTGGCGCCGGCCCTGGGCACTGCCGAGCGGGCGCATCTGTACAAGTGGCTGATGTGGATGACCAACACGCTGCAGGCCACGTTGATGCACTATTTCTACGGCGAGCGCATGGTGGATGCCGATAACGCCGCAGGCGCGGAACAGGTCAAGGCCCATGCCCAGCAGCGGGTGGTGCAGTGCCTGGAGCAACTGGACGCCCATCTGGCCGCAAACCTGCAGGCCAACGCCGGGCCGTGGATGCTGGGCGACTCTTATTCGCTGCTCGACCCTTATGCGTTGATGCTGTGCCGCTGGACGCGCGGGTTTCCAGATGCGCCGGCGCGTTCGTTCCCGCACCTCGCGCCCTATCTGCAGCGCATGCTGGCCAGGCCGGCCGTGCAGCGAGCTGTGGCCACCGAACGACTCGGCGAACCGCTGGTCTGACAACCAGCAACCCGCGCTGGCTACAGGTTGCCGCTGATGCGCAGTTTTTCCAGCCGCAGCGACAGTTGCTGCAGCATCTCCACCAGCTGCTGGCGCAGCGGCGCAGCACTCGTTTCGTCGGGCGCAGCCGCCACCGCCTGTCGCTGCGCCTCAATGCGTTTCATCAGCTCCACTTCGGGTGGCAGCACACCCGCGTCCTTCAGCATCTTGTAGCCCATGCGCAGTTCGACGGGTGTCAGGTCGTAGCCGTCGCCCAGGTCCAGCGGCTTGCCCCAGCTGCGCGCGGTGCGCAGCTCGCCGCTTTGCTCGCTTTGTGTCAAGGCCCTGCCGATGTGGTCGTCCAACATCTTCAGACGCTGCTCGCGTTTGTCTTCGGCACTGGATTGGCTGCTCATGCGCGCTCCTGGCTGGACAGCGCCAGCGTGTCGATCCAGTACCGCGTCAGCGGCGTTTCGGGCTTGGCCATCAGGCGCTCGTTGAGCAGTGCACGGCCGAGGTTGCGCTGGCTGCCCTGGGCTGCGGCTGCCAGCAGGGTCTGGTTGATGAGGTCGCGCTGCGCGTGGCTGCCGCCCAGCCGCGCCGCGTGTCCCAGCACGGGCGCGATCAGCTGCGTGGCCGCGTCGGCGTCGCCGCGCGCCAGCGTGCACGCGCCGCGCATCAGCGGCAGGCCCACTTCACGTGCCATGGTGTGGTTGTTGCGGCTGGCGTCGCTGGGTTTCAGCGCCTGCTCGGCGCAACGGGCCACCCAGGACTCGGCGCGCGCCACGTCGCCTGCGCCCAGCAGCGCCAGCACCGCGTGCACGTCGTTGAACGCGTAGTGGCCGGGGGTTTGCGTCAGGCCGTTGGCGGCCGGTTCACGCGCTGCACCGCCGTGCGCTTCGTCCAGGCCCCAGCCATGCACCAGCGCGCGGCACTGCGCCGACATGTCCTGCCCCAACAGGTGCAGGCGCCACAGCATGGATGCTGCGTCCACACGCTGCAGCGTGATCTGCAACTTGTCGCCGCTGAGCTGCGCGTCCACCAGCCTCAGCACGCCTTCGAAGTCCAGCGCCTCCAGCCTGAACAGCGCCTTGTGCCACCACAGATGGCCGGCAAAGCCATTGCCCTCGGCCCAGGCCGGCTGGTGATGGCGCAGCCACGCGGCGCCGTCTTCGAAACGGCCCTGCATCTCCATCACATGGGCCACCCCGTGCACGGCCCATGGCACACGCGGGTTGATGGCCAGCGCGCGCCGGCCGGCATCTTCAGCCTGCGGGTACAGGTTGCACTCTTCGAGGCCAAAAGCCCACAGCGACAGCACGTGGGGATACAGCGGGTCGTGATGGTCCCATTCGGGCAGTGCGCGCGCCGGGCGCTGGCGCAAGGCCATGGCGTCACCGCGGTAGAAGTCCCACAGCTGCGCCCATTGCAGCGCCAGCGCGTCGTGGGGGTGGTCCACCAGCAGTTCGTCCCAGATCCGACACGCGGTCTGCCAGCGGCCGTCCAGCGTGGCTTGCACCGCGTGCAGGTGCGCTTTCTCGCGCGGCGTGGCGTGCTGCAGCAGCGCGCCGGCCTGGCGCAGATGGGCTTCGGCATCGGCTGCCAGTCCCGGCTCTGTGAGGCTGAGCAGGAAGCCGGCCCGCATGATGTGCGGCAGCGCCCAGCCGGGGTCGGCGGCCGTGGCAGCGTCCAGATCGGCCAGCGGCGTGTCGTAGAACGACATCATGCGCCACAGGGCCTTTTCAGCGGCGTCACGCGCGGCGGCGTGGGCGCTGCTGCATGGGTTGCCGCGAACATCCCGGGTAGACATGTGCCGAATGTAGCGCGGCGGCGTTCTGGTGGGCGCCGCTGTCAGGTCGGTGGCTTGGGCCAGGGCAGAAGCGGCGCCCGCAAATGCTCGAAGGCGCGTGCCACGCGCAGCACCCCCAGGTCGTCATGCCGCCGACCGGCGATCTGCAGACCGATCGGCAGCCCGCTGGCCGTGCACGCGCACGGCACGCTGATGGCCGGCTGCTCGCTCATGTTGAAGGGCAGCGTGTAGGCGATGTGCTCCATCGCGCGCAGCGGGTCGTTGGTGGGCATGGCCCATTCGGCCGCAAAGGCCGACACCGGCGCCACGGGCGAGATCACGACGTCGAAAGGCTGGCAGGCTGCCGCGGATGCATCGCGCAGCAGACCGATCTGGCTGTAGCCGTGGAAGGCCTGCGCCGCGCTGTAGCCCTGTGCTTCGGCCACCCACTGGCGGATGAAAGGCAACACCCGTTCGCGCTGCGCCGCGGGCAAGGCCGAGATGTCCAGCCACGATCGCAGGCGCCAGAAGCGGTTGATGCCATCGGCCATCTCGCGCGTGGCAAAAGCCTGCAGCGGCTCCACCGTGGCGCCGGCTGTTGCCAGCAGCTGTGCGGCGATCTCCACCGCCCGCCGGATCTCGTCGTCCAGGGCCAGGCCCCAGCCGGCATCGAGCCACAGGCCGATCTTCAGGCCTCGCAGCGTCTGCGCCGGGTCGTTGGCCAGCGCCGTCCAGCGCAGGTCTTGTGCCGGCAACGACGTGCTGTCGCGTGCGTCGGGCCGGCTCAGCGTGGCCATCATCAGCGCGGCGTCGGTCACCGTGCGCGTCAACGGGCCGGCGACGCGACCTATGTAGGGCGGCTTGATCGGCACGCGGCCGTTGCTGGGCTTGAAGCCCACCACGCCGCACCAGCTGGCGGGCAGGCGTATCGAGCCGCCGATGTCGGTGCCCAGGTGCAACGGGCCGTAGCCCGCGGCGGCCGCTGCACCGGCACCGCTGCTGCTGCCGCCAGGGGCTTTTCCCAGGTGCCACGGGTTGCGTGTGATGCCATGAAAGCTGGACACGCCAGACGACAACATGCCGTGGTCGGGCATCGTCGTCTTGGTCAGGAACACCGCGCCGGCTTCGCGCAGCCGTGCCGCCGGCGGCGCGTCTTCGGGCAGCGGCTGCAGCAGCGTGGCCGCGGTACCGACCGGCATCGCGTGGCCGCGCGTGGCGATGTTTTCCTTCAAGGTCACGGGCACGCCGTCCAGCGCGCCCAGCGGCTCGCCCTTGCGCCAGCGCGCTTCGGAGTCCCGTGCCATCGCCATTGCCACCTCGGGCTCGAAAGCCCAGGCAGCCGCGATATGGGGTTCCCAACGTTGCACGTGGGCGATGAGCGACTGCGTCACCTCCACCGGCGACAAGCTGCCGGTCTGGTAGGCGCCGTTGAGCTGAGCCGCGCTGAGGTCGTTGACGGCCGTCATGGCCATTCAGCTGCGTGGCAGCACGAAATGCCGCAGGTTGGCCGCGGCCTGGGCACGCACCTTCGCGCGAAGCCAGGGTGTCCAGCCGAGCATCAGGCCGGTGGTGCCCAGTGCCTGGCGCGACCAGGCCCAGAAGTTGAAACGGTCGCGGTGCCGCAAAATCAGGCCCTGGGGGTCGAACTCGAAGGTGGCATCGATCTTGTTGTGCACCAGCCGGCCTGTGGCGCTGAACAGGTAGCGGGCCTCCCAATGGGCCGAGTGGTCGGTGATGTCGCTGACCTCGAGGTGCCAATGGGCCAGGCCCTTTGCGCGCGTGGTCTGGCACAGCATCCGCCACATGCCGCCGATCTGCTCTGCGCCCAGCAGCGAAAAGACCTCGTCGTCGAACCGGGCCTCGGCTGCATAGCAGCCTTGCATGGTTTTCGCGTCGAGCCTGGCAAAGGCGGCATACAAGCGCTCGATGGTGGCCTGGCTCATGCCGGCTTTCAGGCGCCAGCCGATGCGGGCGCCCAGCTCACCGCGGCCATGTCGTTGGCAAAGATCGGCGAGCTGTTCCAAAGGCCCCGCAGTCCGCGCTTGAACACCGCCACCTGGGCCGGGTTCCAGATGAACGCATTGACCGCGTCGTCGGCCACCTGGCGCTGGATGTCGCGCCAGATGCGGCCCTTTTCCCGGTAGTCGCTGGTGGCGGCCATGGTGGACACGAGCCCGCGGAACTTGGCGCTGTCGTAACCGAAGTAGTAGTTGGGGTCTGCATACGCGGTGGCGTAGTCCAGCGGTTCCACGTGGTTGATGATGGTCAGGTCGAAGTTGCCCTTGAAAGGCCCCGACAGCCACTGCGCCCACTCGACGTTTTCGATCTTTGCGTTGATGCCTACCTGGGCCAGTTGCGCGGCCACGATCTCGCCACCCTTGCGCGCATATTGCGGCGGCGGCAGCGTCAGCGTCAGGTTCAGCGGCGTGCTTACCCCGGCTTCCTTCAGCAAGGCCCTGGCCTTGTCCGGGTCGTAGGCGGACTGTTTGGTCAGGTCCATGTAGCCCAGGTCGGTGGGCGCAAAGTGGCTGCCGATCGGCTTGCCCAGGCCTTCCTGTGCGCCGTCGATGAAAGCCTTGCGGTCGATGGCGTGGCCGATGGCGCGGCGCACGCGCACATCGTTCAGCGGCGCCTTGCGGTTGTTGATGGCCAGGATGCCTTTGCCCGACGTGCTGCCCCGCTCCACCGTGAAGCGCTTGTCGCCCTGGAATTGGGCCAGCGCCTGCAGCGCACCAAAGCGTGGCATGCCGTCAATGTCGCCGGCCAGCAGCGCGGCCACCTGCGCCGCGGGGTCGTTGATGAAGCGGAAGGTCACCTTCTTCAGTTTGACCTTGGCCGCGTCGCGGTGGCCGTCCCATCTGGCCAGCGTGACTGCAGAGCCCTTGGCCCAGTTGGCCAGCTTGAAAGGACCGGTGCCCACCGGGTTGGTGGCCGCCTGCGCGGCCGTCTTCGGGTGCAGGATGACGGCGGTGTTTTCGCCCAGGCGGAACGGCATCAAGGCATCGGCGTTGTTCAGCACCAGGATGACCGTGTAGGGGTCGGGCGTGGCCACGCTGCTGATGAGATCGAAAACGGCCTTCTTGGCCTTGTTGGTGCTGCCCGGTGCGCGCGCGCGCTCGAAGCTGAACTTCACCGCGCTGGCGTCGAAGGGCGAGCCGTCTGAAAACTTCACGCCGCGCCTGAGCTTGAAGGTGTAGGTCTTGCCGTCGGGGGTCTGGCTCCAGCTCTCTGCCAGCAGGGGTGACACCGCGCCGTCCATCGCGATCTTGGTCAGGCCTTCGAAGACGTTGTAATGCACGATCTCGCCGATGGCGGCGGCCGATGCGGTGGTGGGGTCCAGCGTGGTGGGTTCCAGCACCATGCCCAGCACGACGCTGTCCTTGCGCGCGTCCTTGCCGGCTTGTGCTTGAGCGCCGGGCAGCGCGCCCAGCAAGGGCGTTGCCGCCAACAGGGTGTTCAGCGCGCGTCTTGAAATCGTCATGGCCGGGTTTTCCTCTTCTGCAAGCCGGCACATTCTGCGGCAAGTGGTAATCGGCGGCAGCGGGTTGCTGGCATGCTGGTTGCGTGCGCCGTGGCTTCGGTCTTTATGGGCAAAGGTGTTGAGGGTTTTCCCGGCCACCCAGTCGGGGGTGTTTAGGGGCTCAATGTGCCTTCGCGCGCAACGGTTGCAGGGTTGGGCAGCTTGATGAACCAGGCCACTTCGCACAGACTAGGCGTTCTTGTTCGTGAGCAGTGCTACGAATGCTGCGAAATCGAACCTCCCCTATCGAAAGGATTGTGATGAGTTTGAAACATTGGCAGCACACGCTGTGCGCAATCGGCTTGGCCACGTGTGCCGCTGTCCCTGCCCTGGCCACCACCACCTTGACCTTTGACGGCATCACGCCGGGCACCATCCTGTTCCCTGGCGATAGCATCGTGCAGCAGGGCTATTCTTTTACCGCTGGCGATGGTGTGGGCGTGGTCGACACGGCAGCCGCTTTCGGCCCCGGCGTGGGCCTGGACCTGGCCGGGCCGATTGGCAATGTGGGCCCGTTCTATATCGGTCTGAACGACAGCTTTGTGCGGATGCGGGCCGTTGACAACAGCACCTTCCGCATCGTGGGCTTGGACTTTGGGTTCGTCTCTGCGCTGACCAACCTGTTCGGCCCCGGTGACTTGCCCGGGTTTCTGATTGCCGCCTACGAAGACGTTGGCGGCAACGTCGATTTCGAAGCCTTCTCGTTTGGCGTTGCCGACGCCAACGGCGCGTTCAGCTTCCAGTCGCTGGGTTTTGCTGGTGTGGGCGGCCTGACGAACGCGCTTCGGTCTGTGGATTTCTTCGCTTGCACCGCAGATGCCAATGGCGATTGCGCGGCCATCAATGCCAATTTCAGCCAGTTTGCGCTGGACAACGTCCGCATCCCCGAGCCTGGCTCGCTGGCTTTGACGCTGGCTGCGCTGGCCCTGACCCTGGGCTTCAGCCGCCGCAAGGCCTGACGCCGCGAGTCAATCTTTTTTTGCCCTCAGGCAACCAACCACGAACCAACCCTGATTCATCAGGAGGAGTGTTTTGATGAGAGTTCACAAGATCGCGCTGGGTGCAGCCCTGCTGGCAACGGCCTTGACCGCCGGCGCCCAGAGTGCACAGCGCAAGCCCTACATCGTGCAGCTGGGTACCGCGCCCGTTGCTGCCTATGAGGGCGGTATCACCGGCCTCACCGCCACCCGCCCGGCTGCAGGCCAACGTCTCAACGTCACGGCGCCTGCCGTGCAAGCCTACCTGCGCCACGTCAACACCAGGATCGACAGCGTGACCGCTGCGGTGCCCGCTGCCCGCGTCTACCAGCGCTATGGCATGGCCGTCACCGGTTTTGCAGCCATGCTGACGCCGGCCGAGCTCGAAAAACTGCGCACCAGCCCGGGCGTTCTGGCCATCACCGCCGACGAACCGCTGCAGTTGACCACCAGTTACACCACGTCCACCTTTCTCGGCCTGGGTCTGGCGAACGGTGGCTGGTCGCGCAAGGACGCCAACGGACGCGACGTCAAGGGTGAAGACGTCATCATCGCGATGGTCGATACCGGCGTCTGGCCGGAAAACGTGTCCGTCTCCGACAAGGTCGATGCCGTCACCGGCAAGCCCGTGCCTTACTACGCCGCCGGCAATGTGGTCTACAGCCCGCTGCCCGCGGGCCGCTACAAAGGCACTTGCCAGGCTGGCCAAGCTTTCACGGCCGCCATGTGCAACAACAAGCTGGTGGGCGCGCAGGTCTTCAATGCCACCTTCAAGATCGTCAACCCGACCAATGTGTGGCCGGGTGAGTATGACTCGCCGCGCGATGAAGACGGCCACGGCAGCCACACGCTGACCACCGCTGGTGGCAACGCCAACAGCGACGTCAACGTGCAAGGCTCGGCCTTCACTCTGAGCGGCGTGGCGCCGCGCGCACGCTTGGCGGCCTACAAGGCCTGCAATGCCTACACCAACGCGACGGGTGCACGCCAGAACAGCTGCTACACCGGCGACACCATGGCCGCCATCGACAAGGCCGTGGCTGACGGTGTGGACGTCATCAATTTCTCCATTGGCGGCTCTGAGACCAGCGTCGCCGGCCTGGTGGCGCAGTCGTTCAAGGGCGCTGCCAAGGCCGGTGTCTTCGTTGCGGCTTCGGCCGGCAACAGCGGCCCCGGCAACACGGTGGCGCACATCGCGCCGTGGAACGCCACGGTGGGCAATTCCACGCATGACCGCTACACCGAAGCCAAGGTCACGCTGGGCAGTGGTGCCACGGGTCAAGGGGCATCGTTCCAGACCGCCGGCCTGGCCAGCGCGCCGTTGATCTGGTCGCGCGACGCCGGCTTTGGTGCTGCTTCCGGCGCTGGCGCCAACCAGTCTCTGTGTTACGGCGCGGCAGACTCCGTGGCCCCGCTGCTCGACCCTGTCAAGGTGACCGGCAAGATCATTGTTTGCGACCGTGGCGGCAATGTGCTGGTGAACAAGGTGGCCAACGCCAAGGCAGCAGGCGCTTTGGGCGTGATCATCCTGAACCGCCCGGCTGAAGGCGCCGTGGCTGCTTCGGGCAATACCACGCCGCTGATCGTGGCTGTGCTGCCCGTGGTGCACATGGCGAACAGCAACTTCGTGGCGGTGACCACCGAGGCCCGCAAGGCCGGTGGCGGCACGGCATCGTTCGGCGCCGGCTTCCAGGTGGCCGGGGTTGTGGCGCCGGTGATGGCCGACTCCTCCTCGCGTGGCCCGAACAAGGGCGATACCAACATCCTGAAGCCCGATATCGCAGCCCCAGGCACCGACATCATTGCCGCCTACACGGCCAGTGGCGTGACGGATGCGGAACGCGCGGCACTGATTGCCGGCACCGCCAATGGTCGCCCCGGCGCCAACATGATCAGTGGCACCTCGATGGCGAGCCCGCACATGGCAGGGTCGGCAGCGCTGCTCAAGCAGCTGAACCCGACCTGGTCGCCTTCGGCCATCAAGTCGGCGCTGATGACCAGCGCGACACAAAGCGTGAAGGTGGCTTCGGGTGCGGCCGACACCAACCGCTGGGGCTATGGCTCTGGTCACCTGAACCCCAACGGCGCGCTGTCGACTTCGGTGGTCTATGACATCACGCCGGCGCAATACGACTCGTACAACACGGGTGCCTTGCCCGGCCTGGCGCTGAACCTGGCCTCGATTACCGCCAGCAACGTATTGGGCTCGACCACGGTGACGCGCCGCATCACCAACGCCGGCACCAGTTCGGTGACCTTGAACGCCACGGCAGCCCTGACCGGTTTCAACGTCACCGTCAACCCGGCAACGCTGACCCTGGCCTCGGGTGCCAGCGCCAACTACTCGGTGACGATTGCCCGCACCAACGCGCCGTTCAACACCTACCGGTTTGGCAATCTGACCTGGGCGGGCAGTGGCCAGACCGTGGTGAGCCCGCTGACGGCACGTTCCACCTCACTCGTGGCCTACTCGGCGGTTGACGACACGCGCGCCGTGGGCAGCCGCATCTTCACGGTAGGCACCGGCTTCACAGGCCCGATGGTCACCACGCCCACGGGCATGGTGCCGGCGACGCGCACCAATGGCAACGTGGCAGAGGACAAGGAAGTCTGCTCGGCGCTGGTGGTTCCTGCGGGTGCCTTGGCCGTGCGTGCGCAGTTGTTCAACAGCGAGACACAGGAAGGTGCGGCTACTGATCTGGATCTGGACGTCTACAGCGTTGCCGCCAACGGTGCGCGCACCCTGGTGGGCACCAGCCAAAGCGGGACCACGGACGAACTGGTGTCACTGACCAGCCCTGCCGCAGGCAACTACCAGGTCTGCGTTGTCGGTTACGACACCGTCGGTGCCAGCGCGAACTACGTGCTCAACACCTGGGTGGTCGGTCCCGCCGTTGGCCCGCAGTCGCTGAAGGCCGCAGGCCCGTCCAACGCCGCGCTGGGTGGTACGGCCAGCGTGGTGGCTTCCTGGTCGGTGGCTCCGGGTGCCCGTTACCTGGGCCGCATCGTCTACAGCCAGACCGTGGGTGGTGCAGCCGTGGGCGGCACGACGATGTTTGTCGATGCCACCGCCAATGCGGCGGCAGCACAGGCCGCAGCGCCGGTGTTCCGCAACAAGGAAGTGCGCTGAACAGCGAAACGGCCCCTCGGTCTTGAGACGAGGTCAGCCAGACTCAGCTGACGATGCAAAAGGGGCCCTCCGGGCCCCTTTTTTTTGCTGGCCGTGCCGTGGTTTCTCGACCATCTCTGCCTGGCCGCGCGGCCGTGGCGGCCGCCGCGGGTCAGCGGATCAATGCACCTGGCAACGCATCGCGCGACGGCCGCATCCGGCACAGCCCCGTTGGCGCGCAAATCGCGCCGGGGTCGGGCAAGAGTTCGCAGGTGGACATCTCGCCGCGTTCTTCCAGCTGTTTCTTGCGCAGCCTGGCGTGCTCTTGCGCTGCGCGCTGCAGCGCGGGCGCGGAGGTTGCACGCCAGGCGTAGGCCAGATACTGCTCCGGGCCGCCGCAAGACCGTGCACCCACACCGACGGTGGCGCAGTCAGCGTCTTCGCGGCAACTCAGCACCAGGACGCGTGTCAACGCAGCCCTGCTGGCCGCAACCGCATCGTGCTGCGCGGGCTGCGGTGTTGAGGTCTGCGCCGCGGGCTGCAGTGCGCACGCGCTCGCCAACAGCGCCAGCACGGCGATGACAGCCGGCTTGCCGCCACCAGCCCACGCCGGATTGCGAGCCGAGCGGCTGGAGTTGGAGGGCAGTTGCAGCTTCATGGTGTCGAGATCCTTGCTGGAGCGCCCGGCACGGCGGCCAAGAGCTTGCGCGTGTAGGGGTGCTGCGGGTTGCTGAACAGCTCATCGGCGCTGCCATGCTCGACGATGCGCCCCTGGTGCAGCACGATCACGTCGTCGCACACCAGGTCGACCACGGCCAGGTCGTGGCTGATGAAGAGGTAGGTGATGCCCAGCCGGTCCTGCAGGTCCTGCATCAGGTTCAGCACCTGGGCCTGCACCGAGACGTCCAGGGCACTGACCGGTTCGTCGGCCACGATGAGCCGCGGCCGCGTGATCAGCGCGCGCGCAATGGCGATGCGCTGGCGCTGGCCGCCCGAAAATTCGTGCGGGTACTTGGCCAGGTCGCCACTGCCCAGCCCCACGGCGTCCAGCGCTTCTGCAGCGCGTTCCAGTTGTTCGGCCTTGCCCGCACCCAGCAGCACGGCCAGGGGTTCGGCCACCGTCTGCAGCACGGTGCGGCGCGGGTCCAGCGAACCATAAGGGTCTTGAAACACCATCTGCAGTTGTGCGCGTGCGCGCCGCAGTTCTGCCGCGGGCAGCTGGTGCAGATCAACGCCCGACAACAACACCTGGCCTTGCGTGGGTGGCTCCAGCGCCATCACCAGCCGTGCCAGCGTGCTCTTGCCCGAACCCGATTCACCCACCACGCCCAGGCTCTTGCCGGCGCGCAGTGTGAAGCTCACGCCGTCCAGCGCCTGCACCTTTGGTGCTGGAGCCAGCAGGTGCTGGCGCGGCAGGCGGTAGCGCTGGCTCAGGTGCACAACCTGCAGCAAGGGTGGATCGGCCGCGGGCGCTTCAGTCATGGGATGGGGTCATGGTGCTTGCGCCTTGGGCGTGTGCAGCAGCCGGCGCGCGCTGAAACGGGTGCGCACCGGATGCCCGGCAGCGGGGCCACAGGCGTTCGACGGGTGCGCGCATCAGGTCGCCGTATGGGGATGAATGCAGCGCACGGTGTGCCCCGCATCGAGCAGTCTGAGCGCCGGCATCTCGGCGCGACAGCCGTCGCTGGCGCGGTCGCAGCGTGCTGCAAAGGCGCATCCCGCGGGCATGCCGTGGATGTCGGGCACACGGCCACGTATGGTGGCCAGCCGCGTGCCACGCGCCATGCCCAGCCGCGGGCGTGCTGCCAGCAGGCCGCGCGTGTAGGGGTGCGCCAGGCGCTCGAACACGGTTGCCGTTGGGCCGCTTTCCACCACCGTGCCGGCATACATCACCATCAGCTGCTGCACGGTGTCGGCCATCACGGCCAGGTCGTGGCTGATCAGCAGCAGCGCCATGCCGTCCTGGCGCACCAGGTCGCTGATGAGTTGCAGCACCTCGCGCTGCAGCGTCACGTCCAGCGCCGTGGTGGGCTCGTCGGCCACCAGCAGGTCGGGCCCGCAAGCCAGCGCAATCGCAATCACCACGCGCTGGCGCTGGCCTCCCGACAGCTGGTGCGGGTAGCTGTCGAGCCTTTGTGCGGCCTGCGGCAGCTGCACCTTGTCCAGCAGGCGCAGCGCCTGCGCGCGCGCTGCGCTGCGGGACAGGCCCAGGTGCAGCCGAAGGGGCTCGGCCACCTGGTGGCCGATGGTGTGCAGCGGGTTCAGCGCCGTCATCGGTTCCTGAAACACCATGCCGATGCGCCGCCCGCGCAGCGCGCACAGCGCCGGCTCGGGCAGGCTGTGCAAGGCCAGGCCATTGAAGCGGATGTTGCCGCCGAGCCGCGCCTGTTCAGGCAGCAGGCCCATCAAGGCCAGCGCAGTGATGCTTTTGCCGCAGCCCGATTCGCCGATCAAGCCAAGTGTCTGGCCCCGTTCGAGCGTGAACGACACGCCCCGCAGCGCATCGGCGGGCCCGCGCGCGGTTTGCAGCGTGACGCGCAGATCTTCAACCTGGAGCAGCGGCATGGTCGGGGTGAGGCGGACTGTCGGGGCAGACGGTTGCGGGCGGAGTTTTGCTGCCGGGACCAAAGCCCAGAGCCTGACGACGATAGCGCAGCCGACCGGCAGCGGCGCTGTCTTCGGACGGTGCTGGCTTGCACCGCCCGTTGTCGCAGTCGCCGCAGACGCCCCGCGGACGACAGCCCCTACAGCAGCGCAACCGATTTCACCTGCACCCACACCGCTGTGCCGGGCGCCAGCTGCAGGCGTTGGGCCGACTGGCGCGTCAGCCGCGCCAGCAACGTGGCAGCGCCCACCTGCACGCTGGCCAGCGTCGATGCCGGATGGGCGTCGGCATGCAGTTGCAGCACGCGCCCCGGCAGCTGGTTGGCGATGCTGCTGCCCGGCTGTTCCTGCAGCGCCAGGCTCACGTCGCGCGCGGCCACGCGCACGCGAACGCGCTGGCCCACCGCTTGCCCGCCGTCGCGGCACAGCAGCACACCGCCGTCGAAAGCCAGTTGCAGCAGTTGCCAGGCTTCGTCGCGGTGCTGCACCGTGCAGCTCAGCACGGCACCGGCCTCGTCATCCCGCATCAGCGCCAATGAAGGGTCGCTGGCCAGCACTTGCAAGCTGCCCTGCGCCTGCACGCGGCCGTCCTGCAGCAGCACCAGGTGGTCGGCCAGCCGTGCCACTTCGGGCACCGCGTGGGTGACGTAGACGATGGGGATGGTCAGCTCTTCGTGCAGCCGGTCCAGATAGGGCAGGATGTCCTGCTTGCGGCGCGCGTCCAGCGCCGCCAGTGGCTCGTCCATCAACAGCAGTTGCGGTGCGGCACACAGTGCGCGCGCCATCGCCACCCGCTGACGTTCGCCGCCAGACAGGTGCTCGGGCATGCGCTGCAGCAAGGGCTGCAGTTCCATCATCGCCACCACCTCGGGCAGCGAGACGCCCGGGGCTTGGCGATGAACCGCAGCCGGTGCACGCCGGCGCGCGTAGTCCAGATTGCCCTGCACACTGAGATGCGGAAACAGCTGCGCGTCCTGAAACACCATGCCCACCGCGCGCTGGTGTGGCGGCACGAACAACGCGCCGTCTTGCCAGCGCTGGCCGTTGACCACCAGCAGTCCCTGTGCTGAACGCTGCAGCCCGGCCAGACAGCGCAGCAGCGTGGTCTTGCCGCATCCCGAAGGGCCGAACAGCACGGTGACGCCGGCGGCTGGCAGCCCCAGCTCGACATCGAGCGTGAAGCGCCCCCGCTGCAGCAGGAAACGGGCTTCGATGCTCACGCCGGCACCCGTGCGCGCCGGTGGGCGCTGTGCAGCATGATCAGGGCTGCAAACGACACCAGCAACAGCGCGCCCGCCAGCGTGTGGGCCGCACCGTGGTTCATGGCCTCGGTGTGGTCGTAGATGGCAATGGACAGCACGCGGGTGGCGCCGGGTATGTTGCCGCCCACCATCAACACGACGCCGAATTCGCCCACCGTGTGCGCAAAGGTCAGCGTCAAGGCCGACAGCACGCCGCGCCGGGCCAGCGGCAGCACCACGCTGAAGAAACGGTCCAGCGGGCTGGCCCGCAGCGTCGCGGCGGCGTCCAGCAGCCGTCCGGGCACGGCGGCAAAGGCATCGCGCAGGGGCTGCACCATGAAAGGCAGCGAACTGATCACCGACGCCAGCACCAGCCCCCAGAAGCTGAACACCAGCGGCGGCAGCTGCCACCGCTGCAGCAGCGCCCCCACCGCGCCGTGCGGGCCCAGCAGCACCAGCAGATAGAAGCCCAGCACGGTGGGCGGCAACACCAGCGGCAAGGCCACGGCGGCGTCCACCCACGACGCGGCGCGGTAGCGTGTGCGCGCCAGCCACCACGCCAGCGGCGTGCCCAGCAGCAGCAGCAGCACCGTGGTGGTGGCCGCCAGCCGCAGCGTGACGGCCAGCGCCTGCAGGTCGCCCGGGCTCATCGCTGCGCGGCGCCGGGTGTTTCGAAGCCGTGGCGTTGCATCAGCGCCTGGCCGACGCCGGACTGCAGCAGCGCCAGCAGTTGCGCGGCCAACTGCTGTGCCGGGCCACTGGAACGTCTCATCAGCACCCAGGTCTGCTCCAGTGGGGAGTGCCCTTCAGCGGCGATGTCGGCCCACGCCAGACGCCCCTGCAACGCGGGAGCCACCACCAGCGACCGCGCCACGATGCCCGCCTGTGCCGCGCCGCTGTCGATGAACTGCGCCGCCTGGGTGACGTTGTCGCCCAGCACCAGGCGGCTGGCCACCTCTTGCCATAGACCCTGCTGCTGCAGCACCTGCTGCGCCCGTTGCCCATAGGGCGCGTGCGCCGGGTTGGCAATGGCGAAGCGCTGCAGCGCCGGATGGCGGACCAGCGATCGCAGCGGCAGCCGCGCCAGTGCCGCGTTGCGGCTGGCCACCACCAGCCGCCCGAGCGCATACACCACCGGCGCCTGCGTGCTCAGGCCCGCGTCGAACAGCGGCTGCGCGTAGGCGCGGTCGGCGGAGAAGAACAGGTCGAAGGGCGCGCCGTTGCGCAGCTGCGTGCTGAGTTTGCCGGACGAGCCATAGATGACCTCGGTGCGTGCATCTGGACGCTGGCTGCGCAAGGTCTGCAGCAGTTCGTCCAGTGCATAACGCAGGTCGCTGGCGGCGGCAATCGTCAGCGAAGCGGGCGCTGTCTGCGCGCTGGCGGTTCGGGCGATGAGCCCTGCGCCAGCCGCAGACGCCGCGCAGGCCAGCACCGCGCGGCGCGTGGGCCGGTGCGTGCACGGGCGCGGTTGCGATTGCGATTGGGGTTGCGGTTGCGGTTGCGGTTGCAGAGGGGCTGTCGTCGAGCGCATGCCCTTGACTCTATCGGACCCCCGCGGCGCCACCGAGCGGCTGCAGCAGCGGGTGCGCAGGGCCTCAGCGGCGGCCTTGCTGCAGCAGGTCCAGGTAGGCGCCGGTCTCCTGCGGTGCGTCGCCCAGGCCCAGCGCGCGCAGCAGGCCCTGCGCCTCGGCCACCCCCATGGCGTCGGCTTCGCCTTCGCGCAGCACGACTTCCAGCTCCAGGTAATCGCCGAGGCCATCCACGCGGTCCAGGTGGATACGCGTTCGGCCCGCCATCAGCAGCCAGCGGGTCTTGCGCACGCGGCCCAGCAAGCCGCAGCTGCGCATCAGGGCTTCGCGCAGCGCCTGCGGGTCTGGTGCCGCCACGCGCACGTATTCACTGGCCTTTGCAGCCGCGGTGTCGGGCCGGTGGTACTGAATCAGCTCGCCGCTGCCGTCGGCAAACTGGCGCAGTTTCAAGCGGCCTTGCCGCGCATCGAAGAACGTGTCGTCCTGCTCGATGAGTTCCAGCCCGTCGGTGCTCAGGGCCTGCGCCAGCGGCAGCAGCGTGTCGCGGCTGTCGATGCGCAGCTTGACCTCGATGTTGCGGGGCATGCCGGGCTGCGGGCGAGCGTGGAGGGCCTGTCAGCCCTCGGCCGCGATGCGCCGCAGCGCTTCTTCAAACACCTCGGGCGGCTGGCCGCCCGAGATCAGGTGGCGACGGTTGATCACCACCGCGGGCACCGACTGGATGCCGGCGCGCTGCCATTCAACCTCGGCGGCGCGCACATCGGTGGCGTAGTCTTCGCTGGCCAGCACGCGCGCGGCTTCTTCGGGGTCCAGGCCCGCGGCCGAGGCCAGATCCTTCAGCACGGCCGGGTCGCTGGGGTTGCGGCCCTCACCGTGGTAGGCCTGCATCAGCGCGTGCTTGAGTTCGCGTGCCCGGCCTTGCAAGCCGGCCCAGTGCAGCAGGCGGTGGCCGTCGAAGGTGTTCCATACGCGCAGGCGCTCGCCGAAGACAAAGCCGACGGCGGCACCACGCTCGCGGATGACGGCACGGTTTTTCGCCAGCTGTTCGTCGCCCATGCCGTACTTGGCCTTCAGGTATTCGGCGGCATCGGCGCCTTCGGGCCCCATCGTGGGGTTCAGCTCGAAGGGCTGGAAGTGCAGTTCAACGGGGATGTCGCTGCCGATGCGTTGCAACGCCTGTTCCAGTGAATTCAGGCCCACGGCGCACCACGGGCAGGCAATGTCGGAAACGAAGTCGATCTGCATGGGGCTGCTCCTCGGGTCGGGGCCTGAAGTGTAGGCAGCCCGGCTCACGTCTGCCGGCGCCATGTTCGCCGGCGACCGTCACGGCGCCAGAGCCGCCTTCGCGCGCAAGAAGTCCTCGGCGACGATCAATTTCAGGCCCAGCGCGGCGGCGGTGCCTTGGTCGTCGACGGGCATCGAACGTGCAGCCAGCCAGTTCAAGCCCATGATGTTGGACGCCGCCTGGGAAAAAGGCCGCATCAACACCTGCTGAAAACGAAAGACCGCCGCCGGTGTCGACACCACCCGCACCGGCCGCCCCAGCACGCGGGCGTAGATCTCGGCCACGTCGGCCCAGCTCAGCCATTGCGGCCCGGCCAGTTCCAGCACGGCGTTGCGCGCCGACGGGTGGTCGATCAACTTGATGAGTGCGCAGGCCACGTCGTCGACGGCGACGAAGGCTTGCCGCGTGCCGGCCGGGCCGGGCACCAGCGCCATGCCGCGTTGCTCGATCAGCTTGCCCACTGCGCCCATGAAAGTCTGCAGGAAACCCCAGGGGCGGTTGATCAAGGCGGCCGGGTCGCCGCGCGCCGGCAGGCGGCTGCCGATGAGCGAAAACCAGTCGTCCATGAAGGGCGCGGCGCGCAGGACGGTGTATTCGTGGCCGCTGGCCTGCAGGCGCTGCTCGATCAGGCGCTTGTAGCGACACAGCGGCACCGCCTGGTCGTGCGGTGTCACCGGCACCGACACCAGCACGAAGCGGCCGCAGCCGTGGCGTTTGCAGGCATCCATCAACGTCGCGTACCCGCGGTCTTCAACCGCGGCGAAGCTGCTGCCGTGCAGCGGCGCCACCGCATTGGCCGTGGCGATCACCGCACCTGCGCCCTGGCAGGCGGCGTCGATGGAGGGTGGGTCGGTGAGGTCGCCCTGGACCAGTTCAACACCCGTCAGGCGCAGGTGGTCCACCTTCGAGGTGCGACGCACCAGCGCCCGCACGGGCCGCCGCAGCGCCACCAGCTGCTGCACCACGCGGGAGCCCAGCTGGCCGCTGGCGCCCACCACCAGCACCGGGCGGCGGTTGTCTGCAGGGGGCATGGCCATCTTCTTGTCTCCGGTCAGCGCTGGCGCGCCAGCTTGGGGTCCATCAGGTCGCGCAGACCGTCACCCATCAGGTTCAGCCCCAGCACGGCCAGCATGATGGCCACGCCCGGGTACACGGCCAGCAAGGGCGCCTGGAACATCTGCGACTGTGCTTCGTTGAGCATGCGGCCCCAGCTGGGTTGTGGCGGCTGGGTGCCCAGGCCCAGGTAGCTGAGCGCCGCCTCGGCCAGTATCGCAGTGGCAAAGCTGATCGTGGCCTGCACGATCAACTGGCTGGCGATGTTGGGCAGCACATGGTCCCGCGTGATGGCCAGCGGCCCCTTGCCGGCGGCGCGCGCCGCGGTGATGAAGTCGCGCGACCACACGGCGTTGGCGGCGCCGCGCGTGATGCGCGCGAACACCGGGATGTTGAAGATGCCGATTGCCAAGATGCTGAGCACCAGCCCAGGCCCGTAGATGGCGGTGAGCTTGATGGCCGTCAGCAGCGCAGGGAAGGCGAAGGTGAAGTCGCTGGCACGCATGATGAGCTCTTCCACCCAGGCCCGGCCACTGGCGCGGCTGGCCGACGCCAGGCAACCCAGCGCCACGCCCAGCACCAGGCCGATGCCGACCGCGATGACGCCCACCACGATGCTGTTCTGCGCGCCCACCAGCAACTGGCTGGCGATGTCGCGGCCCAGGCTGTCGGTGCCCAGCCAGTGGCTGCCACTGGGTGCCTGCAGCTTGGCCGGGATGTCGATCTCGGCCACCGGGTAGGGCGTCCACAGCAGCGACAGCAGCGCAGCAGCGGCCATCAGCAGCGTCAGTGCGCCACCCACCAGGAAGCTCTTGTGGCGCAGCGCGCGGCGGGTCAGCGTGCCGTCAGCTATCGAGCTAGCCATCGAACCAGCCATCGAGCTAGCCATGGCGCAGCCGCGGGTCGATCAACGCGTACAGCACGTCCACCACGAAGTTCACCACCACCACCACCGCGGCCAACAGCATCACCACGTCACGCACCACCACCAGGTCGCGGTTGCTGATGGCCTGGAACACCAGCCGCCCCACGCCCGGCAGCACAAACACGTTTTCGACCACGATGGTGCCGGTGACGAGGTTGGCAAACTGCAGACCGGCCACGGTCAGCACCGGAATCATCGCGTTGCGCAGCACGTGGCGCCACAGCGCCTGGCGCCGGCTCAAGCCTTTGGCGCGCGCGGTGCGCACGAAGTCTTCGCGCATCACGTCCAGCACCGCCGAACGCGTCACGCGCGCCAGGATGGCGGCTTGCACCAGCGCCAGCGCGATGGCCGGCAAGACCAGTGCCTTCACGCCTTCCAGCACGCCGCCGCCGTCGTCTTCGCTCCAGCCTGGAAAGCCGCCCGCGCTGACCCATTGCAGGTGCACCGCAAACAGCAGGATCAGCAGAATGGCGAACCAGAAGTTGGGTATGGCAATGCCCACCTGGCTGGCCGCCATCACGCCCACGTCGCCGATGCGGTTGTGCCGGCTGGCGGCAAACAGGCCCAGGCTCAGCGCCAGCACCACGGTCAGCGTCATCGCCATCAGCGCCAGCGGCAGCGTGACCTGCAGCCGCTCGACGATCAGCTCGGCGGTGGGCGTGTCGTAGCTGGTGCTGGTGGCCGTCTGGCCGCGCAGCAGCCCGGTGGTCCAGGACAGGTAGCGTTCCAGTGGCGGCCGGTCCAGCCCCAGCTTGGCCTGCAGCGCGGCCAGCGACTCGGGTGTGGCGGTGTCGCCCAGGATCACCTCGGCAGCATTGCCCGGCAGCAGTTCGAGCACCGCAAACACCACCATCGAGGCCACCACCAGCGTGAGTGCCAGCGTGGCCAGGCGTTTGAGCAAGAAGGGTCCCATCGCTGGCTATGATGCCCCAAGCACCGAAAGAGCCCTGCCATGCCCATGACCCTCTCGAGTACGGTTCCCTTCGACGCCGCGCTGCTGCACATCGGCGGCCACTGGAAAAAAGCGGCCAACGGGCAGACGCTGCCGTTGATCAACCCGTCGGACGGCAGCGTGCTGGCGCACATCGCGCGCGGTGGCGCGGCCGACGTCGACGCCGCCGTGCGCGCAGCACAAGCGGCGCTGGAAGGCAGCTGGGGCCTGCTCAGCGCCACCGAGCGCGGCCGCATCCTGATGCGCATGAGCACGCTGGTGCTGGAGCAGGCCGATGAGCTGGCGCGGCTGGAGGCGCTGGACGTGGGCAAGCCGCTGAAGCAGGCGCACGCCGACGCGGTGGCGCTGGCGCGCTACCTCGAGTTCTACGGCGGTGCGGCCGACAAGGTGATGGGCGAGACGATTCCCTTTGCCAACGGCTACACCGCATTCACGCTGCGCGAACCGCATGGCGTGACGGCCCACATCGTGCCCTGGAACTATCCCATGCAGATCATCGGCCGCAGCGTCGGTGCCGCATTGGCCATGGGCAACGCCTGCGTGCTGAAGCCGGCTGAAGAGGCCTGCCTGACGGCGCTGGCCTTTGTGCGCATCGCGCAACAGGCGGGCATGCCCGACGGCGCATTGAATCTGGTCACCGGGCTGGGCGAAGAAGCCGGCGCTGCGCTGTCGGCCCACGCGGGCGTGCGCCACATCTCGTTCACGGGGTCGGTGATGGTGGGCGGCTTGATCCAGGCGGCAGCGGCGCGCAATGCCGTGCCGGTGACGCTGGAGCTGGGCGGCAAGAGCCCGCAGCTGGTGTTTGCCGATGCCGACCTGGACGCGGCGCTGCCCTTCCTCGTCAACGCCGGCATCCAGAACGCGGGGCAGACCTGCTCGGCAGCTTCACGCATCCTGGTGCAGCGCCCGGTGTTCGACGAAGTGGTGCGCCGCATGGCGGAGCGCTACCGCGCGCTGCGCGTGGGCCCGGCGGCGAGCGACCCCGACGTCGGCCCCGTCATCAGCCGCCGCCAGCAAGAGCTGATCCAGGGTTATCTGGACCTGGTGCAAGGCAGTGGCCTGCAGGTGGCTGCACAGGCGCGCCTGGCGCCCGACCTGCCCGCCCACGGGTGCTATGTGGCGCCGACGCTGGTGGCCGACGTGAGCCCGCAGCACCGCGTGGCGCAGGAGGAAATCTTCGGCCCGGTGCAGGTGGTGATTCCTTTTGACGACGAAGCGCAGGCGTTGGCGATAGCCAACGGCACCGCGTTCGGCCTCGTGGCGGGGGTGTGGACCGGTGACGGCAGCCGTGCGCTGCGGCTGGCGCGCAAGCTGCAATGCGGCCAGGTCTTCATCAACAACTACGGTGCCGGGGGCGGCATCGAACTGCCCTTTGGCGGTGTCAAGCACTCGGGCCACGGCCGCGAAAAGGGCTTCGAGGCGCTGTATGGTTTTTCATCCTTGAAGACGGTGGCCATCAAGCACGACTGAATGCGGCTGGGCGTTTCGCCGCGACTGCCGTCTCCGGTATCGAACCTGTTCTCGTCGCGATGGCCGCCGACCCTGGAGCTTCCTGCGCCAGCCGGAAACCGGACATCGCTTCGGCCATGCCCTGGGCACGCAAGGCCAGCTCGTCGGCGATGTGCTGCGCTTGCTCGGCCACCTGCATGTTCTGCTGGGTCGACACGTTCAGCACGTTCATGGAGTCCCGAATGGCCTCGAGGCTGCTGGCATGTTCGTTCGTATCGGCCGACAACTCCTGGAACGTCTCGTCAGCCCGCACCACGGCGCCGGTCAGTTGCTGCATCGTCTGCGCCGCCTGGTTGGCCAGCAGGTTGCCCTGCGAGACGGCCTGTGCCGAGTTCTGAATCACGCTGGTGATCTCGCGCGCGGCAACGAAGGCGCGTTGCGCGAGCATGCGCACCTCGCCCGCCACGACGGCGAAGCCGCGGCCCTGCTCGCCGGCACGGGCCGCTTCGACGGCTGCGTTCAGCGCCAGCATGTTGGTCTGTGAAGCAATGCCTTCGATGACGCCGACGATGTCGGCAATGCGCCGTGAGGCCACTTCGATGGTCCTCATCTGTTCGACCATCTTGCCCACGATCTGGCCACCGTCCACGGCCAGCAGCCGGGCTGATTCGGCGGTTTGCCGTGCGGTCATGGCGGCGTCGGCACTGCTCTTGACGATGCTGGCAATCTGGCTGAGCGTCAACGCGGCACCGTCGAGCTCCAGCGACGCTTGCTGCGTGCGCGTGGTCAGTTCCTGTCCGTTGTGTTGCAGCTGGATGGCCGCCTCCCGGGCGGCGGTGGTCGACAACTGCACCTGCGCCAAGGTCTGCGCCACCCGCTCTTGCACGTTTTTCAACCGTTGGCCGATGGCCGTTTCGGCGCGCAGCACGCCCAGGTCCAGCCGCACCGGCCCGTCTGAACCCATGGCCCGGACCAGGAATTCCACGTCGAAGATCTGTCGTGACACCTGGTCCTGGCGGTGTGCCATCCACGCCATCAGGGCCGTTTGCACGGCCATGAAGCCGCCGAAGATCCACAGCCCGAAGGCGGGGGCAGACGCGCCGATCAGTGCCGGCGTGACCGCAAACACCGCGCCCAGCACCAGCACCAGTGGCCAGCGCCGGTACCACGGCAGCAGGCTCATCACCAGCACCATGTTCAGCAGCAGCGCGGGTCGTTCAGGCGCCGCGGCGACCGTGGCAATGGCGCAGGCCGCCCAAGCCAGCGACAGACCGGCGGCGCAGCGGGCCGTGCCGCCGTGGCGGCGCGTCAGGTAGATCACCAGGGCCAGCATGGCGACCGCTGCGGCCAGCAGGGGTGGCAGCGGGTTGCCGACCCAGGCCGCGGCGCCCAGCGCCACGGCGCCGTTGGCGGCGATAGCGCCTACGAAGAGGCGATCGATGCGGCGGTCCTGCGCAAGAGGGGACAGGTTCATGGGTGTCGTGCGGTTGCAGGCGGGATTCACCCTCAGCATGCGAGGGCGTGAGACGGCAGGATAGAAGCACGCCAAGCGGAGCGGCGGCTGGAACTGGCTGCAAAGCACCTGTCTGTTTGGCGCCCCTGGGCACGGCACCTGCCCCTAGAGTGGGCGGTGGGTCGTCTTGCCCCGCCCTGTCCGTGGCCGATGGCCGAAAGCACCGCCGATGAAACGTGTACTCATCATTGAAGACCAGGCTGAAGTTCGCGAGCTCATCCGCATGACGCTCGAACTGGAAGCGCTGGAGGTCCATGAGGCGCATGACGGTGTCACGGGCCTGCAGCAGGCCCAGGCGCTGCAGCCTCACCTGGTGTTGCTGGACGTGATGATGCCCGGCGGCATGAGTGGCTTCACGGTCTGCGAGCGCATCCGTGCCGATGCCCGCCTGAAGAAGACCAAGGTGGTCTTGCTCACCGCGCGCGCCATGCCCGAAGACCGCACGCTGGGCATCCAGGCCGGGGCCGACAGCTATCTGGTCAAGCCATTCAGTCCCCGTCACCTGCTGGAAGTGGTGGGGCAGCTGACCTGACACGCGCGCTGCGGTGGCGCCACGACATCGATCCCTGCGGTCCGCCAGCAGGCGCTGTGCGCCACGCTCTGACATTCGGCCTCACTGACCGTCGCCGTCAAAGCGACTGAATGCAACGCCAGGCCGCGCGAGGCACACTCCCCGGCATGGATTCGACGTTACCCATCGCCGCGCAAACCGCACCACGCTACTCGCGCACCGCCATAGCCTTGCACTGGCTGCTGGCGCTGCTGATCGTGGCCAATCTGGCGCTGGGCATTTACATGAGCGACCTGAGCTTTTCGATGACGCGGCTCAAGCTCTACAACTGGCACAAGTGGGCGGGTGCGGTGATTCTGGCGTTGTCAGCAGCGCGCCTGGTGTGGCGGCTGACACATCGCCCGCCCCCCGCGCCTCCGATGCCTGGCTGGCAGCGGCAGGCGTCGCAGGCCACGCACCTGCTGCTGTATGCACTGTTCTTTGCCGTGCCGCTGGCGGGCTGGGCCTACAGCTCGGCGGCTGGCTTTCCGCTGGTCGTCTTTGGCCTCTTGCCCTTGCCCGACTGGGTGCCGGTGGATCGGGGGCTGGCCGATCTGCTCAAGCCCCTGCACAAGTGGCTGGCGCTGAGCCTGGCCGCGCTGGTGCTGCTGCACGTGGCGGCAGCGATGAAACACCATTTCGTGGACCGTGACGGCCTGCTCGGCCGCATGCGACCCGCCTTTTGAGCCGCCTTTTGAGCCGCGCGTGGCGCAAGCGCCGCGCGCGCCTCGCACCATCACCGCAGCATCTTTTTCTCGAGGTCCTTTTCCATGTCACGTCGCACCCTTTCTCCTTTGTTGTTTGCAGGCACGCTGGCGCTGGCCTTGTTGGCCGCCTTGGTGCAGCCGGCGGTGGCGCAGGTCGCTGCGGCGCAGCTGCTTGCACCCGGCAGCGAGGTGGCGTTCACCACTCGGCAACTGGGGGTGCCCGTGGAAGGTCGCTTCGGCAAGTTCACCGCGCAGGTGGCGCTGGACCCGCGCAAGCCCGAAACCGGGCGCGTCAGTTTCAGCATCGACACCGCCAGCGCCCGTTTTGGCAGCGCCGAACTCGATGCCGAAGTGCCCAAGCCCGAATGGTTGGGCGCGGCGCGCTTCCCTCAGGCCACGTTTCAAAGCAGCGGCGTCAAGGGGCTGGGTGGCGGGCGCTTCGAGGTCGCCGGCAAGCTCAGCATCAAGGGTCAGGTGCGGGACCTGACGGTGCCGGTGCAACTGGTGCAGTCCGGTGCGCAGAGCACGGCCACCGGCACCTTCGTCATCAAGCGCCTGGACTTCAAGGTGGGTGAAGGCGAATGGACCGACACCTCGATGCTGGCCAACGATGTCAACGTGCGTTTCAAGCTCGTCATGACGGGCGTTGCGCCGCTGTAAATGGGGTGGTCGGTCTGCGCGCCGCCTCGGCGCAGCGCCGTGCTCGCCTTCTCTTTTCTACCCTTCCTTCAAACCCGTTCTCAAGCTGCACATCATGAAAAAAACCGCACTCGCTCTGACCGCACTGTTGGCCCTCACCGCGGCTCAGGCCCAGACGGCCAGCTATGCCATCGACCCCACGCACACCTTTGTCACCTTTGAGGTTGACCACTTCGGCACCTCCACCAACCGCGGCCGCTTCGACAAGAAGGAAGGCACGATCCAGTTCGACCGTGCGGGCAAGACCGGCAGCGTGGACATCACGCTGCAGACGGGGTCGATCAATACCGGCGTGGCGCCGTTCGAGGCGCACCTGAAGAGCAAGGATTTCTTCAATGCCACTGAGTTCCCGACGGCCCGCTTTGTCAGCGAACGGCTGGTCTTCAGTGGTGACAGGGTCTCCGAGGTGGTGGGCAAGCTCACGATGCTGGGCAAGACGCAGCCGGTGACGCTGAAGGCCAACCTCTTCAATTGCTACACCAGCCCGATGCTGAAGCGCGAAGTGTGTGGTGGCGACTTCGAGACCACCATCGACCGCACACAATGGGGCATGAACACCTACGTGCCCGCGGGCCAGCGCGGCGACGTGCGTCTGCTCATCCAGGTGGAAGCCGTTCGTCAGTGATGTGGGCCGGCGCGCAGCGGCAGTGGCTGTCCTGGCGCGGCGCGCTGGCTGCGGCCGTGTGTGGCATGGCGTTCACGCCCTTGGCGGCGCAGGCCCAACCCATGGCCTATGCGCTGGTGCCCGAGCAGAGCTTCGTGACGTTTGAAGTGCTGCATTTCGGCACGTCCACCATTCGCGGGCGCTTCGGCCCGCTGCAGGGCGAGGTGCTGCTCGACCGTCGGGCAGGCACGGGTGAGGTCTCGCTGCGCGTGCCGACGGCCGACGTGAGTACGGGCGTCAGTGTCTTCAACGCGCGGCTGCGGCAGGCCGACCTGCTGGCATCCGAGGCCTTTCCCGAGGCCTTCTATGTGGCCCGCAGCGTGCGCTTCGCGGGCGATGCGGTGGCCGAAGTGCGGGGTGAATTCACCTGGCGCGGCGTCAGCCAACCGCTGTCGCTGCGCGCGCAGCGCTTTGGCTGCCGCCTCGATCAGCAAGTCAGCCCGCCTGACGAGATCTGCGGTGGCGACTTCGTGGGCGAACTGCTGCGCAGCGACTTTGGCACCACCTTTGGCCTGCCCTTCGTGGCCGACCGGGTGCGCCTGGTGGTGCAGGTGGAAGGCCGCAGGCGGCGGTAGCCGGTAGGACGATTCGGAGTGTCGCGACAGAATTTCGCTGCGCGGGGCTCGAACAACCGGGTTAGACCCGGTTGTCGCTGCGGCCCAGTTAGCGATGATGGTGGGTTGGGGCCTTGCCTGGCGCAAGCGTTCCAGCCCATAACCAACCCCGGGACAACCACGTCATGACCGAAGCCATCAAGAAACTTCCCGCACCGCGCCGCCAATTCCTGAAGTCCGCCACTGCGGGTGCCGTCGGCGCCGGCGCCATGGTCGCGCCACACATTGCGATGGCGCAGACGACCTCGCTGCGCTTCCAGAGCACCTGGCCGGCGAAGGACATCTTCCACGAGTACGCCAGCGACTTTGCCAAGAAGGTCAACGACATGACCGGCGGCGAGCTGAAGATCGAAGTCCTGCCTGCGGGCTCGGTGGTGCCGGCCTTCGGCCTGCTGGACGCCGTCTCCAAGGGCACGCTCGACGGCGGCCACGGCGTGCTGGGCTACCACTACGGCAAGCAGAACGCGCTGGCGCTGTGGAACTCGGGCCCGGCCTTCGGCATGGACGCCAACATGCTGCTGTCCTGGCACAAGTACGGCGGCGGCAAGGAACTGCTGTCCAAGCTCTACGCCTCGATCGGCATCACCACGGTGCAGTCCTTCCTGTACGGCCCGATGGCGACGCAGCCGCTGGGCTGGTTCAAGAAGCCGGTCACCAAGCCCGAGGACTTCAAGGGCCTGAAGTACCGCACCAACGGCCTGGCGATCGACCTCTTCACCGCCATGGGCGCTGCGGTCAACGCGCTGCCCGGCGGCGAGATCGTGCCGGCCATGGACCGCGGTCTGCTCGACGCAGCCGAGTTCAACAACGCCACCTCCGACCGCCTGCTCGGCTTCCCCGACGT
>JANOZF010000189.1:0-2043 GCA_031429255.1 Rubrivivax sp.
CTGCAGCCGTTGAGACCCAGCAATGTGCCGGAACCGACGTCACTGGCCTTGGCCGGTGTGGCGCTGCTCGGCCTCGCAGCCTCGCGCCGTCGCAAGGCTGCGTGATCGCAGCTTGCGCTTTCACGGCAGCCCAGGCGCAGCAGCAGCGCGCGATCCGACTCTGGCCGCGCCCCTGCAAGCGGGCATCACGGTCTCAGGGCCGCCGGCGAAGCTTCACCGGGGTCTGACCCAGTCCGCCGCGGCCACCACGATGAGGGGCACCACTTGAGAGGCCAGGAGTGGGGCCCCTGGATGCAGGTGCACAACCACGCAGCGCGGCGCGGAACGGTGACTCAGTCCGCCGTGGGATCTTGCCGCCGCGCCGGTCCGCCGCCCGCCACACACCCGGCCCACACCGCGGAGGCTTCCATCTGGCGCGCCAGCACATAGGCCTCGGCCGCTTGCACCGTGGGCAGGCGCGGGCGTCGCGGGCCCCCGGTTTCGGTCAGGCCACCGCCCAGGAAGACGCCGTCCTCGAAGAGGTCGAAGCCCGATTTCTCGATCTGCATCGGCGGATGGGCCTTGTTGGGGCAAGGCGTGAAGCAGGTGAAACGGGCCGGGCGCGCCACCACCTGATGACCGCACACCGCCAGCGGCAATTCCGCCATCAGGGGCTGCGCGTGCAGCGCAGAAGCTCGCGGCACTTGCGCGCCCGCAGCCCGGCCCTTGCGGAATTGCTGCCATTGCGCACGCACCTGCAGCGCATGGGGGCACTCGGTTTCGCTGCAGGTCAGGCGCAGCAGCACCGCCTTTTCCACGCGCAAGCCGTCGCACCAGTACTGCTCGCGCCGCTGGCCCTTCGGGTCGACGCGGGCCGCCACCGCCACGGTGTGGGCGCCCTGCGCCTGCGTCAGCAAGGCCGAAGCCTTCCAGCGCGTGCCCACGGGCGCCGTCGCGGGCACCTTGCCCAGGACCTCGTCGATCAGCAGCCAGACATCCATCGCTTGCTCCTTGCTTGCAACCAGACCATGAAACGACCCCACCGGGCCAGCCGTGGAAGGCAGACTGCGCACGAAGCCGTCCCAAGGGCCGACGATGCAGACCCAGTGCCGCAGCCGTCACGTGCAAGCCCCAGCGCACAGCGCTGACATCGCTGGTGAGTGAATGCCCGGCGTGATAGTGCGCGAAAGCTTCATGCTGCCCGCTACGCCGCTCGCCGTGCAGGTCACGCACGGTGACCGCTGTCAATGCCCGCGGCATTGCCCGACGACCACGATGCCCATTGACGCCAAGCTGCCGCGTGGCCTTCGTTGCCGTCGTCGATCGCACCATTCACGCCAGGGCTGCCAGCCTGCCGCGTGCGGTGCGATCGGCTTTTGTTGGCCATCACCCGGAAATTCACATGCTCATCCCCCACGCCCTACCAGGGCAGCCGCTGCCCGTCGTAGGCCACGAAGCAGCCCGAGTCTTCGGGCGGCACGGCGTCCAGCGCGGCCAGCATCTGGCCCGCGGCCTGCGCCGGGTCGCGCCCGATCTCGTCACCACGAAACGGCCGCGACAGCGCCGACTTCACCGTGCCCGGATGCAGGGCCACCAACGCCGCGCCCGGATGCGTGCGGCGCAGCTCGATGGCCGCCGTCTTCAGCATCATGTTCAGCGCCGCCTTGGACGCACGGTAGCTGGCCCAGCCGCCCAGGCGGTTGTCTTCGATGCTGCCCACCTTGGCCGACAGCACGGCCAGCACGCTGCGCTGCTTGTCCAGCAGCGGCGCGAAGTGGCGCAGCACCATTGCCGGCCCGAACACGTTGGCGCGAAACACGGCTTCCATCGACGCACAGTTCAGCTCGGCGAGCCGCTTTTCGGGCTTGAAGCCCGGGCCGTGCAACACGCCGGTGGCCACGATCAGCAGGTGCAGCGGCGGCTCGCTGCGCAGCGCGGCGGCGGCGCTGGCGATGCTGGCTTCGTCGGCATAGTCAAGCGCTGGCTGCGACTGGCGGTGCAGGCCTCGTACCGATGCGCAGCGGGGGTCGGCTTGCAGCTGCTCGACGAAGGCGGCACCGATGC
>JANOZF010000190.1:0-38047 GCA_031429255.1 Rubrivivax sp.
GCGAAAAGTTACTCGAACTGGATAGACAACAACGTCCGCAGCGGGTGAATTCGGCCTGAAGAGGCTGGAAGTGCAACCCAAGAGGCGTCGAATGCACCTGCGTCGAAGCATCTAATTGTGAAACTCGATCGATTCATGATCGTGGCGCTGATGTGCGTACTGGATGAGCGTTATTCAGACTTTCACTAATCTTACTGTGTCACAAGAGTAGCTTTGCGTTGACTCTGCCGCAGCAGGGGCACTGGTCGAGACGGGCGATCAGTGCGTAGCTCAAGCTGATGCGCAGTGTGGTGATCGAGTGCTCCACGTGCCGTTGCGCGCGCAGGACTGCCGCGGGGGATGTAATCCTCGGGAAGGGCAGGCACTTGGCGTTCGATGAAGTTTTTTTTGCCACCGCCTGGCTCGTCGGCAATGAGTCGCTCGGCCATCAGGAACCCGTAGGCCGCGATGCTGAGGGTGGCATGGTGGTGGAACCCTCGCCAGCCGCGACCTTCGTAGTGACCCAGTCCGAAGTCCTGCTTCAAGTCTTGGTAGTCGCGCTCGATGCGCCAGCGCTGATGGGCGGCGCTGACCAACTCGTTGATCGGCGTGTCGTCGGGTAGCGTGGACAGGACGTATTTGCTCGGCTCTGCATCGCCCGCTGGCCACTCGATCAGCAACCACTGAAGCGGGCGCAGCCGAGCTTTCCCGGCATTGCCACCAGCGTGGCGCACACGCAGCGCTGCGAAGCGCCCGCTGAGCGTCTCATTGGTTCCCTCGCGCCAACTGATCGTATGGAACGCCTGCGCCGGCAATGACAGGGCCAGCGCCTTGACGCTCATTGGCTGACGCCGAGCGGTGCGCCGCGGCATCACCGGCGGACGGCCGGTGCCGCTGTAGGGTTTGGGTGGCAGCGGCTCGACCCCGGGTGGCCAGACCACGACTGCCGAGGTCACGCCCACGGCGTACTCCAGCCCCATGTCGCTCAATGCCTGTCGGAAGGCGGTGTCCACGCCGTAGCCGGCATCGGCCAACACGCAGTGGTGCGGCGCGCCTTCGGCCAGCAAGGCACGCAACTGCGCCAGGGCGATCTGCGTCTTGGTGGCGAAACGCATTTCCTCGGGCACGCCCGCCTGGATCCGACGCACCGGATCCGCCGCCCAGTCCTCGGGAAGGTACAGCTGCCACGCTACGGGCACGCTGCCCTGTTCGCACGCCAGCGACACGCTTACCGCCACTTGGCAGTTGTCCTGCTTGCCCAGCATCCCGCAGTACTGACGGGCCACCCCCACCGAGTGCTTGCCCTTCTTCGGGAATCCGGTGTCATCGATGATCCACCAGCCGCCGCGGCTGAAGTCCATCTGCGGCACGACCCATTGGCAGATCCTACGAAGCATCTCCCCATCGGACCACTCGGCCTTGGCAACGAAGTGATGCAGCGACTGATGCCGGGCGCTGGCGTGCATGGGGTCGACTCTTGCAGCCATCGGCTCCACACTCTTGCGGGCAAGCGGCAGCATCAGCCCTGTGCAGTAGCCCTTGAGCCCCGCGTGACGGTCCAAATGCCCCAGCCCCTCGGACAAATGGTTCATGTACAGGTCAAACCGTTTGCTTGCACCCATCGTTCCTCGTGTGAAGAATGAAGAGGCGCGTATAGTGCCATGATTTTATTGACACAGTAAGAGTAAGTGACCCCTTAGAAAGTGACCCCATAGTAAGACCCCATAGCAATGTGTGACCCCATAGCACGGTCATCGACCCCATCCCATACGTCAACAGCACCGCCACAGCCTGAGCCGCTAGCTGGACGTGACCGAAACCCAGGCCAGGCCCACCAGCTGACAGGCGGCCCGCGCGGGCCGCCGCGGCTACCATTCCCGGCCATGTGCACCCGATACATATCCCCCGAAACCGGCGACATCGAGCGCCACTGGCATATCGGCGGCCGCACGCCCATGCGCTGGGTGCGCGAGGTGTTTCCCGGCTACCAGGGCGTGTTCATACGCGCTGCGAAGCACAGCGCCAGCTCTGAACGCGAACTGGTGGTGGGCCCGTGGGGCCTGATTCCCTGGTTCGCCAAGGAACGCAAGCTGAAGTTCCCCACCAGCAACGCGCGCAGCGAAGAACTCAGCCAGAAGGCCAGCTACAAGCACCCCTGGGCACGCGGACAGCGCTGCATCATCCCGGCGCAGGCCTTCTTCGAGCCCAACTGGGAAAGCGGCAAGCACGTGCCCTGGCGCTTTACGCGCAGCGACGGCGCGCCCTGGGGCCTGGCGGGCTTGTGGAACACCTGGGCCGACCCGGCCACCGGCGAGGTGCTGGAGAGCTACACCATGCTGACCATCAACGCCGACGCGCACGCCCTGATGAGCCGCATGCACCGGCCCGACCCCAAGCGCCCACCCTCCAGCCAGGACAAGCGCAGCGTCGTGCCCATCGAACTGGAAGACGTGGACCAGTGGCTGCACGCACCCATGGCGCAGGCCGCGCAACTGGTGCGCCTGGCGCCGATTGAAGTCTTTGTCGGCGAAGCGGTGCCACGTGACGCGGACGACAGCAAGGCCTGACCGGCCCCCACCCAGGAGCGTGGGCGGCAGAAGGACGTCGGCTGCAACGCGCAAGAAAACGGCGCCCACCGGTATCGCCCGCTGCGCCCAGGGGCTGGCCCCTGGCGCGGGCCCTCAGACGCCGAACAAGCGGTCCAGCACGCCCGGCACGAAGTGCTCTTCAGCGCGGTCGGCCAGGGTGTCAAACACCGTGTCCAGGCTGGGCACCTGCAGACCGAACATGGTGCGCATCACGACCGGTGACTCGAACAGGCCGTGGGCATAACAGCCCAGCACAGAGCCCTGCTGCCAGCCGATGGCAGCGCCGGCGGCATCGTGCAGGGCCACGGCCAGACGCCCATCGCCCGCCTCTGCGGCGGGCTCGCTGACACCATGGCGTATCTCGTAGCCCTGCCATTCGACACCCCCCAGCAGCTGCCAAGGTCCCTGCAAGGCCGGCACCACAAACTGCCCTGGGTGCACGCGCTTGGCGGCGAGGTAGTGCGTGCGCAGCGCCAGCAGGCCCAGCCCGGTGACCGTACCGGGCCATCCGTCAAAACCGTGCGGGTCGGCCAGCGAACGGCCCAGCATCTGCAAGCCGCCACAGATGCCCAGCACGCGGCCACCCGCGGCGGCGTGGCGGGCAATGGCGCTGTCCAGGCCGCGGTTGCGCAGCCATTGCAGGTCGCCACTGACCTGCTTGGACCCGGGCAGGATGACCAGCTCAGCGCCAGCCAGATCGACCGCGTCGCGCGCCCACACCAGCTGCAAGCCGGGCACGCGCGACAGTGGCGTGAATTCGTCGAGGTTGCTGATGCGCGGGTAGGCCACGATGGCCACGTGCCGCGCGCTGGGCGACGCTGCAGCAAAACCCGGGTGCGCCACACGCCGCGCACTTTCGAACCAGCCGTCTTCGTCAGGCAGGCCATGGTCTTCCACGCGCGGTATCACCGCCACCACCGGCACGCCCGTCAGTTGCCGCAATTGATCCGGCCCGGGTTCCAGTAATCGCGCATCGCCGCGAAACAGGTTCAGTACATGGCCGAACAGCAGGGGTTGCAGGTCGGGCGGCAGCAGCTTGGTCGTGCCGAACAGGTGCGCAAACGCGCCACCATGGTCGATGTTGGCCACCAGCAGCGCCCGTGTGGGGCCACACGCTGCGGCCCAGCGCGCGGTGCCCAGGTTCACGTAGTCGTGCGAAGCCAGGTTGATCTCGGCCGGCGAGCCCGCCCCTTCGACCACGATGAGTTCATGCGCGGCGGCCAGCCTCTCGAAGCTGGCCTGGGCCACGGCCGCCAGCGCCGGGCTGCGCTCGCGCCACCCCATGCGCGAAAGCTCGGCGTTGACCACGCCGCGCAGCACCACCTGGCTGGCGGTGTCTCGTTCGGGCTTGAGCAGCACCGGGTTCATGTCCACACCTGGCAGCACGCGCGCGGCCAGCGCCTGCAGGTACTGCGCGGTACCGATCTCGCCATAACTTCCATCCGGTGTAGCCACCACGCGCGCGTTGTTGCTCATGTTCTGCGCCTTGAAGGGCGCCACGCGCAGGCCGCGGCGCGCCGCCGCGCGGCACAGCGCAGTGGCCAGCCAGCTTTTGCCGGCACCGCTGGTGCAGCCCCAGACGATGAGGCTGCGCGCGCCTTGGGGCCGGCTACCGGGGGCTGCAGTTGCCATCACGGTTCAAGGGCTGACTGCGCGCGCACGCCCGCGTCAGCCTGCGAACGGCGGTAAAACCGTGCCCGCAACAGATGGTGCTAGCGGTGGTCACAGCAAAGGCCGCACCACATGGTGGTGACGGCCGTCGCGCAGCAGGGTTTCGATGGCGATGGCGTGCTGAAACACCACGCCCAGGGCGACATGCAATGCCGGGTCGTCAGGCGTGGCGTCGGCCACCAGTCGGCCACCGTCCATCAACCACACACGGTCTGCTGCCAGCGCCAACGTCAGGTCGTGCAACACCACCGCCACGGCGGCACCCTGGGCGCGCCGCTGGGCCACACAGCGCATCAGCGCGCGCTGGTGCGGGGCGTCCAGGTGCGTGGTGGGTTCGTCCAGCAGCAGCACCGGCGACTGCACGGCCAGCGCTCGCGCCAGCAGCACGCGCTGGCGCTCACCGCCCGACAGTTCAGCCAGGCGGCGCTGGCCAAAGGCGCTGCACTCGGTGGTGGCCATCGCTTCGTCCACCACGGTTTCGTCGGCCGCACTGGGGGTGCCGAACAAGCCGTGGTGCGGCAGGCGGCCCAAGCGCACCACGTCGCGCGCGGCCATCTCGCCCTTGGCTTCACCCTGTTGCGCCAGCCAGGCCACCGCGCGGGCGCGTTGCGCAGCAGGCCATTCGGCGATGGGCCGGCCTTGCAGGTGTACGCTGCCGGCCGCTGGCTTGCGCAAGCCGGCCAGCAACGACAGCAAGCTGCTCTTGCCCGCGCCGTTGGGGCCGATGATGGCCACCCACTGCCCAGGCTGCAGCGCCACCGACACGCCACTGACCACGCGGCGGCCGCCCAGGTCCAGGCTCACGCCCAAGGCTTGCAGTGCCGGCGTGCCGTCAGCCATGGGGCTCTCGCACGCGGCGGCGCAACAGCAGCATCAGGTAGACGCCACCCACCACGGCCGTCAGCACACCCACCGGCAGTTCCTGCGGCGCGATGACGCTGCGCGCCACCACATCGGCCACCAGCAAGAGCGCACCACCGGCCAGTGCCGACAGGCCCAGCAACGCACCGTGGCTCACCACCACCACGCGCCGCACCAGGTGCGGCGCCACCAGGCCCACGAAAGCGACCATGCCCGCCTGCGCCACCGTGGTGCCGGTACACAGCGCCATCAGCAGCACCAGCAGCAGCCGCAGGCGCGGCAGGTCCACGCCCAGGCTGGTGGCGGTGGCTTCGCCCAGCACCAGCGCGTCCAGCACGCGGCCCAGGCCTATGGCCAGCGGCAGCGTCACCAGCAGCGTGGCACCCATCAGCGCCACGCTGCGCCAGCCGAGAAAACCAGTGGTGCCCAGCATGAACACCTGCTTGGCGCGCATGGCCTCGGGCGACACCAGCATCAGCAGGTCTGACACCGCCGTCATCAGCACCCCCACCACCACGCCGGCCAGCAGCAACACCATGGGCCGCGTGGCGCCTGCGGCCAGCAGCAGCGTCAGGATGACGCCACCCAGGGCGCCCAGGAAGGCGGCCCCCACCAGGCCCAGTTGCAGCAACCAGCCGGTGTTGGCCAGGCCGATGCTGGTGCCCACCACGGTGCCGGCGCAGATGACCAGCACCACGCCCAGGCCCGCCCCGGCCGCGCTGCCCAGCAGGTAGGGGTCGGCCAGCGGGTTGCGAAACAGGCCCTGCGCCAGCGCACCGCCCAGGCCCAGCAGCGCGCCGGCCACCCAGGCACCGATGCTGCGCGGGGCGCGAATGGTGCTGATCAAGTCCCAGTCCTGCAACCAGTCGAACGACCAGCCTTCGCTGCCCGCCGCAACGCCCAGCGCCAGTGCGCACAGCGCTGCAAATGCCAGCGCCCCTGCCAGCCGCGCAGGCGTCCAGCGCGCCGGAGCGTCGGCCATCGCCAGCACCGCACTCACTGGCGCGGCCCCTGGCGCGGTGGCAGCGCCGCCACGCAGCCCGCAATGATCTCTGCCGCCTCGGCCAGGCGCGGCCCGGGGCGCACCAGCACGTCGTTATGGACACTGTCGAAACCGCACACATGGCCCAGCGCCAGCACCTGCAGCGCACCCCACCCCGGGCGCTGGGCCATGCCCTGCACGTTGCTGCGCGAAGCCATGATCAGCTCCGGCCGGGCCCGCACGATGAATTCCGGGTTAAGTTTCGGAAAAGGCCCCAGCGCGGCCGGCACGGCATGCGCCAGGCCCAGCCGCGTGATGACCTCGCCCAAGAAGGAAGCTTCACCAGCCGCATACGGTGCCGCAGACACCTCGAAGTAGACCCGCGCACCGCGCCAGGCGGGTGGGATGCGCGCCGCGGCGGCCTGGATGCGGGCGTCGATGCGTGCCATCAGCGCCGGGCCGGCTTCGGGCTGGCCCAGCACCTGGCCCAGCACCGTGGCCGCGCGGCGCGTATCGGCCAGGCTCTGTGATTCCAGGGCCATGACACGCAGGCCCAGCGACTCCAGCCGGTCGATGACGCGTGCAGCCTTGGACACCAGCACCAGGTCGGGCTTCAGCGCGAACAGGCGTTCCACCAGCGTGTCTTCCAGCCCGCCCAACTTGGGCAGCGCCTGCACCGCCGCCGGCCAGTTTGAAAAACGGTCGGTGCCCACCAGGCGGCCACAGCCGCCCAGTTCACACAAGGTCTCGGTCAGCGACGGCAACAGCGTGACGATGCGCGCAGGCGGCTGTTCAAACCGCAGCTGCACACCACGGTCGTCGGTGACCACCACCGCGGCAGCCTGGGCAAACTGCAGCGCGCAGCCCAGCCCCAGCATCAGCGCACGCACCAGTGCCCGCAAGGCAAGCCGCCATGCTGTTTCGCTGAAACCGCCCAAGACGTTGCGCATCACGGCTTGCCGTTGCGCCCGACCTAGCGCATCGCCCAGCGCAGCGTGACAAAGCCTTCGCGTCCGGCCTGGTTGTAGCCCAGCACGGTGGCGTAGGGGGTGTCGGCCACGTTGTTCAGCCGCAGGCCCAGGGTCAGGTCGCTGGACAAGGCCCAGTCTGCCGTCAGGTCCAACACCGCATAGCCCGGCAGGCGCGAGGTGTTGGCAGCGTTGTCGAAACGGAAGGAATAGGCCTGCAGCACGCCACCCACGTTGAAGCGGCCCCACTGCCAGTTGGCGTGGCTCTTGAACGCGCGCGGCGCGCGGCGCGGCAGCAGCTTGTCAAAGCCCGAAGTGCCCACCGAGAGGTTGCGTGGGTCGGTCTCGTCGAACGATGCCGACAACGACAGGTCGCCCAGCTTCGCGTCCCAGGCCAGCGTGACGCCGTCGATCTCGACATTCGGCACGTTGGCCGGCTGCGGGCCGCTGGTGATGAACAGGTCGTAGCGGTGCCGGTAAGCCGTCAGCCGCACGCGGTGCGGCCCGCCCGACCACTGCGCAAACAGCTCGGCGTGGCGGCCTTCTTCGGGCTGCAGCGTGGGGCTGCTGAAACCCGGAAAGTACAGCTGGTTGAAGCTGGGGGCCGTGAAGCTGGTGCCGTAGGAACCCCCGGCCCGCCATTGCGGCGTCAGCGCATAGGCATACGCCAGCGCACCAGTGGTCTTGTTGCCGAACTGCGAATTGCGGTCTTGCCGCAGACTGGTCTGCAGGCTGTGCCCGCCCAGCTGCGCGTTGTACGCCAGCGCAGCGCTGTTGATGCGCCGGCTGCTGACGGTGTAGGGCGTGCCCGGGCGGCTGACGTCCTGTTGCTGCCGCTCCAGCACCAGCACCGCTTCGCCCACCGGCAGCGCCAGCCGGTTTTCCCAGCTCAGCTGCGCCAGATCGCTTTTCGTGGCCCCCAGCGTGGAGAACGCGCTGGCCGAACTGAGCGTGTCGTACACGTCCACCGACTTGCCGAAGGCCACGTGGCTGGACCACATCGACATCACCTGCCCGCCCACCTGCAGCGACTGCACGCTGTTGCGCAGGCCGGCCCGCGCGTCGGCGCCGGGTCCGTCGTCGATCTGCACCTTGCCGCGCGATTCGAGCAGCAGCGCTTCGGCGCGCCAGCCCGGCGCAAAGGCCCAGCTGGCACGCAGGCTGCCGGCCTTCTGGCGGTAACCATCGTCGTCGGCATTGAAGCTGCCAAAGGGCACCTGGGCGTTGGTGGCCGAGATGCCGTCGGTGGTCTGGTGCTGCACCTGCGCCTGCAACGCAAAGCCGCCCGCGCCAAAACCCACGCCACCGGCGGCCAGGCCGTAGCCTTGGCTGCCAAAACCGATCTTGGCGTTGCCGTTCAAACCAGGGCCTGCGCGCCGCGTAAACAGCTGCACCACGCCACCCATGGCGTTGCTGCCGTAGACCGACGTCATCGGCCCGCGCACGATTTCAATGCGTTCGATGGCGTCCAGCGGCAGGTTGTCGAATGAAGCCGTGTTCAGAGTGGCCGAACCCACGCGCACACCGTCCACCAGCAGCAGCACGTGGCGTGATTCCAGGCCACGCACGAACACGCTGGACGTCTTGCCCAGCCCGCCGTTGTTGGTGAATTGCAGGCCCGGCACCTGCGACAGCACCTCCACCAGCGAACGGCCTTCGCTGCGCGCCAACGTGGCGCGGTCCAGCACCGTCACCTCGGCCACCAGGTCGGAAATCTTCTGCGGTGTGCGCGTGGCGGTGACCACGATCTCTTGCGCATCCTGCACGCCTTGCGCGTGCAGCGCAGTGGCCACTAAAGCCAGCCCGCAGGCCGCTGCCCAGGCCTGCGGCTGCAGACCCCACTTCTTGTTGATCAGTTTCAAATGAACCTCGCATGCCACACGCCCCGTGCGGCCATCAGCTACAAAAGCTGGCGCGCTGCGAGGCGGTGGAAACGAAGGCCGGGCAGGCAGGAAAAGCCTCTGCGCAGGCATTCGGCCCACGCTGCCCGCCGCAACGCCAGAACCCTTGCACCAGGCCGGTATCCGGACTTGCGAATGCTGCAAGGCTGTTGCCACCCTGCAGAAGCTTGCGGCGCCTTCCCGGGGGTTCATGCCCAGTGGCTGCTGTTGCCGCGTGCTCTTCGCCTACCGTTGCGGGGGCAGTGCCGGCATGGCGAGAACCCGTCAGGTCCTCGCGCACCAGCTTCCCGTTTAACCCATCGTTCGAGCGAACCATGGGCACCTGTTGCACCACACAAATGTAGCTCATGCCGCCGACGCGGCGCTGACGGGCTGGCTCGGCACGAGGCCGCGCTCGCTGACGCCGCAGGTTCAGCGACCCCGCGGCGCGATGGACAGCAGCTTGATGGCGTCTTCAGGGCAGGCCGGGATGCACAGTCCGCAGGCATGGCAGGCCTCAGGCCGCTTCACGTAGGCTTGCCGGTTGCCGTGCGCCCAGGCCTTGATGCGTCCCCGCAACGAGAGCCCGGCGCGGTCGGCAGGCGCCAGCGGCCGAATCTCGAACACATCGTGCGGGCACACCGCCACACAGCCCGCCTTGGCCTCGCAGCGGTTGCGGTCGATCACCGGCACCACACGTCCGGGTCCGCCCTTGCAGTCGGCTGCCGGCTCGACTGCCGTCGTCTGGTTGTCGCTCATGTTCCCGCTACCCAACGTTGCATCACCAAGGTCAATCCAAATGCAAGCACGGCCAGCACCGCCGCCAGCAGTTGCCCGCCAGCGGCCAGCACCATGCCGTCAAGCACCGACATGCCGGCGATCAGCGTCACCACCGCGCGCGGCACGTCGCCCCGAGCCCGTCGCCGCAGCAGGTTCAACGCATAGACCAGCAGGCCCAGGTACAGCAGCAAGAGCGGCCAGACCGCTGGCGACATCACCGCCAAGGCCACACCGTAAAACACCGGCAAGGCCAGGAAACCCAGCGGCCACAAGGCGCCGACGCGGTCCAGGTGCTCCTGCTTGGCGATGTAGGTCAGGCCGATCAAATGGCACAGCAACGCCAGCGCCGCCAGCACCACCGGTTTGGGCAATACCGTGGCAACGCTGAGAGCCGCCGTACCAACGACCAGCACGCGGCACAGACCCATCACCAGCGGGCTCAGCGGGTTGCCCTTGTGGTGGGCGTTGTACAGGACGATGGCGGCGGCGAGTGCAAGGCCCGAGGCCAGGGCCTGCCAAGCCGGCAGGCCGTCAGGACCGCGAGCGGCCAACGCCACGACCAGCAGGCCTGCCGCCATCAGGCCGAAGCCGTAGACGTAGACTTGGCGCGCCGACACCTGCCCCGAAGGTATGGGCCGCTCGGGGCGGTGCTGGGCATCGAATGCGCTGTCGAAGGCATCATTGAGAAACATGCCGCCCACGTAGAAGAGCGACAGCGCCAGCATCAGCAAGGGCAGCCGTGCATCGACCAGCGCCCCGCCGGCGAGCAGCGCTCCCACCAGCACGTTGCTCCAGACCGTGGGCAGATTGGAGATGCGACCCAATTGCAGCGCCAGCTTCAGGTTCAAGTCGCCAACTCCGTCTGCACCCAGGCCAGTTCGCGCGCAATGGCTTCATCGACGGTGCCGCTGCGAAAGGGCTCTGGCAGCACATCCCAGGTGTAGGTCTCGACCTCCAGGTGCGCCGACACGGGCGCGGCACGCTGGATGGCCAGCACCTCGCGGATGAAGGGCTGCGTCGACGCAAAGGGTGCCAGCTGGTCCAGAAAGATGGGCACGTGGAAGTGCACGCGCCACTCGAATTCAGCCGTCGGCCCCTGCAACGACGCCAACGCTTCGGGCAGGTCGGCAAAACGGGTGCGACCGGCAGGGCCCTGCTGCACCACCTGGTGCAGATAGATGGCGTCTTCAAAGCGTTTCAGTGCCGTCAAGGCCTCGGCGTCCAGTGTGGGCAGGCGCAGGCCGGCACTGATCTGCATCTTGAGCACCCGGATGCCTGCGCTGCCGAGCTGGCGCAGGCACGCAGCGGCGTCTTCGAACTCCACCGCGGCATGGCACAGGTCCAGGCACACGCCCAGGTGTTCATGCAGCGCCAGCTCGGCTGCTGCATGTGACAAACCCGTGAGCGCCATCGTGCGACGCACGGCGGCCGGGCCGTGCAACTCGCGGCTGAAAAAGACCAGCACCTCGGCGATGGTCTCCAGAAAGCAGTGCGGCTCGGGCTCGAGCGCCAACGCCACCAGACGCCCCGTGCGTGCACGCAAGGCCACCAGATGCGCGACATGGCTCAACAGCTGCTCGACCATCAAGGCCATGTCGTGGGGCCCGCCCAGTGCCGGCTTGAAGGCACCAGGCACCGTGCTCACGCTGCCTTCGATGGCGGGATCACCCGCCGTCGCTGGTGGCAGCAGCGCCGCCAGCAGGTCGGCCAGCTGGTTGGTGTAGCGCAGCCGCTCGGGGTCGCGCCAGTCGGGCAGGTACACGCCTTCCTTCACGCGCGTGCCGTGAAAGGTGCCGTAGGGAAAGCCGTTGATGGTGAACACATACAGCCCGTTGCTGCGCAGGAATTGCTGCAGCTCGGCCAGCACGGCCGGCTCGGCCAATTCGCCGGCCGCACGCGCCGACAATCGCAGGCCGATGCCGAAGCCACTCTCGGGCTTCAATCGGTTGCGCACGGCCAGCACATGAGTGCCGAGGTTGGCACGCACCTCGGCCCAGCTCTCGCCAGGGTGAATGTTGCTGCAATAGGTGAGGTGAACGCCGGCGCCCAGATTCACGCGCCGTACTCCTGACGGCGCAGCCAGACCAGCGCACGCAGGATCTCCTGCGTGTCCATCTGGTGCACCTCCTCACCCACGCCGATATCGCGCAACAGCGTGATCGTGAGGTCACCGCCCAGGTGTTCGCGAAACTCCTGCAGACCGCGCAACAACTGCCACTGCCCGGCGTGGTCGCGCGACTCCAGCGCCGGGTGCCAGAGGTGGAACCCCAGCCGCTTCAGAAGCGAATGCACACGGTCTTCACCGCCAGCGGGCAGCATGCCAATCTGCACCGAATAGCGTGCGTCCAGCGCCAGACCGATGGCCACCGCCTCTCCGTGGCGCAACTCGTGGGCCGTCAAGGCTTCGAGTTTGTGTGCCGACCAGTGCCCGTAGTCGAGCGGCCGTGCGCTGCCGGTCTCGAACGGATCGCCACCATGCGCGATCTGCCTCATGTGCAGTTCAGCGCAGCGGCGGATCATGCGGTTCATCGCCGCTGGCTCGCAGTCACGCAGCGCACCCGCGCTGGCTTCGAGCCAGTCGAAGAACAGACGGTCGCGGATCAACGCCACCTTCACGGCCTCGGCAATGCCGGCAATCTTGTCGCGCGGGTGCAGCGTGCGCAGGTAATCGGAATCATTGAGCACCGCAAACGGCGGATCGAAGCTGCCCAGCAGGTTCTTCATGCCGAAGGCATTGACGCCGTTCTTCACACCCACGCCGGAGTCGTTCTGCGCCAACACCGTGGTGGGCACGCGCACGTGACGAATACCGCGGTGCGTGGTCGACGCCACGTAGCCGATGAGGTCGAGGAAGGCGCCGCCACCGATGCCGACCACGAAGGCATGGCGGTCGATGCCCAGGTCCACCAGTCGATGCTGCAACTTCGTCACCAGCGCGGGGTCGTTCTTGACATGCTCGCCGCCGGGCACCGACTCGGGATGCGCCACGAGTTGCATCGCATCGGCGTGTACGCCAGCATAGCCGGCGATGTCGTGCGCCAGTGACGGAAACGAGGCCGCAACGTTGGCATCGATGAAAACCACGAAGCGGTGGCGGCGGTCGGGCTCGCGGCGCAGCAGCGTGTCGCGAAACACCGGGTTGTCGCGAGCAAACAGGTGTTCCGTGAAGCACACTGGGTACTCATAACGAACGGCAAACGACTGCAGGTAAAAGGCAGATCGTTCGTCATTGCGTTGAGGCAGAGGAGTGATTGCAGCGCTCACGGTATAGACCTCCGGTTCAGTTGAGATTCGCGTGGCCTGCCGGGCCGGCTTACTTGATCAGCGCCAAGGTGTCGACGGGCACGCTGCCCACCGGCGCAGCACTTCCCGGCACGGCACCCACCTGCGGCTCTTGTCCGCGCAGCACCGAATTGCCTTCGAACAGTTCACGCTGGTCCACCGAGTCTGGCGCCAGCCAGTGCGATTCCATGATCTGGCCGCTCTGCCCGTAGGCGGCCAGCGCGTTGCCATAGCAGGTGGCCTCGACGTCCTTGCGCGAAATGCCCCGCTCCAGCATCAGTGCTGCGGTCTTGGGCACGGCCATCGGGTCGGACACGCCCCAGTCGGCACTGGAGTTCACGAAGATGCGCTCGCTGCCGTACTGGCGCACGATGTCGACCATGCGTTCACTGCCCATCTTCGTTTGCGGGTACAGCGTGAAACCGGCCCAGAAGCCGCGATCGAGCACGTCGCGAACGGTGCCTTCGTTGTTGTGGTCGATGACGACGCGGTGCGGCGCCATGCCCATCTCCAGCGCCACGTCCATGCTGCGCAGGGTGCCGGCCTGCTTGTCGCGATGCGGCGTGTGCACCATCACCAGCATGTCGTATTCGAGCGCCAGCTTGAGTTGCGCGCGGTAATACCGGTCTTCGAGCGCGCTGCCGTCGTCGTAGCCGATTTCGCCCACCGCCACCACGCCTTCCTTGGACAGGAAACGCGGCAGGATGTCCATCACGGCTTCGGCCAGGGCCTCGTTGTTGGCTTCCTTGCTGTTCAGCCCCATGGTGCAGTAGTGCTTGATGCCGAACTGCGCGGCGCGAAAACGCTCCCAGCCGACGAGGCTGGACAAATAGTCGATGAAGGTGCCGACGCTGGTGCGCGGCTGACCGAGCCAGAAGGCCGGCTCGATGACAGCCACCACGCCGGCAGACTTCATGCGTTCGTAGTCGTCGGTGGTGCGTGACGACATGTGGATGTGGGGGTCGATGAAGCGCATGGTTCTGCTCCTTGGTGTCAGTTGAATTCGAGGACCGAAGTCCAGTTCAGACCTCGTGCGGCCACCGTGTCGCTCAGCGCGGCATGGCGTTCGAGCAACTTGCGAGCGCCGGGGTCGGTGGCACTGCGCAGGGCCAGCACGGCGGCGGCGCGTTCGGGCGGCGTACCCTCGTCGAGCACCCGCGCCAAATCATCGAGCTGCCCGCCGCTGGCAAATGGGCCCACGCAGCGCCAGAGTTCCGGATTGAAAGGACGGCGGGCCGCCCAGCGCTCGTGCGCGTAGTCGGTGAGCATGCGCGCCAGGGTCGCGTTGGCGCGCGTGTCCAGGCCCACGATGGGCGCCAGCTTGCTCCCGACGAAGAGGGCCTTCAGCACCATCTGGTTCCAGGCCTCTTCAGGCAATTGCTCGGCCGGATAGGGGTTGTGGTGCGCGACGGCCTCGAACACGACCCGCATGTTCGAGCGCACGCCCTCCGCGGCCCGCAGGCGGTGCCGCGGCGCGTCGGGATACAGCGGCAGCCCGCGGTAGAAGGCCACCAGTTCGTCGACATCGGCGGTGGCGCACAGTTGGTCGAGCCGGCGCACGAAGTCCTGGCTGTCGGTGTCGCTGCCCGTGTGGGCGGCCAGCAGCAACAACACGCGCGCGGCCTGGTCCACGGTCCAGTCAGCCGGGTCCCAGCCCGTTCGAATCTGTGTCGCCATGGCCAACGCCATCGCGTCGAGCGCAAGCGGCGCCTTGCCGAGCTTGCGCGAGACCAGGCTCACGCTGCGGTAAAGGTCGCGATCAGCGCCGCCACCTGCCAGACTGGCCACGGCGTCGCGCAGCCAATCGGCGGCTGTGCCGTCCAGGCGATGCCGCAGCCACTGTTGCAGAGCCAATTCCGGGGTCATGCGCAACTCCTGGACTTGTGCCATGGGTCAGTGTGCCGTGGCCTCATGCGGTCGCTCCGAAGACATGGTTCAGCAGCAGCTGTTTCACGGCCGCTGCAGGCACGACACCGTCGCCCAGCAAGTCGGGCGCACTGGTGATGAACAGCGGCCCATCCTCGGTGCGATCGGTGGGGCGACCGTGCGATCCGCGCACCACCGTCGCGTCCAGCCCGATCACGTCCATCAGGTAGCGCATGCCGATGAACTTGCGCGCCAGCCGTGACGCGACAGCGAGTTTCGGGAACGTGATCTTGCGGTCGATGAACAGCTCAACCGGGTCGTAACCCGGCTTGCGGTGGATGTCGACGGTGCGCGCGAAGTCGGGTGCCCGCGCGTCGTCGAGAAAATGGTAGTAGGTGAACCAGCTGTCGGCCTTGGCCACGGCGACAAGCTCGCCTGAGCGCACGTGGTCCAGCCCCGCAGCGCGCTTGCCCGCTTCGTCGAGCACCTGTTCAACGCCGGGCAGTGCGGCCAGGCAGGCCGCGACCTCGGGCACCCGTTCAGGTCGGGCCACATACACGTGGGCCAGTTGATGGTCCGCCACCGCGAAGGCGTCAGACGCGCCCGCATCGAGCTGGTCCAGGCCCCTTTCGAGCCGCACCTTCAGCCAGCCCGCCTGACGCAGGGCACGGTTGACATGCACCGGCCGTGACACCTCGGTGATGCCGTATTCGGAAAGCACCACCACGTGGGCCCCGATCGCGCGCGCCTTGGCGATCAGCGGTTCACACAGAGCGTCCACCGCGGCGACCTGAGCCGCGATGCCCGGGTGATGGGGCCCCAGTCGCTGCAGGTCGTAGTCCAGGTGCGGCAGATAGACCAGCGTCAACGTCGGTCGCTGCTGTTCCAGCATGTGCAGCGCACTGCGGGCAATCCAGCGGCTGGACTCGATGTCGGCGCCAGGGCCCCAGAAGCGGAACAGCGGAAAGTCACCCAAGGCACCCTGCAACTCGTCGCGCAGGCCCGCCGGGTGGGTGTGGATGTCGGGCAGCTTGCGGCCATCGGCCAGGTACATCGGCCGCGGTGTCACCGCGTAGTCGACATTCGCGTACATGTTGTACCACCAGAACAATTGCGCACAGGTGAACGACGGATCACGTCGTTTTGCGGCCTCCCAGACCTTTTCTCCCGCCACCAGGCGGTTCGACTGCCGCCACAGCCAGACCTCGGACAGCTCGCGGAAATACCAACCATTGGCCACGATGCCGTGGTCGCGCGGCTGCAGCCCCGTGAGCATGGTGGATTGAACTGTGGTGGTGACCGCCGGCAACACCGTGGTCAGCGGGCGCATGGCGCCGCCAAGCGCCAGTGCGCTGAGGTGGGGTGCGTGTTGCAGCAGGCCGGGGGTGAGCCCGACGACATTGAGCACGAGGGTCGGGGTCACGTTGCAGCTCGATGGAAAGTGAGGTGGTTCGACCGGGCAATGTCCACGCGAAGAATCACGGCCGGCCACACCATACAAACGACCCGTTTCAACAAGGTCATTCGAGTGTAGCGGCCACCGTTGGCCCTGTGCAGGCTTCAGGTCGGGGGGGGGGTGATCGCGGCGGCTGCGAGAGACCACGCACGGATTCGCCAAACCAGCAGGCGCCCTCAGCCGGGCCCAGTCGTGCCGACTGCCGCGTTGCGGGTGCTGCCGACCGGACCCGAGCATGCGTTTTGCGCGCACCAGGCGCCGCTGACATCCCTTGAACTTGGGGGGGAAGGTTGGCGGGGCCTGGCGTTCAATGCGACACTCGATCAGGGCTTCGGCCGCACTGCCGAAGCGCGCAGCCTGGGAACCCGTTCTCGAACGTCCGCATGACTGAGGAGATTCGTGATGCTCGCCCGTAAAGCGCCTTGGATGCCGCGCCTTTTTTTGTTGGTCTCGGCCCTGGCCTTCTCCGCTGCTGCCCTGTCTCAGCAGCGGGTGCTGCGTGTCATTTCCGACCGCACCGACCAGGGCACATTGCGCCCCATCCTCGACGCCTTCGAAGCGCGCAGTGGCGCCAAGGTCGAGGGCGTGTTCATGGACCAGGGGTTGGTGAACCGGCTGGAGTCGAGGCCTACCGAAGCCGACGTGGTGATCACCAAGGACGCGGAACTGCTGGATATCGCCGCCCAACGCGGGCTGCTCGACACCATGGGCTCGGCCCGCATCGCCGAAGCGGTGCCGGCCGCTTTCAGAGACCCCGCCGACCGCTACTTCGTCGACGCCTACCGTGCCCGCATCATCTTCTACTCGAAGGCGCGCGTGAAGCCCAGCGAGCTGTCCAGCTACGAAGACCTGGCCAGCCCCAAGTGGAAAGGTCGCATCTGCCTGCGCTCTGGCAGCCACGACTACAACCTGGCGCTGTTCGGCCAATTCGTGGCATCGTTTGGGTCGGCCAAGGCCCGTGAAGTGATCTCGGGTATCGGCGCAAACCTGGCGCGCGCGCCGAAGGGCAACGACCGCGAACAGGCTCGGGCCATTTTCGAAGGCAAGTGCGATGTGGCGCTGTTGAACACCTACTACCACCCGCTGATGGCGGCCAACCCCGAGCAGAAAGAGTGGGCCGATGCCGTGGGCGTGTATTTCCCCAGCCAGGCCGGCAAGGGCACCTTCATCATGCGCTCGGCCGCCGCGCTGACCAAGGCCAGCGGCAACCGTGACCTGGGCGTGGCGCTGCTGGAGTTCATGGCCAGCCAGGAAGGCCAGCAACTGATGGTGGACCGCACCAAGCAGTATTCGGTGCGCAACGATGTGGCGGTGCATCCACTGATGGTCAAGCTCGGCGCTGAGCAGGGCTTGGCCGGGGGTCGCTTCAAGATGGACTTCGTGCCGCTGAGCCAGATGGCGGGCAAGCGGGAAGAGGTCATCAAGCTCGTCAATGAAATCCGTTTCGACGCTGAGCGCTGACCCGGCGTCGATGCCCAGCGGCTCGCGGGCCGGCAGACATCGCGTCAGCGCCAGCGCGACCGACTGGGTGCGCAGGGCATTCGTCCTGGTGCTGGCCGCTGGCGCGCTGCTGCCGGCAGGCTACCTGCTGCTGGCCGCGTGGCCGATCCTCTTTGACGGTGGCTGGCTGGCACATTTCGCCAGCACCAGCCTGCCGCACCAGGCGCGCATGAGCCTGTGGCTGGCACTGCACGCCAGCGTGATTGCTTTTGCCGTAGGCGCCGTGCCTGCGGTGGCGGTGACGCGCCTGCAGTTCCGGGGACGCGGGCTGGTCAGCGTGTTGGCGCTGCTGCCCTTGCTCTTTGCGCCCTACGTGACGGCCGGGACATGGACGGTCACATTCTCTTCGGCGTTCTTCGCGAGTCCCTACGCCTTGGCCATCCTGCACGGCCTGGCCTGCTCTCCCTATGTTTTCATCGTCTTCAGGGTGGCCACGGCCCGCGTGCCCACCTCGTTCGCCGAGCTCGCGTCTGCGCTCGGTCTCGGTCCCTGGCAGCGGCTGGCGCGGGTGCATCTGCCGGCCTTTGCGGTGCCGGCTGTTGCGTCGCTGCTGATCGTCTTTGCCCAGGTCATTGGCGACTACGCGGCCGCCGAACGGCTGGGCATCGACACTCTCAGCATGGGCATGCACAACCTGTGGCTGGCCAGCCAGAGCTCTTCGGTGGCGGCTATCGTGTCGGTGGTGATGATCGTGCCCGCGGTGGCGCTGGTGGCGGTGGCAGCCTGGGCGTCCACCCGCGTCATCAACCAGAACCCGATTGCACCCGCAGCGGCCGCCGCATCGCGGCGGCCCTTGAACGGGCCGGCGGCGTGGCTGCTGGTGGCGTGGAGCGTGTTGTGCTCGCTGCCCGCGTTCTGGGTGCCCGAATTCCTGACCATGCGATGGGCCTGGCTGAAATGGGAACGCACACGCTTTGCCGATATTCCTGGCGACATGCTGAACGCGGCGGGTACTTCGGCGTGCACCGCATTGGTGGTGCTGCTGGTGTGCGGGCTCACGGCGCTGCTGCTGCGCTCGGGTGGCCGCTCAACCCTGGCCGAGCGACTGCCCTGGCTGTTTCTCAGCAACTATTTCCTGCCCTCGCTGGTGCTGGCGCTGGCCTTCGTGATGATGAGCAGCGACGGCACGCTGGGGGCGCAGTGGCTGGGCTCGGCACGCGACAGCCGCCTGCTGATCATCCTGTCCGAGGCACTGCGCTTCATGCCCTTTGCCATGTTGCCCATGCTCGATGCGCTGCACCGGACACCGGCGGCGGCCATCGAGACGGCGCGCGTCTTCGGCGCCGGGCCGGTGCGCGCGCGCCTGGTCGCCTTCTCGGGGCATTTGTGGCCGGCGCTGCTGCTGGGCTGCGCGCTGGTGTTCATGGAGTCGTTGAAGCAACTGGACCTGAGCCTGACGCTGCAACCCTTCGGCTACACCTCGCCCGCGCTGAAGATCTACGCCTTTTCGCGACACCAGAACATGGACCGCGCGGCCGTGTGGGTGTTGATCACCCAACTGCTGATGCTGCTGCCGCTGCTGGCGTACTGGCGTATCAACCGTTTTGATGCCGGCGCCACGTCCACTTCCCGGCAGACCACCTTGATCAAATGAAATCGAAGTCGTCAATCCTCAGCAGAGCAACCGCCCCATGCTGTCGGTGAAAGCACTTTCACGCGTCATCGGTGCGCGGACCATCGTCTCGCAGGTGTCCTTCGACCTGGCCGCCGGTGAAGTGCTGGCCATCCTGGGCCCCTCGGGCAGCGGCAAGACCTCGCTGCTGCGCATGATCGCCGGCTTCGATGCACCCGCCCAAGGCAGCGTGCACCTGCACGGCGCTGAAGTGTCGAGCGCGGGCAAGGTGCGGGTGGCACCGGAGCACCGTGCGCTCGCGCTGGCATTCCAGGACGCCACGCTGTTCTCGCATCTCGACGCGGTGGGCAATGCAGCCTTTGCCATCCGCGGCGGCAACAAGGCCACCCGCCATGCGCGCGCCCGTGCCGCGCTGCAAGACATGGGCCTGAAAGAGATGGACGGCCGAGACGTGGCCACGTTGTCGGGCGGCGAAGCGCAGCGGGTGTCGCTGGCGCGTGCATTGGCGGCCGAAGCCAGGCTGGTGCTGTTGGACGAGCCTTTCGGAAACGTCGACCGCCTCACGCGCATCGACCTGCTGCTGCGCCTGAAGGCAAAGCTGTCCGGCGGGATCGGTGCCGTGATCATCACGCACGATCCCGCCGATGTCGTCGAGCTCGGTGCGCGCGTGCTGCTGATGCGCGACGGCCTGCTGGTGGCCGATGGATCGCACGCGGCGATTGCCTCCGGACAGCTGGGCGCCTGGGCGCAGGACTTTTTGCTGGCCGGCCGGGCCTGATCAGCCAGCGCCTGGCGTCGGTGCCAGCCGACCGCGCAGGGTCCGCAGCACCTGTGCGATCTGTGCTGAACCCAGCCTGGTACGGTCGAGCACCACGCCGCACAGGAACAACGCGAGCGACACTGCCAGCAGCCACCGGTCGACCCTTTGGCCCTCGACGCCCCGCGGCCTTGTCTGGAAGTCGGGCTCCCAGGCCGTGATGAGCCCGGCGTCTCGCCACTGCACCAGGGCAGGGCTTGTGCCCCAGGTGCCGCCTTCGTCGGGCTGGCGAACCAGATGCAGCTGCCGTTGCACGCCCTGCGGTGTGGACACGACGAAGGTGTAAAGACCCGGTCCGGCATCTGAGAGTGTCGCGCGCACGCGGCCAGCCGCGAAGTGCTCCACGTCCAGCAGGCGGCCGGAGATCGTCGGGGTGTCCACGGCAATCGACACCGCCTGGGCAACGGGCGAGCCCGAAACGGTCGGAACTTCGGCTTCGACCTGCAAGCCACCAGCCACGCGGTTGACCACCGCGCCAGCGCCGTTCAGCCGCGCGCCGCTGGTCCAGCTGGCCAGGCCGCCCGCCAGCGGCGGCCAGCCGCGCCACGCCGGCCATCGCGGAGTCCACGTTCCGAACCCGCTGGTGACGGCCACCACGCGGCCACGACCCACGCGGTGCAAGGCAATCACGGGTTCACCGCGCTGGGTTTGCACCACGACTGTGGCGCCGGCCCTCGGCCGCGTCACCGCATGGCCAGCCAGGGCGGGCCAGTCCTGCATCGTGGCGGGCGCAAACGGCAAGGGCTGCACCTGCTGCACGACCACGAGCCCCCGCTCCACGCGCGCGCGGCGCCGCTCGACACCAGAGCGCATGACGCCGGGCAAGTCCGCGGCCTGGTCCACCCGCAGCACCAGGCCCGTGTCCGCATTGATCACTCGCTGCAGGGCGTCCACATCGGCGTCGGGGCCGACGGCCAAGGCAATGGTCTCGATGCGCGCCCGCGCCAGGCGCGCGCGCAGTTCGCTCAGCGGCGCAGCGTCGACAAAGCCGTCGGTCACGAGCACCAGCATGCGCCGGGGCGCAGTCGACCGTTCCAGTTCGCCGATAGCCAGATCGAGCGCGGGCGCGAGCTGCGTGCCCCCGTTCGGGCTCGTCTGCCAGTCGCGTGCAAGTGCTGCTGTGCCCGCAGCCGCCGGCCCCAGCGGTATCAGCACGCGCGGCACCGCGTCGAAGACCAGCAGGCCCAGCGCATCGCGCTCGCTCAGGCCCCGTGCGGTTTCAAGCACGGCGCGCTGGGCGAGTTGAAAGCGGTCGACGCCGCCACTGCCCTGCCCCATGCTGCCCGACTTGTCGACAGCGAACACGATGGCCGCCGGTTGATCCAGCGCGGCTGGCTCGGAGAGCACCGGCAGCACCGACTCCAGCGTCGAACCACGATAGCCACCGCGCGCGAATGCCCGTTCACCGCCCAGCACCATCAAGCCCAGGCCGTGGTCTTTGACGGCGGTGATCAAGGTGCTCCAGAAGCGTGGACTGGCATCCGAAATGGCCACGTCGTCGAGCACCACCGCCTGCAGACCGTCCAGCGCATCGGTCTGCGCGTCCAGGCGCGACGCCGCAATCACGTTCATCTGCCAGCCGCCGCGCAGCAGGCTGGGCGCCAGCTGTCCGCTCGATCCCTGCACGTAGAGCAGGGCCGCGGGCGGCGCGATGTCGACCACGGCGGCGTCGTTCATGCGGTGCATCGTCTGGCCCGACGCCGCCTCCTCGAGCGCCACGTCCACCACCATCGCGCCGCTGGCCCGGGCTTCGAGTTCGAGCAGGGCACGGCCGGTGGTGCCGACTTCGCCAAACGCCGTCTGCGTCTGGCCACCGGCCGCGCGGGCAGTGGCTCTGACGCGCAACCGAGGGTCCGTTTGATCGGCAGCCTGCACATCCCCTTGCTTGACCCGCGCCCTTGTCACAGCAACGACCAGCTGCACGCGTTGACCGATGCGCGCGCGGTCGGGTGCCAGTACCTCGTTGATGTGTGCGGGGGGCGCTGGGCGCCCCAGTGCCAGCCAGCGCACGGGCAGACGGGCCTCGCGCGCGGCCAGCAGTGCACGCTGGGCATCGCCAGCGTTCTCATGCCCGTCGGAGACCAGCACCACGCTCGAGAGTGGCGTCTGGGCATGGGTGACCAACGCCGACTGCAGGGCGGCTTCGATATCCGTCGCCGTCGGTTCCAGGCCATGGGTCGCTGCACCGCCCGGTGCCGGCGATGAAGCCACACGACCTGCAAATTCGATGAGCTGCAGGTTCCCGCTGCCACCCACCCGAGCAGCACGCGCGACCGCAGCGACCGCCTGGTCGACCTCGTCGCGCTGCATGCTCTGCGAGCGGTCGACCAGTACCATCGTGCGCGGCTGGCCTCTGACGTCCAGCCATGAACCGCCGAGCAGCGCCCAGCCCAATACCGCCAGCGCAGCCACCTGCAGCGCCAACGCCCACAACGTTCGGCGGCGCGCCACACTCACTCCGCCACCCTGCCCGCGCCGGGGCGCAGCCTTGTCCATTGACGCGTCAGCGCAGACGCTTCCCACAGCAGCAGCAGCCCCGCCAACCACACCAGCGGCCGCACCCAGCTGTCCAGCGTGCCCGACCGCCCCATCGGGCGTGCGGCCGTTTGTGCGACCACGTTGCTGATCGGCACCACCCGGCTGGCGGCGGGGCCACGGTCGTTGACGGCCACGGCATCGAGCAAGCGACCGTCAAGCGCGCGCTCGAACAGCAGATTCACCAGCAGCGGCAATTCCGGGCCGCTGGCCAGGCCCACCGATGCAAGGTCCAGCGAGGTCTCGACGGCCGTGACCGCACCTGCACGGCGAACGATCACGGGCTCATCGCCCAGCACCAGCAGCGCCTGGTCGCCGGGCCGCATCTGCAGGCGGGCCGACAGATGGAGGCGCGTGGCATCCAGCGGCACGCGGCTGCCTTGCGCCACCCTTTGCGACCACTGCACGGGCGCTGCAGCCCGCGTGGGCATGCGGTCTGCGCGCAGGCCGATCGTCGGAACGCCGCGGGCCGCATGGGGCGTTCCGCAGTCGAGCAAGACCTCGACATCCTGGGCCGACAGCGGCGCCACCAGCAGCGCAGGGTGGCTGCCCACGGCGGCCACCAACGCGGGCGGGCACGCCGGATCGACGGCAACCCGGCGCCGCCGCAGCGCTGCCAGGTCCAGCGCGATCTGGTCGTCCTCGGCCAAGGCGTCGGCGGGCTGCAGCCGGGCCCGCACCTGTGCCGACGCCGGCATTGAAGCCGCCACCAGCACCGAGGCGCCGGGTTCCAGCCGCTGGCTCGAACGCGCCACCTCTTCCGCACCGGCGGTGAAGACGACGACACGCGACTCGACAGCAGTGCCACCGTTGGTGAGCTTGAGCAGCAGCTCGACCTTGTCGGGCTCGGCGGGATTGAGTCGTGCCGACAACCGCTCGATGCCGACATTGCGCGTCGTGCCCGCCACCTGAATCACGCGGTCAGCGCGCCGGCCTTCGGGCCATTCCAGCAGCGCGGCATCGGCGCCATCCGTCACCAGCCAGTGCAGGCGATCGGGGCGCAACAGCGCGGCCGGCGGCGCGGCGGGTTCCTTGCGGCCGGCACGGGCCTCCAGCGTCGTCGCCACAGCCTCGGACAGCGCGCCCAGGTTCTGCCACGGGTCCACCAGGGACCGCACCTCCACGTCGCCCAGCGTTTCCTGCGCAATCAGGCTGCGCGCCTGCGCCAGGGCCAGGGCCAGCCGCGTGCCTTGCCCCTCGCGCGCCTGCATGCTGATGGAGTCGTCGACCCACAGCGTAAGACCCGGTTGGTGCGACGGTCGCTGGGGTTCGGCCAGGGCCAGGCACAGCAGCGCGGTCAGCAGCGCGCGGCGGCGCCAGGCCGGGTCGGGGGGGCGGCGTCCGCCCTGCGCGGGCTGGTTCACCACGGCACCCCGCCACAGGCCCAGTCGTGACACGGGCACGGTGCGCCGGTGCTGGCCCCCGCGGTGCAGCCAGCGGATCACCGGCAGCAGCAGCAGCCCAAGCAACCACCACGGTGCAACCAGGCTCAGCAATTCGACCGCGCCCGCACCAGGTGCCGCAGCAGCGTGTGCTGCCAGGGCGTGGCGATGTCCCAGTCGGTGAAGGCCACGCCGCTGCGCGCGCAGAAGCTGCGCAGGCGGGCCGTCATCGCGGCGCGCTCGATGGTGGCCAGCGCGTTGGCCTGCTCGCCGGCGAGCACGGGGGTGTGTGCGCCGGTCTCCACATCGACGAAGTCAAATTCGCCAGCCACGTGCAGCCGCGTCTCGGTGCTGTCGCTCAGCTGCACCGCGTGCAACGACGTACAACGATGCAGCAGCGCGCCGAGGTCGCGGCACATCTCGTCGTCGGCCAGGAAGTCGCTGAGCGCAAACACCGAGGCCGCTCCCTGCAGATGCGCAACGCACACGCCGAGCTCGGAACGTTCCCCCCGCTCCACGGGCTGGAGCGAGGTCAACAGCCGCGCCAGCGCGGCGTAGTGGTGCTGACCCCGCCCGCGCGGGCATTCGGCGCGAACGCGCTCGCCGAATGCCAACACACCGACGCGGTGGCCCAGGTGCAACAGTGCGTAACTCAATGCGGCCGCCATGTGCACGGCGGCCTGCCACTTGGTCGGCAAGCCGCCCGCACTCTGCACCGCCATCGACGAACTGGCATCGAGCAGGATGGTCCAGTCGGACATCGACTCGGCTTCGAAACGCCGCACGATGGGCACACGCCGCCGCGCCGTCTGCCGCCAGTCGATGTGGCGCACTTCGTCGCCCGGGACGTAGCCGCGGTGGTCCAGGTGCTGCAGGCCGACACCGGCGCGCCGCGACACCGTGCGCGAACCAGCCGTGCGCGGTTGCCGCTCGATGAGCAACTGTGCGGCCGCAGACGCGAAGGCGCGCAGCTCCTGCTCGCTGGGCAGCACCACGCGGGTCAGAGGCGGCGTCGCCATCCGTCGATGATCGAAGCCAAGGCCACGTCGGTGTCCAGACCGTCGAGCTCGCTTTCCAGACGCAGCAGGATGCGGTGGCGCAGCACCGGCAACGCGACGGCAGCCAGGTCGTCGACGTCGACATGCGCGCGGCCGGCCATCAGCGCACGCACGCGCGCAGCGCGCACCACGGCTTGCAGAGCGCGCGGGCTGGCGCCATAGCGGACGTGTCGGCGCGCTTCGCCGTCTTCGCCGAAACTGCCACTCCTGGCGCCAATGGCACCGCCTGCGTGCGGTTGCGTGGCCAGGATGAGGTCGACTGCTGCTTCCTTGCAGCGCTCGGCCAGCAGCACCGTACGGCACAGCTGCGTGATGCGCAGCACGTCGTCGGGGCCGGCGATGGCCTGCAGCGTGTCGGATGGCTCGGCGTCGAGCGATACGTCCAGCAGCGAGCGCAACGATGCACGCGCCGGAAACGGCACCGTGAGCTTGAACATGAAGCGGTCCAGCTGCGCTTCGGGCAACGGGTAGGTACCTTCCAGCTCGATCGGATTCTGCGTCGCCAGCACGCAAAACGGCCTGGGCAGGCGGTAGGTGGTGCCTGCATGCGTGACCTGAAGTTCCTGCATGGCTTCGAGCAGCGCGGCCTGCGTGCGGGGCGTGGCGCGGTTGATCTCGTCCACCAGCACCAGTTGCGCAAATACCGGGCCCGGCCGGAACTCGAATTTCGAAGCACCGCCAGCCGACGTGGCGTAGATCTCGGCGCCTGTCACGTCGGCCGGCATCAGGTCAGGCGTGCACTGGACGCGGGCCCACTGCAGCCCCAGAGCTGCGGCCAGAGCCTTGGCCAGATGGGTCTTGCCCAGGCCGGGCAGGCCTTCGATGAGCACGTGGCCACCTGCAAACACGGCCGTGACCAAGTGGGTGACGAGCTCGCCCTGTCCGACGATCACGCCGTCGAGCAAGGCGCGCAGGTCCAGCAACTGGCGGTGCGCGTCGGCGTAGGCCTTGTCGTCGGCTGACGGGTTGCTTATCGGTTTCGCGCGCTGGCCTTCATCCATGCTTGTACATAACTCGATTGGGTGGGGGTCAAGCGCGTGTCGTCGGTGGCAGGCGGCGGCGTTGCAGCAGCCGCGTCGGACCAGGCCCGCATGCTCGCACGGCCCGGCATCGAAAGGTCAGGCTCAAAGGTGGCCAGCCGTTCCATGTCAGCCTGCTGGCCAGCAGCAGCGGGTTCCCGGAGCACCGATCTTGGCACGGGAATCGCGGCCTGAAACGGCCTTGAATCGCCAACATCGGCATGCCGCCCGCGGCTGTCTCCGGCGTCGCGGCCAGCGCTGGGGCCACTGCTGTTGCCGGCCCCAGCGGTGAGCGGCGCCGCAGCGGGCGTGCCCGCGGCAGCCGGTCCGCTGCGGGCCTGATCTACCGCGCTGGCTGCGGCGCCCGGTGCCGAAGCGGGCGTCTGGTCGACGCCAGGCTTGCCAGCGCCGGCGGCGGGCGTTTGCCCGGCACCGCCGCGCGCCGGCGCCTCGCGCGCCTCGGCCGATCGCAGGGCGGTCGAGAGCTCGCCGAGTAGCGGCGTCGTTTCCGGCGCCTGCGCCAACCCTGTCAGGGTCTCGCCCGCGCCCGCAGGCGATGCAGCGGCAGGCGTCGGCGGCGCAGGCGCCACGCCAGCTGCAGTCAGCGCAGGTGGGTTCAGTGTCGCCACCAGGGCTGCCAGCGCCGCGGACACCAGCGCCACCAGCAGCGGTCTTCCAAGGTGATTCCGGGTTCGACGCTCGCCGAGCAGGCGCAGGCTCTCCGGCACGCGCTGCTCGGTCCACTGCCGAAGCCACAGCACGGCCGGCGCGCTGTGCAACGCGCTGGGCGACCCTGCCGTTTCCAGCCAGGTCGTGAAGGCCGAAGCGCCGCCGAGGTGGCGGTCTGCCCACAGCGCACAAGCAGCAGCCCCCGGGCGTTGCCATGCCGCCCAAGACAGCAGCAACACCCAGAGGACGCCGACGGCCACCAGCACCGCGGCATGGTGCACGGCCCATCCCGACAATGACCCGATGGCAGCCAGCAACTCCAGCGCCGACGAAGCCCACAGCGCGCGGCGCGTGGCCACCACGAACTGCGCGCGCCACAACGTGTGCCGCACCGCGCCAAGCAGGGTCTGCAGGGGCATCGTGCTCATGAACGATTCACGCCGGCTGCAGCGCCCACAGGCCCTGCGCGAACCAGGCCAGCGCGGCCAATCCGACTCCAAAGGCCGTCGCTGTCAACACCGCCGCTTCAGACCTGCGCAACACACGGCCGATGCCAGCGCCGATCAGCGGCAACAGGCCGGCCACAACCAGCAAGGCTCCTTCCATCATGGCCAGCTGCGTCAGCGGCACGGAACTCGCCGACCAGGCCAGCAGCACCACGGGCCAGGCCGGTGCCGCCAGCCCCAGCCCTGCCTGCGCACCCGCGCGCCAGCCGCGCAACGCTGCCAGGCGCACGGCCAACAGCGCGATGACCATGGTGCGAACCACCCACAACGCCTGCAAGGCTTGCTGCGAAGGACGGCCAGGATCCGAAGCGTGGTCCAGGGCCAGGCGTGTGCTGCCCAGCCACCACAAGGCAACGGCCGCGGCGATGGACAGCCCGCTGAGGGCCGCCAGGCGCCCGGCTGAAACGTCTTTCATCGTGGCGCCACCGTTACCAACAGCCAGGCCTTCGACTCGACGGGCAGGTCGGCGACCCCGCCGAGATCGAGTTGCCACAGCGCGGCCACGTCGTCAGGCCCGGTGCGCACAAGGGCAGCGCGCGCAGCAGCATCGCGTCCAGACATCGCCTGTCTGGCCTCTATGCGCGTGTGCAGACCCGGACCAAGCGCTGGCAAGTCGTGCACGCGGCCCTCCATCAGCAGCGCGCCTCGTGGCCAGGCTTTGGTCCCCGCGTTGTGGATCTCGCGAGTGCCCTCGACGGGGGCGCCTGCAACCGGTGTCCGGTCCATCGGAAAGGCGCCCGAGTAGCAAAGCAGGACCTGCCGAAACAGCCGCGTGTTGAACTCGGCAAACGTTACCTGCCCGCGGGTTGCATCAAATTCGAAAGCCACGGTCTGCATGGCATCACAGGGCTGCGCCGACGACGCCAGCTGCTGCGGGATGGCCACGCGCGTGCGCTCACGCCCGATGCCGGCAAACCGATGCCAGGCTTGATAGCGCGCCAACTTCGCGCCGGCCCTTCCTTCGCTCCAGACCACCAGCTGGGACGCAGGCGGCGCAACGTATTGCAACGCCAGCACCGCCAGGGACGCGAGCGCCGCAAGCAGCAGCAGTGCCGGCAGCGACATCATGAACACCAGAACCAGCACCGCAGCGGCGAAGTAGACAGACAGTGCCAGGGCCACGCGGTTCCAGCTCTTCTGCGCCGGCCGCGCCAGATCGCCAAGCCCCGCCAGAGTCACCGCAGGGGGCAGGCTGGTGCCCAGCGAGGCGGCCAGCAGGTTCTTGGCCTGCAACGGTGTGGGCGCATCCATCAGAGCCTGGCCGCCGCAGCCGCCTGCGCCTGCAAGCAGGCGGCGCACCTGTGGGTCGGCATTCACCACCACGATGCGACCACAAGCTGCGGCGTGCGCCAGCAGCGCTGCGAGTTGGCGCTGGTCCAATGAAGCCAAGGTGGCCGCGTCTATGACGAGCGCGTCGATGCTGGCGTAGGCCGAGGCGTTGCGCGGCAGGTCATCAACAGTCAGGGCCACAGAATGAAATCCCTCAAGCTCGATCGTCTCGCTGCCAGACAGGCCCAGCGCCAGCAAGGGCGACTCCGACAGCGACAAGCCGACATCGCGATGCAGCAGCGCATCCCCACCCAGCGCCGTCACGCCGACCTCGACCCGCTGCACCGTTGACACGGCCATCTGCAGCCGCACCACGCGCCCGGGCTGCAGGTCGACGTTGGTGTGTACCGTGGTGCGGCCTGCTGCGAGCTGCACGTTGACCCTCGTGGCGGCATCGCTGACCAGGCGGATGTCCAACTCGGTCATGCGGCCAGGGCGCGACCAGCCTTTCCAGGCCGGCGCCAGGGTAAGCTCGATGCGCGGCGCGGCAGCCGCATGGGCCCAGCTTCCGAGCGTCAGCCCCAGCAGCCCCAGCAACAGCAGCAGCCTGCGCAACACCGCGTCACTTGATCGCGTGTTCGATCGCGATCACCGACCACGCCGTCACCAGTTGCGGCCGGTCTTCCCACCAAGCGTTCGACTCGGTGTTGGACCAACTGCCATCGGGCGCTTGCAGCGCCAGCAGCTTGGTCACCAGTTCGTTGCGCCAATGGTGCTTCTGGCCCTTGCCGTCGGTGAACGTGTCCTCGCCGTAGGCCGACATCACTTTGGCGAAGGCGTTGTAGAAGTAGAAGAGGCCGTGCTTCTTGCTCGTGCCCGGGTTGAGGTCGAGCGTGTAATTGGCCGTCATCCACTTGTAGGCGGCCTGTACGCGTGGGTCGTTCTTGTCGACGCCGGCAAACAGCAGGCTCAGCAGGCCAGCAGCCGTCATGCCACCGTAAGAGCCGGTGCCATTTTCGTACTCCGGTGGGTTCGAGCCGGGCCGGTAGGCAAAACCACCGTCGTTGCCGGCCCACTTCTGGTCGTTGCTTTCGCTGCGGTTCTGCGTGCGGCTGACAAACTGCAGCGCCTTTTGCCAGGCGGCGTCTTTCGGGTCGGTGGCCGCCGCCTTCAGCCCTTCGAGCACGATGTACACGTTTGACAGGTCGGGCCGCTCGCCACCTCCGTAGCCGATGCCGCCGTAAAACGGGTGCTCGGGCTTGTAGCCCTCGCCTTCATCAGCCTGGTGCGTGAGCAAGAACTTGCGGCCACCGGCGATGACGGCGTCGTACTTGGCGTTTTTCGTCGCCGCCAGCGCGTTCAAGGCCACGGCCGTGTTGTAGGCAGTGCTCTGCAGCGAGCCGCTGATGGACCCATCGGGCCTGACGTTGGCCAGCAAATACTCGACCTGCCGCGTGATGAACGGGCCGTCCGCTTCGGTGTACTTCTCGGGGCTTTCGAGAAAGGCGCGCAGCGCCAGCGCCGTGATGCCCACGTTCTTGAACAACGAACCGTCGGGTGCCTGCTGGCCACGCAGGTAGTGCAGGCCCCCAGCCACGGCGCGCACGGCGCGGCGGCGCAGTGCCGGGTCCATGGCCTCTGCCGCCTGGGCCGCTGGGGCGACGAGTATGAGACAGGCCGGTGCGGCCAGCAGATGCCTTCTTTTCATGGCGTTTTATCCTTCGTGGAAAGTGCGCGAGCGTGGTGCAGCCCAACCAACACAGCCAGCGCCAGCAAGGTGCAGGCCGCGGCATAGAACCAGAGCAGCCCGGCCGCGCCGGGATACGAAAACGGCACCGCAGCGAGATTGGAGTGCTGGTACAGCCACTGGTTGCGCAGCAGATCATTGCCGCTGGCAACCGCCAGATGGGTGAGCGGGCTGGCGCCAATGACGGCGTCAACCAACCATTCGTGGTCGCGCGACAGAAGTTCAGCCAGCGGGCCCAGCCACAGCGGCAAGGCGGCCAGCAGCGCAAGCACGATGACAACCGTGCCGCCGGCCATCTCCCGTGCCACCTCGGCCGGGCGAGAGGCGCCTCGCCAATGCGCTTCCAGGGCTGCCACCAGCGCGTGCGTCAGCAACAACAGCGCAAGCAAGACCGCGCCGACAAGGAAAACTGGTTCCAGTGCCGGCGTGGCAGGGCCACGGAACCCGGCTGCCAGGAGCACGGCACAGACCCACGCGAAAGCGGCCAAGGCTGACCACAACACCACGCGCCATGCGCTGCGCTTGGGCGTGGCGGCGAGGCCAGGCCACAACAGCAGAGCCACGAGCACCACCGCTGCGGCCACCACCACACGCTGGCCCGATGCCGGCAGGTCCGGCACCGCGGCGCGCAGGCCTTGCTGGGCCAGCAAGGCGGCCGCGAACACCATCGCTGCACGCACGGCAATCACTTCGGTGGCAACTTCGGCACCGCCTGGGCTTCCACGATGAGCTCGATGGCCGATCCATTGGCAGGCAGCTTGGCGTGGCCACGTATCGAGCCATAGGCGCCGATGCCCAGGCCGACCGAGGATTCGATGACGTTGTTCTCGTCGGGTTTGAAGCCCACCAGCGTGCCGGTGACGTCGGCCGCAAACCGGCCCTGGGTGTCCTGCGCCGGTGCGCCTGCATAGACCCACTCCACCGATTCAGGTTTGACATCCGCTTCCGGGTTCAGCAGTGCCTCGACGGCCGTGACCTTGCGCCGCTTGCCGTCTTCATTCCAGGCCACGTAGATGGACACCCGCGGCCCGATCAGCGGCCCGCGAGACGATCTGCGTGAATCCACGTGTCGAGGGTCACGCTCCAGGCCGATCAAGATGCAGGCGAGGTTGAACTCACTGCCCGTCGCGTCCACTTCGAACAGGGTTTCGTACGCCTTCATGCCGCCCGGGCTCGTGGCCAGGTATTCCAGCGGCTTGCCCAGCGCGTGCACTCGCCCAGGCACCATGAAGCTTCGGGCCGCCTTGTCGACGATGACCTTGCCGATCTGATATCGGTCCTGTCCCAGCGGCTTGATCTCGCCCACCGGTGACACCTTGGGCTGCGCCCACGCCAGCGGGCTGCACAAGGCGCTGCTGCACGCTGCAACTGCCAGCAGACTGTCGCGGCGCTTCATGCCTTCAACCCCGCTTTCACCTCCGCTTTCACCCCCGCTTTGACCCCCATCACGACACGGTGCGGCATGGGCGGCGGCAGCGGCACCATGCGCGTGTCGGTGAAACCGCAGTCGCTCATCCAGCGCTGCACGTCGGCGTCGGCATGCACGCCGCCATCGGGCGCGGTCAGCATCATGTTCAATCCAAACATCGCGGCAAAAGTCGGCAGCGCGCCGCCTTCGTCGGTGAAGACATCGCTGACCACCAACAGCCCGCCAGGTTCGAGGCAGGCCGCGGCGCGCCGAATCAGAGCGCGACAGGCCTGTTCACTTTCGCGGTGGAACATGCCCGACATCAACACCACGTCCTTGCCAGAGCCGAAATCGGCGCTGTGGTAGTCGCCATCGCGCAGGCTCACACGGTCGCTGGCGCCGGCGGCTGCCACCAGTTCCCGCGCCACGGCAGCCACACCGGGCAACTCGATCACCTCGGAACGCAAACCCGGGAAGCGCTCGGTCAGCAGCACCGAATAGGTCCCCGGCCCACCGCCCACGTCCAGCATCGACCGCCTGCCTTGCAGGTCGAGCACGCTGACCAACACACGCGCAATGCCCAGCGCTCGTTCGTGCATCGCAATCACGAAGCTGCGTGTGCGGGCCGGGTCGTCGCCCAGATAGGTTTCAGCCGGAAGCGCCGGCCTGCCGGAGCGCACCGCGTCTTCCAGGTGGCCCCAGGCGTCGTAGAGCTGGTCGCTGTACTTGATGACATTGCCCATGAAGCCGGGCCGCGTAGAGACCAGAAACACCGCGGCCACGGGCGAGTTTTCGAAGCGTTCGGCCTCTTCCTTGAGGAAACCGAGCCCGACCAGCGCGCGCAACAGCAGACCCGTGCTGCGTGGGTCCAGTTGCAGCGTGGCCGCCACTTCGGCGGCAGATCGGCCCCCGTCAGCAAGGCAGTCGAACACGCGCAAGCGGTTGGCCGTGAGCAGCGTCTGACTTTCCCAGTAGGCGGTGCTGAGGCGAACGATCGAAGAGGGATCGGGGCCGCCAGGCCGTGGTGCGCCGCTCATGCTGCCACCTCGGCCACGCGATCGAGGTCGCACTCCAGCTGCATGTAGGCACAGCGATGGCACATGAAGCCATCCGACACCGCCAGGCCATGGCGCTGGCGTATTGCCTGATAGCCCGAGGTCAGGGTCTCGAAGTAGTTGCGGATGCTGGCGTGGAAGTCGGGGCGCTGCCGCCCACCCGACGGCCACACCAGCGAATAGATGGGCAGGATGCCCCGGCTGCACAAGTCCTCAGCGCCCTGCAGCGCAATGCCTGCGGCCTCCTGCCACTCCATGCCGTTTTCAGGCTCGAGTTCGATGCCGGCAACCATCGCCGAATAGACGTTGCCGCGGCCCCAGTAGCGCACCGCTGTCTCCAGCGCAGCGATCCAGCGCGCGTAGCCGACGTATCGGTTCTTGCCCGGGCAGATCTTGGCAAAAAGTGGCTCCGACCACATCTCAAGGTTGAAGCAGACGAACTGCACCAGTTCCTCGGCATGAAACTGTGCAATCAAGTCGTCGGGTAGGGCACCCGAACCCAATGCCACCGGTATGCCCCGCGTATTGACCTGCTTCACGTAGCGCGCCAGTTGCAGAAAGCGTTCGCCCTCCTTGCGCCAGTCTGTCAGTGAACCGCCGACCAGATAGATGTGGCGAATCTCGGTCTGGTTGATGACCGCGTCCAGCGCCTCGCGCATGCGATCCAGTGTGGGCGGCAGGATCTCGATGCGGCCCGCCACCTGGCCAAGATGCTTCGTGCGCTCGTCGGGGGCGCCGTAGGCACAGAAGGTACAACGCATCGAGTCGCCTTCGTGCTTGTGCAAGAAGTACTCGCACCCAGGCGCCACGTTGATCACCAGCATGTCGCCATGGGTGGTGATGCCGGCCTGGGCGTAGGGCAGACCGTCCGCCGTTTTCTGCGTCAACCACGGGCGGAGCGGCTCGAACTCGATGGGCAGGGTCCGGCCGCTGCGGTCGTCGATCAAGCGATAGCCCTGTTGCAGGTCGCCTTCCACGTGCCAGGGCGAATCGCCGTTGCCCAGTATGCGTATCTCGGTGCCGTCAGGTGTGTTGATCAGGTAGGGGATCGTCGTGATGCCACGACCGGTGGGGTCGGGCTCGCCTTCCTTGAACCGGTACGGGTAGTAATTGGGCATGGAATGCGCGGTAGCCCGACCGAGAGCCTCGGTGTACCTGATGCCTTCGCACATCACCTGCACCTTGAGTGCTGGTGAACCCGTGAGTGTGGTCATGGTGACAGTCCTTTCCCTGCTAAAACGGCAAGTACGCAACGTGCTGCAAAGCAGTTGCTGAACGCTCTGTGTGATGATGCCATGCAGCCCTCGCTGCTTGATGAGTCGGCGGATGTCGCGTGTGTGTTTTCACGTGCTTTTGGCTGCTTTTGCCTGCGGTCAACCATTCGTTGCCAAGTCCCTGTCACCATTCGGCCAGCGGCCACAGCCTGTGCGCTCATTTCGAATGTGCAGCGCCGCGCCAAACAGCCGATGAGGAGCAAATGCCATGCTGTTTTTGCTGACCAACCGCACGCGGCCCGGCCTGACGGGCGAGCAATGGGGCGCACTGGCCACCCTGGCCAAGGCCTTCTACGCCTCGATACCGGCTGACGTTCAGATACGCGGCGAGTGGGCTGCCGTGGATCACTCGCACAACTACTCGTTGATCGAAGCCCCCGATCTGGCCACGGTGCAGCGCATCCAATCGCCTTTCGAGCCCTTTACCGAATCGACGATCGTGCCAGTGACGACGATCACCGGATGGACCATCGGCTGAACGCTTGCCAGCGGCACCGCGCATGTCAGGCCGGTAACTGGCAGGCTGATTGATTTCCTCGGGTGCGGGGGCTTGGCCGTAACCGTACATCGTCAGCAATTTCGTCACCATGAAAAAGGGCCGGCAATGCCGGCCCCTGTGCAGCACCTGGGTGCAGTCAAACTGCGGCTGCGCTCACACGGCGACGGCTGCGACGCGCCACACCTGCCGCCAACAGCGCGACTGCGGCCAAGCCATAGGTGGCTGGCTCGGGGATTGGCTGACTGGCGCCACCGCAGTTGCCCGTTCCCACGGCGATACAGACTGAACCCACGGTGACAGCCAACTCGACTGGGGTGATGCCACCCGAACCCGTGAACAAGCGTTCGGTGCTGGGGTCGGCGCCCAGTGTGAAGGTCGTCGCGCCGTCGCCTGCACCGGTGAATTCGAACGAGAAGAGCTTGAACGCACCATCGGTCTGGATGCCTGCCAACGTGGCGTCGTCAGCCAGCGAGATGACGTCATAGCCCAGGTTTCCCGGCCCGCCACTGGTGCCGATCGGATCGGGAAAAATCATCCCGAACTGCGAAACCTCGAAAGTCGTCTTGACCCAATTCAATACCGCGGTGCTGTAGATGAAGTTGAGGTCGAATCCCGACACGATTTCCGAGCCGAGGCCGCTGATGCCAACATCGATCGTCACCGTTTGACCAACGTTGATCTGCATTGCCGAAGGCGTAAAGCCCAGCACGATGGCGGCGCTGGCGGGCGCCGAGGCGCACAGGGCGGCTGCGGCCAAGGCTGCAGCAGACAGTTGAGACTTCATGACGAGTACCTTTCAGAAAGAGAAGTGGGCGACGACGGCGTGCGTGTCAGTCAAGGAGCGCAGTTGGCCTTGGTGCAACGCTGCGAGCAAGACCGGACATCGGCGATCGTGATCTTGCCGTCGCTGTTGGCGTCGCGCGGGTCGTTCTCGGCTGGCACCGTGCCGATCTTCAGCCGGATGGCCTCGAGGTCAGCCGTGTCCACGTCGCCGTCGCCGTCCACGTCGCACTTCAGCGTCACGTTGCCCACCGAGCGCTGCAGCACCAGCAGCAAGTAGGACTGATGCGCTACATCGTTTCCACCTTGCCAGCCACCCGTGGGTGACGGAGCACCGGCAACGGCACATCCGAACTTGCCGTCATTGCCCGCGATGGGGAGCGAGCCGTCATAACACTGCGTGCTGATGATCTGGTGTGCGAAGTCGAAGTACTGACCCTTGGTCTCCGCCGCGTAGTACCCCACAGGCCCGGCGCCGAAATTGGCCACCCGTGCGTACGACGCCGGCACCTTGTTCTGCTGCCGCACGTTGCAGCCCACAACGCCCGCGATCGTGCCGTAGGTGTCCGGGCCCAGGTTGCCCACCAGCGGGGCCACGCCCGACTGGCGGATCAGTTCCATGCCCTTGAAAGAACTCCAAAGGTAATAGCCCCAAGAATCGCTGGCCCAGAAGTTGCCTAGTGTGCTGATGTCTTGCCAACGGTAGTGGTTGCGCACCCATTCCATGTAGTTCTGCACGCTGGGGGAATTCACGGTCGAGCCACCGAACAACTGGATGTAGATGCCAGAGGCCGTCTGCTGCAACGATGGCTGGTACCCGGAGGCCGGCGAGTTGTAGCCGTGACCACGTTCAGAAGCGGTTACTACACCGCAATTGCCGTTATCCGATCCCTGGGCACCGTTCAGTTCATAGGCCAGCTTGGTGCGCGCCAAGGCGGCATCAATCAAGGCCACACGGGCCGGGTCTGCCCACGCTCCCCCGTCGCCGCTCTTGTTCGAAGAGTAGAAAGTCCTGGCGGCATGCAGGCCGGCCGCGGCGAATTGCGTGGTCGACGAGTCTTCGCAGCCATTGTTCGTGTAGCACCAGTAGCCCTGGTTCTTGGCGTTGGGGAACCCATTCGCCGCCGTGCGCTGGTTGGCCAGCGTGCGGTCGACCATCGCATCCATGGCCTGCTTGATCGTCTGGTAGTCAGCGTTGCCTGCAACGCCTGCACCCAGCGCGCTCTTGTCGGGGCCATTCGTCAGCGCGTAGCCCGACAGCGCGAACATCCATTGCCCGTCAACGTAGGCGTAAAACCCGGTTTCGTTGACGCGATCAAGGATGAAGGCGGCGGCGGTACGCAGCCGCCCTTGGTCGGTGGGACCTGCGCCGATGTAGCCCTGGGGCGGGTCGGTCGGAACACCACTGGCCCGCTTTTCCAGCAAAGCCTGCATGGCCAAACCGCTGGCCCCTTGATTGCCTTCCGAGCTGGGGTTGTTGTAGACACCCTTGCCCGCGAGGAACTCGATTCCGCGATCGATCGCGGTGGCCACATCCTGTTGGAAAGGGGTGTTGGCGGCCTGAGCCGAACCCACCGCCATGCTCATCGCTGCGCAAGCAACCGCGCCCAGCAAAGACCTCTTCATGTCGCTCCGAATCTTCAACATATCGATCCCTCCGTTGACTGAACTGGACTCAGCGGCCCCGCGCGGGACCCGCAGCACTCTGGGCCTTCTGCGGCACCGATCGCATGGACTGGCGCTGCACCAAGGGTTCCGTCTGGCATTAGCAATTCCCATGCCGATCTCATAATTCTCTTAATAATCGCGGACTTGGCAAATAGTACCGCTCAAGGGCGGACAAAACCGTTAATAAATCCGACACCCCCTAACTTATAAGCTGTTACAGATGATACGGCACCGAAACCCGGCCAATTGATCCATCCATCCCTTGGCGAGGTGCACAGCTCCAGCCCTGCCAACGCTCGGGCACGGCAAGACGCAGGCTCCGTGCGGACGACTGCCTTCGTTGCTCAACCAGGGCGCCAGCACCGCTATCCACCTGAGCAGCGCGGGCTAACGCGATATAGAAGGCCTGTGCGACATGGCCAGTCGCCAGCGCAACAGGTTGGGATGCGAGTCGCCGGGCTTGACCTTGACCACGCGGGCGAAGTCAACGGCCACCACCGCGGTGATGTCCGCGATGCTGAAACTGTCAGCGGCCACGAAATCCCGGCCGGCCAGTTGCGCATCGAGCACCACGAAGAACTGCTGCACCCGCGCCTGGCCGCGTTGCGCGAGTTCTGGGATCTGTGCGTAGTCCACCGGGCCCGGCAACGCGCGGTTGGCCATCGCCGGGGAACCGTTGCGCAGCGCTTCGGCAATGGCCATCAGGCCCTCGAACTCGACGCGCCAGTTCCAACTGGCGATCTCGGCCTTCTGCTGCGGCGTGCTCCCCGTCAGCGGGGGGTCCGGGTAGCGGGCTTCCAGGTAGGCCGCTATGGCCGCGTTGTCGGTGAGCAGCGCACCCTCTTCGGTGCGCAAGGCGGGCACCGTGCATTGGGGATTGATGGCCCGGTAGGCGTCGCCCAGCTGTTCGCCGCTCTTCAGGTCGATCTGCACGGTGTCGTGCACGACCCCCTTCTCGGCCAGCAGGATGCGCGC
>JANOZF010000191.1:0-38321 GCA_031429255.1 Rubrivivax sp.
CCGGCCGAGTCAAAGGGACTCTTGCGCACCAGCCGGTGCACGCCCGTCTCTGAACGCAGGTGGCCGAAGGCGTAATCCCCTTCGACCTTGATGGTGGCGCTCTTGATGCCGGCCACGTCGCCCGCGGTTTCGTCTTCCATCGTGGCCTTGAAGCCCTTGCGTTCGCAGTACTTCAGGTACTGGCGCAGCAGCATGCTCGCCCAGTCACAGGCCTCGGTGCCGCCGGCGCCGGCCTGGATGTCGATGAAGCAGTTGCTGGGGTCGGCCGGGTTGCTGAACATGCGGCGGAATTCCAGCTCCTCCACCGTCGTGCGCAGGGCCTGCGCCTCGGCCTCGATGGCCTTGATGCCGGCCTCGTCGCCATCTTCCTTGGACATCGCGAACAACTCGGTGTTGTCCGACAGGTTGCTGGCCAGATGGTCGATGGTGCCGACCACGTTCTCCAGCGTCTTCTTCTCGCGGCCCAGTTCCTGGGCGCGTTTCGGGTCGTTCCAGACCGCTGGGTTTTCCAGCGCGGCGTTGACCTCGTTCAACCGCAGGGATTTGCGGTCGTAGTCAAAGATACCCCCGGAGCTGCTCGGTGCGGATGCTCAGGTCGGCGAGCAGCGAGCCGATTGAGTTGATGTGTTCGACGTCCATGATGGCAGTGGGTGCAAAGCCACAGATTGTCGCATCTGTGGGTCAGGCCAGGAAGGCCGCCATGCGGGCGGCCAGCGCCTGCGGCTGGTCGTGGTGCAGCATGTGGCCACAGGGTGACAGCGTGACGCGCGTGACATTGGCCACCACCGCCAGTCGGGCATCGAACTCGGGGCGGGAATAACGGTGGCCCCACCACTTGTGGGTGTCGGTCTGGTCGCCGTCGGCCCACAGCAGCGGTGCGGTGATCTGCTTCCAGGCTGCGAGCACCTCTTCCACCTGGTACAGCACCGGGTTCACGTGTTTGTGCGCTGGATGTCCCTGCACATGCCAGCGGCCATCGTCGCCGGGTGCGGCCCAGTGCGGCGCCAGCCAGTTCGCCTTGTCGGCGCTGAGCCGGGGGTTGTTCTGGCACAGCCGTGCGGCCACCTCGTCGGCGCTGGCGTAGTCGCGCAGGGTCGTGGTCGACTTCAGCTCGTCCAGCCACTGCGCGAGCCGTTGCGGGGCTTGCGCGGGCTGGGTGCGCGGCATGCCGAAGCCTTCCAGGTTCACCAGGCGCCGGATGCGCTGCGGCCGCACGCCGGCGTAGGTCATCGCCACATTGCCGCCCATGCTGTGGCCGAGCAAGTCGACGGCACCGAACTGGCCTGCGGGCAGCAGCGTGTCGAGCAGCGCGTCGAGGTCGGCCAAGTAGTCCGGAAACCAGTAGGTGTCGGCGTCCGGTGTCAGCGTGCGGCCAAAGCCGCGCCAGTCAGGCGCCAGCACCCAGCGCTCGAAGCCATCGGCTTCGGCCAGCGCATCGACGAGGAACTGGTACGACGCACCCACGTCCATCCAGCCGTGCAGCAGCACCAGCGGCGGCCGCTGCGTTGACGCCTGGCTGGCATCGCCCCATTGGTGCACGTGATAGCGCAGACTGCGGATGGACGAGTACGTGCTGCGTGCGGCGCGCATGGGTTGATAGATGGGCTGGAAGGCTTCACTGTTCATGAGGCAGGACTGTAGGCCAGCCGGTGCATCCCCCGTCGCCCGGCGTGTCACGTCCGGGGACAGTCGCCGCGCCGCGCACAATGTCGGCATGCAAGCATCCCACACCATCCGAGCTGCCGTTCCTGCCGACGTGCCAGCCATCGTCGGTCTGATACGGGAACTGGCCGAGTTCGAGCAACTGAGCCACCTCGTGAAGGTCACGCCGCAGACGCTTGAACCCCACCTTTTCGGCGCCCGACCAGTGGCCGAGGCGCTGGTGGTGGAGCTCGACGGGCAGGTGGTGGCCTTTGCCTTGTTCTTCATCAATTTCTCCACCTTCCTGGGCAAGCCAGGTCTTTATCTCGAAGACCTGTACGTGCAGCCGGCGCACCGCCGCGCCGGATTTGGCCGGGCCTTGTTGCGGCAGTTGGCCGCCCTGGCCGTGCAACGCGACTACGGCCGCTTCGAATGGAGCGTGCTGGACTGGAACCAGAATGCCATCGCCTTCTACGAAAGCATGGGCGCCACGCTGCTCACCGACTGGCGCATCTGCCGCGTGACGGGAGACTCCCTGAAGGCGCTGGGCCGGCAGGGCTGAACAAGAGAACCTGCGCCCGAGACTGCCGGGCCGGCAGTTCCTGACTTCCGCTGGCGCACACGAACCGGCCGGCGTTGCCTTGGCTCGCCGGTGTCAACGCATCGCCGTAACGCCTTGTTTCCAAGTGCGTCCCGGCGCAGTGCCGTCGGTGGCGTCACCGCTGGCTCGCGTGCCTGCACCGTTGCTGCGTGAAAGGCTGGCATAAAGACCGCTTTACCCACGGCTTCGGCGGCATTTCGGCACGTTGTGGCCCTGGTTACGTGCCGTATGGGTGCACCGACGCGACACAGGCCTGATCAAGGACTGCCGCGGCCGTGCACATGCAGCGACTGGGCACCGGTTCGATGGGACCCCTGACACCTTGGTGAGCCTGCGAACCGGGGATTTCGACATGCGAATGTGTTCGTGAAAATTGTTGTCTGGCCCGCGACTTTCCTGCGGGCGATTTGTGGCGAGCAAAATCGGTGGAAACAGAAACTACAAATGTGCTGCTGGGTCGGCGGGTGAAAACCGTGCGGCGGACGGCGATGGCCGGCGGCACGCCACTGGATGCGGCCTACACCGCACTGAACCAGCTCATGGCGCTGCTGGTGATCGTGACGCTGGCACCGCTGTTGCTTTTCATTGCCTATCGCATCTGGCGCGTCGATGGCGCGCCGCTGAGCTTCGCCCATTACCGCGTCGGTTTGCGCGGCCGGCAGTTCAGATGCTTCAAGTTCCGCACCATGGTGCGCAATTCCGCCGAGGTGCTGGACGCCTTGTTGCGCTCTGATCCGGCCGCTCGCGCGGAATGGGATCGCGATCACAAGCTGCGCAACGACCCGCGTGTCACGCGCATCGGCGAGTTCATGCGTCGGAGCAGTCTCGACGAACTGCCCCAGTTGTTCAACATTCTTCGTGGCGAGATGCACTTTGTCGGGCCGCGCCCCGTGACCTTGGACGAACTCAAGCGTTACGGTGTTCGCAAGCGCCACTACATGTCGGTGAAGCCCGGCCTGACCGGCCTGTGGCAGGTCAGTGGGCGCAACAACACCACCTATGAAGAGCGCGTTGAATTTGATTCCGACTATGTCGAGCGCCGCAGTCCTGTCTTCGATTCATGGATCCTGGTTAGAACAGTCAAGGTGGTGATCACGCGCGACGGCGCACATTGAGCTTCTGCTCAGCGCTCGGGACGTGAAGGTTGACGTTGCCCGTGGCGCCACGACACAGGGTGTTGCTCTCCGGCGCCGAAGGCCGCCGGCTTCAGGCTCAGGTTTCATTCAACGGCGGTTTGCAGGTGACAGCGGTGCTCGAGCGTGTGGTCTTCAATGGTCGGTTTTTGACCCAGGTGCAAACCGGGGTGCAGCGCTACGCCGCCGAAACGCTGCGGGCGCTGGATGGTGTGCTGGCGGCAGACGCCGGGTTGCGGGGGCAGTTCGACTTTGTGCTGGCCGTGCCGGCCGGTAGGGCCACGCAGTTGCTGCCGCTTCGCCATGTCCGATTGGTGGAGCTGGGCGGCGGCAGCGGTCACGGGTGGGAACAGGGCGCGCTGTGGTGGTTTTCGCGCGGAGCCTACCTGGTGAACTTCAACTATTCGGGGCCGCTGCTGAAGCGGGAACAGCTGGTCACGGTGCATGACGCTACCGTGAAGGTCATGCCGGGGTCGTTCACGCGCAGTTACCGTTGGGTGCACAACCTGATGGTTGCGGTGCTGGGGCGCACCGCACGGGACTTGATGACGGTGTCGGCCTTCTCGCGTGACGAACTGGCGCGCTGGTTCGGCTTGGCGCGGCAGGACATCCTGGTCGGCCGCGAAGGCGGTGAACATGCCGTGCTGGCCGCCGACGACGCAGCCGTGCTGAAGCGCCATGGCCTGCAGTGCGGGCAATACATCCTGGGTGTAGGCAGCGTCAAGCCGAACAAGAACTTTGGCTTGCTGGGCCGCGCCATGGGCCTGCTGCCCGATTACCCATGGCCCGTGGCCATTGCCGGCGCGCGGGACATCGGCATCTTCAATGACGACACCGTGCTGCCCGACAGCTTCCGTTTTCTCGGCTTCGTGCCCGACGCCGAACTGAGCGCCTTGTATCGGCACGCGGCCTGGTTCGTGTTTCCGTCGCTGTACGAAGGTTTTGGCTTGCCGGCCATCGAGGCCATGGCACATGGGTGCCCGGTGCTGGCGGCTCGTGCGGCGTCGATACCCGAGGTGTGTGGCGAGGCAGCCCTGTACTTCGATCCGCACGACGCAAGAGAGCTGGCAGACCTGTTGCTGCGCGTACTGAATGAACCGCAGCTGCGCGACGCGCTGCGTGCGCGTGCCCCGCAACAACTGCAGCGCTACAACTGGGTTGCCAATGCACAGATCTTGCTCGAGCACCTTCAACTTCGGCTTGCCGGCGCTGCGGCGCCGCGGGTGTTGATGGAGAACGCCGCGCCTGGTGCGTCTGTTGCAGCTTCGCCCCCTTCCCTTCGCGCCTGAAGCACCATGCAAGCACCAGCAACGCACAAGATCGTTCATGCCACCGAGTGCCTGGCTGCGGGCACGCTGGCCTTTCTGGTGCAAGCCACGCGTGAACTGGCGCATGCCGGTGTGCGCCAGGTGCTGGTGTTTTCGCGCCGGCCCGACACACCAGCCCACGTCGAAAGTCTTTTCGACCCGAGCGTGGAACTGGTCGAGATCGCGCCTCCGGCAGACGGTTTCCTGCGCTATTGCGTCGCTCTGCGCCGCGCGGTGTTGCGGCACCTGCAGGGGCTTGAAGAGACCTGCATCCATCTGCATTCGTCCAAGGCCGGGTTTGTCGGTCGGCTGGTGCTGGTTGGGCTGCGGTCACGGCCGGCAGTCTTCTACTCGCCGCACGGCCTGTCTTTCCTGAACCGGCGGTTTCTGTTGCCGAGCTACTTGTTCCGCGCACTGGAATGGCTGGCAGCCCGGGTGGACAGCAACCTGGTGGGCTGCAGCCGCAGCGAAGCGCAGTTGCTCGACGGCTTTGGACGGCAACCCGCGCTGGTGCTTGAAAACGCGGTCGACGACAGTTTCTTCGACATCCAGCGCCAGCCCACCGAAGTGCCGCTGGTGGTGAGCATGGGGCGTGTGTGTTACCAGAAAGCACCAGAGGTCTTCGCTGCGATGGCGGCGCGATTCAAGATCGCCGAGGTGCCGGCCCGATTCGTGTGGATCGGCAATGGCGACCCGGCAGGCGAAGCGCGCCTGCGCGCTGCGGGCGTGGAAGTCACCGGTTGGATCGACCGTGCGCGCGTGCAGCAGCTGCTGGGCCAGGCGGCTGTCTACGTACAGACCTCGCGCTGGGAAGGCATGCCCTTGTCGGTGTTGCAGGCCTTGGCTGCTGGCGTGCCCTGCGTGGTGAACAACGCCGTGGGCAACCGCGATGCCGTCCGCCAGGGCTTGAGCGGATTCGTGGTGAACCGCATGGACGAGGGCCTGGTCTGCCTGCGGCGCCTGTTGCTGGACACTGAGTTGAACCAGCGCTTTTCCAAAGCCGCGCGGGACGACGCCCGCAAGCGCTTCAGCAGTGCCAGCTTCAGGGCACGTTTGCTGCGCCTGTACGGGTTCGACACGCAGTTGGTGACCGACGCTCTGTCGAGCGCGGTGCTGGCCGCGGCGGCAGCCCGATTGCACAGTGTCGACACACCCGGTTTCGTGGAAACCGTGCCCGCTTCCAGCGTCGTCGAACGCCCGCGCGCCCCCACCTTGTTGCGGCGCGTGGTGAATGAGTGACGGCCCTGGCGGCGGGCCAGGGGGCAGCTGCCAGGTGTTGCCGCAAGCTTCCCGCCGCGCCTTCATCGGCGTGGGCGCCGGGCTGCTGTGCAGCCGTGCGTCGTGGGGTACACCAGCGCTGGGGCGCGCATCTGAAGACAGGCTGCTGGGCTGTCGACTGCCCGCGGTGCAGCGGCAACCACCTGCAGACCATCTGAACGTGCGTGACTTTGGCGCGCCTGGAGACGGTGTTGGCGATGACACGTCGGCCATTCAACGCGCGCTGCAAGCGCTGAAGCCCGGCCAGTGGCTGGTCTTTCCGCCGGGCCGTTACAGCCACTCGTCGCGTTTGCGGGTCTTGCAGCAGGGTGCCACGCTCAGTGGCTACGGCGCCACGCTGCATGCCACCAACCCGGCGGACCAGGCGCTGCTGATCCAGGCCAGTGGAGTGCGCGTACAGGGATTCACACTGACAGCGATCACCGACCAGCGGCGCGACGCGCCCTGGCAATCCCGCCTGGCGATCTGGCGCGAAGGTGTGCAGCAAGGCCCGCTGACCCACATCGAACTGCGCGACAACCGCATCATCGAGTCGGGTGCGCCAGGCACACCCGGAGCCAACAGCAGTTCATCGGCGGCCATCTTCGTGCACGGCGTGCATGGCTTCCTGGTGGCGGGCAACGAGGTGCGGCGTTCGCTGTCGGACGGCATCCACGTCACCGGAGGCTCGCGACATGGCCGGGTGGTTGGCAACGCGGTGCGCGAGAGTGGCGACGACATGGTGGCGGTGGTGTCGTACCTGGTGCAGGGCGACGCGAAGTCAGACCCGCCCGAGCGGATCGCGGCCGAGTTGCAACAGCGCCGCGAACGCGATCTGGTGCAGGACGTGCTGATTGCCGACAACGACCTGGCCGGACAGTACTGGGGCCGTGGCATCTCGGTGGTGGGTGGGGAGAAGATCACCATCACGCGCAACCGCATCGACGCCACGACGCATGCCGCGGGGGTCTACGTCGCGCGTGAACAGGGCTGGGGCAGTTTTGGCGTGCGGCAGGTGGTGGTGGCCGGCAACCACATCAGCCGCGTGCAGACCAGCCGGCCGGCCTACACCGTGCTGGATGCACCTCAGCGCTGGCAACGCACGGGCCACGGTGCGGTGGAACTGGTGGCGCATGTCTTCGACGATGAAGTGCGCTGGCCGGTGCTGCGCACCGCGCTGACGGTGGAGCAGGTGGGTGTGTGGGACAACCTGATCGAAGACGCGGCCACCGCGGGCGTGCGCGTGGGCTATGGCTGGGGGCGCCCGGCCTATCCCGGTTGGCGCGGGCCAGGGCTGTCCAGTGCGCTGCGGCGTTATTCGGGGGCGGCCATCCGCGCCGTGCAACTGCGCGACAACCGCTTGCTGCGGGTGCAGTCGGGGGGCATTGAAGTGCTCAACGTGCAGGACGATCGCGCACAGCTGCTGTGCACGGGCAATACGCTGAACGGCCAGCCGCTGTTTCCCCCTGGATGCCTGACGGCGGCGCCTGCCGGCATGGCCGCGATCACGGGCGCAGAAGTGGCTTGCGGGGTCTGAACACAAGCCCCGGCTGCTGACGCGTTCAACAGGTATTCCGACTGGGAAGCGCGGAGCAATCCGGCAACGAGTAACGGTCAGACCGCGCTGGGCCTGCGGCGCAGCCGGTGGATGTCCAACGCCACCAGCGTCAGCCCCAGGGCCAAGGGCACGAAACGTGTTTCGCCCAGGTAGCCATAGCGCAGCGACTCGACCAGGTGCAACACGAAGACGCCGTACATCAGCAGACCGAACACGTGGCCGCGCTGCATGCCCATGTAAGCCCGGCCGATCACGTAACCCAGGCCCGTGTAGTAGAGCGTTGAACCCAAGTAGCCCAGGTCGAGCACGGTGCGGAAGTAGGCGGTGGGGCTGTTGAACGCAGGACGGCCGAACTCCAGCAACCAATCCGCTTCCACGATGCGCCGGTTGCCAAAAGCTGCATCCAGCAACGGACCCAGGCCCGGCGACAGCCACAGCGACTCGAAGACGAAGGCGCCGCTGTAGTACGGCCAGTCCTGGGTCTCGACCAGCACGCCCACACCGTTGTTCACGGCAGTGGCGTAGTAGGTGATCAGGCGGTCGAGCGACAGTTCCCACACGGAGTCGTATTCCTTGGTCAGGAACTCCCAGCTGCGGAAGTATTCGGTCAGGGTGAACACGCCATACAACGCGAACGGGGACAGTGCCGGCAGCACCTCGGCCAGGCGCCACTGCCGGCGCGTGGTCAGCTTTAGATAGGCCAGCCGCGTGACCGTGAAGCAGATGATGAGTTCCAGCACCGCAAGACGCTCGGCCCAGGCGAAGGCGCGGAAGAAAGCCAGCACGAAGATGATCGCCAAGCCGCCCTGTTCGAGGCGCGAGATCGACAGGGGCTGCGTGCCGGCTTTCACGGCATAGGCAATCACATAGGCCAAGCCGAATTGCGTAAACGTGGTCACGCCCTTGACGGTGGCGATGTCGTCACGGATTTCAGCGCGCTGCCCGCTGGCCACTTCCATCAGCAGCTCGGGGCGCGACAGCAGCGGGCCGAACCAGACGGCGTACGCTGCCAGCGTCGGCACCAGCAGCAGCATCATCAGGCCCAGCGAAATTTGTGGCGGGGGTTCGGTCGTCACGGTGTGGCGCTGCGCCAGCGCCAACTGCACCCCCGCCACCATGGCCAGCAGCAGCAGGAAGCCGAAGGCGTAGTCCCATCCTGGCACATAGACGAGGCGCGCGTGGTGCCTGAAATCATTGGCCAGCACGCTGAGGTACACCGGCATCAAGACCAGCATGATGATGCGCGATGGGTGCAGCCACCAGAGCTCGGATGCGGGTCGCGCTGCGGAGGCCTCCGCGCGCCTGGAGCCCCACCACGGATGCGCCAGGGCCGGTGGGGTTTTCACCTTTTCACCAGGTTCTGCAGGGGCGGTTTCGACGAGCCGGGGCCTGCTGGCGGCCTGGAGCGGGTGGCTATTTTGGTGGGCCTGCCACCCTGCCACACCCGCTGGGCCACTGCCAACGCCAGCCAACCCGCCACCAGGCCCGCCGCACCGGCCGCAGGCCCGGCAAAGGCGCCAAACCGAGGGAAGCCCCACCACAGCACGCCAACAGACACGGCCACCGCCGTGCCCCACTTGCCAGCCAGCAACCAGGGTTGGTCGTTGGCCATCACCAGCATATCCACGGCCTGGTCGGCAAACAGCAGCACCGCAAACGCGGCACCTGCCACCAGGAAAGGGGCGCTGCCGTCGAATGCAGGTCCGAACACGGCACGCAGCAGCAGGGGCCCCACCAGCCAGGCGCCCATCAACCCGAGCAGGCCGATGCCGGCCATCGAGGCTGCCGTGACGAGGAATGCGCGCCTGCGGTTTTGCTCGTCCAGGTGTTTGTAGAGGTAGGCCGTGGCGATCGAACTGCCGATCAGGTAGGCGACCTGCGCCCACACCTCCACCAGCTGCATGGGTGCCGCGTAAACGCCGAAGTCATGCGGGTCGAGCCATTGGGCGAGTACCAGCCGGTCCAGGCGCAGAAACAGCTGCGACAGCCACAGCGCCAGCACATAGCGCATGCCAAATCCGAGGTATCGACGCATGCGCGCAGGGCTGACCTGCCGCTGCAACGACAGGCGCGGCAGCGCGGGTCGCACCTGCCAGCTCTGCACGCCGGCATTCACGGCCGCCTCCAGCACCCAGGCTGCAGCCAGCAGCCACAGTGGCGCACCCCACCACACGCCCAGCAGCACCACGGCACTGCGCAGCACCAGACCGCTGGAGCGTGCGACGACGGTGGGTTTGTTGTCGTTGCGGCTGAGCCAGTAGGTGGCAAAGATGTAGAAAGGTTCGATCAGCGGCACCGCCAACAGCATGATCAGCGCCACCGTGCGACGCTCCGGCTCTTGCACCGTCAACACGGTAAACGCCATCATCGCCAGCGTCGCCAGCGCACTGGCCACGAGCCGCAGCACGAAGACGTTGGCAATTGCGCCGGCCAGCGCGCCCGGCGGCCCGTCCTGCATGCGGCAAAAGCGCGGCAGCAGCGCCACGCCAGCGCACACCATGCTCAAGCCCAGGCCGGTCTGCAGCAGCGCCGACGCATAGGCAAAGTGGCCTGAGCCCGTGGGCCCGTAAGCCCGGGCGATGGCGCCAAAGATCACGAGCCCGACAACCAGCGCGAACGCCTTGTCACCCAGCAGCCAAGCCATGTTCCACAAGGCGGCGGCGCGCCTCGAAGGCGCTGCAGGCAGCTCGATTGACGAGGTGCCAGAGTGGATGGGGGCAGAGTCGTTCATGACGGCATCAGGTCACCACCGGTGCGTTGAGCCGGTTGCGTTTGACCCCGTTGAACAGCATGCCTTCGAGCTTCACGCCGCCTTGCTGCAGTCGTCGCAACGCCACCCGGGTTTCGCCGAGCAGGCTTTGTTCGGCGCGCACCACCATCAGCGCCAGGTCGGCATGGCGGCCCACGACCAGCGCGTCCCGCGTGGGAGACGTCGGTGCGCCGTTGATCACGATGTGGTCGTAGCGCTGGCGCAGCGCGTCCATCGCGATCTCGAGCTCGGGTGACAGCAACAGCGAACCCATCTTGCGGGTGCGGCTGCCCTGGAGAATGACGTCGAAGCCGGCCGAAGGGTGGCGGTGGATGACCTGGTCCAGGCTGCAAGAGCCGTTGAGCAGGTCGGTCAGGCCGAGCGCCATCTCGTCGATCGACACCATGCGGTGCAGGCCCGGCTTGTGCAGGTCGGCTTCGATCAGCAGCACCCGGCGGCCGGTTTCAGCCATCACCGCAGCCAGGTTGGCCGCCACAAAGGTCTTGCCGGTGCCGGCAGTGGGCGCTGTGATCAGGATCACTTTCGTGGCCATCTGGCGTTCACGCAGCATCAAGCCCATGTGCACCGTGCGCAGGCTCTCGACGGCGGCATCTTCGGGCGCGGCCCGGGCCAGCAGGCGGTGTGTGCCCAGCTCTTCCAGCGAGCCGCCTGACATGCGGCCGGCCATCAGGCGCTTCTGTGCTGCGCTCTCCGGAATGACTGCCAGCGTGGGCGGTACGGCCCGTGCCACGAGTGCCTGGGTTCCTGTCACCGTGGGTTGCAGCGCGTGCGCCGCGAGTGCGGCCAGCAGCGCCAGCACCAGGCCCAGACCTGCGCCGACCGACAGCACGGCCGACTTGCGCGGCCGCATCGGCTCGATGGGGGTCATCGCCCGGTCCAGTTGCTGTGCATTGGCCAGCCAGCCGCTGTCGGCCACGCGCAACTGCTGGGCATGTGCGAGTACCGCGGCGTAGAGCTGCGTCTGCGTCTGCACGTCGCGCTGCAGGCGCACGATCTCGCGGCTCTGTTCTGGCAGACGGTCGGCCTGCCCGGCGAGCCGGGCGAGTGCGGCCCGCACAGTGGCCAGCTGGCGCATCACCGCCGACAGTTCGGGGTGGGCGGGCGTCAGGTGCTCAGCCAGCTGGTCGCGCTTGACTTGCAATTCGATGGCCTGCCGTTCCAGGTCGGTGCGCTGGCGAAGCAACGCGTCGGCCTCGGTATTCAGCGGTGCGGCGTGGTTGGTCTGCTGATAGCTGGCCAGCGCCTGTTCGGCAGCGTCGAGCCGTGCCTTCATGGCGGGCAGCTGGGCTTCGACAAACTCGAGCGCTTGTGCACCGTCGCCTGCCTTGCGCGCCACCGTGTGGTCCAGATAGGCCCGCACCAGGCGGTTGAGCAGCGCGGCCGATTTCGAGGCGCTGTGGTCTTCAAATGTCAGGCGTAGGACACCCGACTCGCGTGACAGTTCCACGATGCGCAGCCGCCTCATCACGTTTTCGTAGGCCATCAGCGGCTGCAGCTTTTTCAATGCCATGCGGGTGCGTGGCAGGCGCGGTGGCGCTCGGACCTCGATGCGGCCTTCGCTGTCGTCGATGGTGAAGCTTGTCACCACGTCCATTGCGCCCCGCGCGACCTCCACGCCCAAATGGTCGGCCAGCGTCCATTGGTCGGCGTGCACGGTCAGCGAAAAGCCCTTGCCCTGGCGAGTGGCGGGCACCTGGAAGCGGGGGACCGTGACGCCATGGCGGTTGCCCACCGGCAGATAGCCGTGCTGGTAACCCATGCCGATCTCGACATCGGCACCCACGCTGGCCATCACCGGCAACAGCACCTCGCGCGAGGTCAGGATTTCCACCTCACCGGCCACGTTGTGCTTGGGCACCTCGCTGCTGCCACGGTCGACAGGCGGCGCCAGGCTCGGCGCCAGCGAGTCCTTCACGCGGGAGTCGATGCGCACCAGGCTGTCGGCCTTGTACACGGGCGCGGCCAGCAACGCATAGGCCAGCGACGCCAGCATCACCAGGCTGAAGACGGTGAGCGCCAGACCGCCATGGCGCAGCACGGAGTCGACCGCACTGCGCAGGCCGAAGAGGTCACCGGGCGCGGGCTCGTGCGCATCCATCGCGGGCGGCTGCGCGCTGGAGCGACGGTCGAAAGGCAGCGGCGTCATCGCGGCAGGCCCCTTACGGTGTCGTTCACGATGTCGCGCACGAAACTGGCCGGCGCCAGCACGTTGCTCATCACGCGGGCCCAGCGCACCACCGAGGCTGCGTCCACATACACCACGTCCCGGGCGTTCAATTCAAACTGGTCGGCCAGCAACAGCGCGTCGGGCGCAGCGGCGTTCAGGTGGTAGATCTTCGAGCGGGCATCGGCGCCGCCGCGCAACACGTAGATCTGGCCCGCATTGGCCGACAGCGGGTTCACGCCGCCAGCCTCGGCCAGCGCATCGGCCAGTGTGAAAGGCCCGCGCGGCAGCAGCAGCGCCGCTGGGCGGATGACTTCACCCGTGACGAACACCTTGGAGGCGCGGCGTTCGGGCACGTTGACCACATCGCCATGCTGCAGCCTGATGTTCTTGCGCAGGTTGCCGCCGTAGTACAGCGACTGCAGGTCCAGCCGCAGGGTCTCGCGGCCCCGTGTGACCGTGACGCCGCTGAGGTCGGCTTCGATCGTGGTGCCGCCTGCGCGCGCGATGACTTCGGTCAGGTCGGGTGGGATGTCGGTCACGGGCACCGTTCCAGGCGTGCGCACCTCGCCCGAGACATAGACCCGCTGGCTGCGGTACTGCAGCACCGACACGTCCACTTGCGGCTGCTTGATGACTTTCATCAGCCCGCTGGTGATGAAGTCCCGGATCTCCTGCACCGTCTTTCCCGCTGCCGCAAAGGACCCGACGAAAGGGTAGTACAGCGAGCCGTCGGCATTCACGATGCGGCCCGAGAGCTCGTTGCTGGTGTTGCTGGGGTTGTTCAGCTCGGGGCGGTTCCACACCGTCACCTGCAACACGTCCTGCGGCGCCACGCGGTACTGGAAGGCCTGTCCCGCAGGTTGGAAGCTGGCAGGCAGCACCTGCTGCCGCTGGGCCAGGCTGCGCGACTGCGTGCGCAGCAACTGCACCGTGGGCAGGTCGATGGTGAGCAGGTCAGCGCGGGCTTTCAGCTGCTCCGACTCGGCGTCCAGTCGCATGCCGGGCGCGCTGGAGCAAGCCGCCCCCAAGACCGCGCCGAGCACGATCAGGCCTTGCTTCAGGCGCAGAGTCCAACGGGTGACGCGGGGAGGGCGGTTTGCTGCTGTGGTCTGCATATCAGCCCCGTTTTCGCACCGCCGGCTGCACCGGTCGGCCTTCGAGGAATGTGTTGATGTCGCCGTCCAGGGCACGGCGGTAGACGGCGAAGGCAGCGTCGATCGCCTCCACCGTATGGTCTATATCGGCTTCGGTGTGCGAATAGCTGACGACAAAGGAGGGCGCCAAAACGCCCCGGCGCACCAATTCCTGCATGAAGAGCGTGCGGAAAGGTTGGCTGGGGTGTCCCTGCTGGTCGCGCATGACAAACAGCAGGTTGCAGTCACGGCTGAGCAGCGCTACCTTGGATTGAAGGCCGTGGCTGGCCGCCGCGCGTTCGAAGCCTTGGCGCAGGCGGGCACCGCGCGCGCGCAGCGCTTCCACCACCGGGTGCTGCTGGTAGAACTGCATCGTGGCCAGCGCTGCGGCCAGCCCATGCGTTTCTGCACCGTGCGTGGTGGACAGCAGGAAGACGCGGTCCCGGTCGTGCCGGGCTCCGCCCAGTTTCATCAACTCGCGCCTGCCCACCAGTGCCGAGACGGAAAAGCCGTTGGCCATGGCCTTGCCAAAGGTGCCCAGATCGGGAATGACCCCATAAAGCGCCTGGGCGCCGCCGTTGTGCCAGCGGAAGCCGGTGATCATCTCGTCGAACACCAGAACGGCGCCTTGGGCGTGGGTCAGGGCCTGCAGCTGCTCCAGGTACTGCGGCGCCGGCGGTTCGGTGCGTTCGGCCTCGAGGATCACGCAGGCGATCTGGCCTGGGTGCTGGTCGAAGAGGGCGCGCAGGCTGGCCAGGTCGTTGTAGCCGAACTTCAAGACCTGCTGCTGGGTGGCCGCCGGTATGCCGGCATTCATCTCGGTACGGCCTATGAACCAGTCGCTGGTGGAGAAGAAGGGGTGATCTCCGCACATCGCCACCAGATCACGCCCCGTGTGCGCGCGTGCCAGGCGGATGGCGCCATCCACGGCTGTGGAGCCGTCCTTGCAGAACTTGATCATCTCCGCGCCCGGAACCATCGACTGCAGTTGTTCGGCGCACTGCAGTTCCAGCAAGGACGGCCGGGTAAAGTTGGTGCCATGCTGCAGCGCCTGCATGGCCGCCTGCACCACCGGCTGGAAGGCGTGACCGAGCGTGACAGAACGCAGCCCCATGCCGTATTCGATGAACTCGCGGCCCGCCAGATCCCAGGCGTGGCAGCCATGTCCCCGCACGATGAACGGGGGGGCCGATACCGGGAACTGGTCGTCGCCCTTGGCGTAGGTGTGTGCGCCACCCGGAACCAGTGCGTGTGCGCGCTCGTTCAGCGCCTGGATGTCGTTGGCGTCCCGGGTCATGGTGGCTTTCAGAGCACGACCTTGCGCACGTGAAAGGCCTCGGCGCGGCCTGATGCAGCGCGGCATTCCAGGCCGCGCAGGTTCATCAGGCTGGACAGTCCCCGTTCGTTGAACCAGTCCTTGGATCGCTGGCTGCTGAAGTGCGACAGCAGGTGGCGCAGCTTGCGGTCGGCCACTGGCGCCGTGAGCGGCACATAGAGATTGGGCTGGCCCAGGTCGGACTCGTACTTGGGAATCTCGTACTCCAGCAGCAGGTGGTCGCGAAAGGCCTGGCCGGTGAGTTCAGCCACCAGCCGATGGTCCTGGTGGCGGTCTTCGAGGCGGTGCGTGAGCACCACGTCGGGCGAGCAGCGCTGGGCGATGCTGCGCATGAAGGCCTGCGCGCGGATGAATTCGGCCGGGAACTGGGTGTCGATCAAGTCACCGACGACGATGTCCAGCTGCGCCGCGCGCCGCATCAAGGTGCGGGCGCTGCGCCTGGCCTCCGTGGCACGGGCGCCGGCGGCGCTGAACACGACCCAAGTCACCTCCACGCGCTCGTACTGGCTCAGCCAATGCAGCAGCGTGCCGGCGCAACCGAGTTCGATGTCGTCGCTGTGCGCGCCCAAGCACAGCACGCGCAGGCGCTGGCGGTCGGGGCCGATTTGCAAGGGCAGCATGGTGTTCAGGTGCTCGCGTTCACAGGCTCAGGACTTCCAGACCATCCATGGGCAGTTGCCTCGACCTTCCATGCGGTCGAGCACGATCTTGTCGCGCAGCGTGTCCATCTGTTGCCAGAAGCCGTTGTACTGATAGACCGACAGGCGGTTCTTCTCGATCAGCCGCTGGAAGGGCTTCTCGACCAATTCGTCACCTTCATGGATGTGGTCGAATATCTCGCGGCGCAGACAGAAGAAGCCGCCGTTGATCCAGAACTCGGTTTCGGCGATGCGGCCGATGGATTTCACGTTGCCATCGCAGTCGGCCTGCACGCAGTGAAAGCTCTGTGACGTGCGCGTGGCGACGAAGCTGGCAATCGACTCCTTCTGGCGAAAGCGCTTGATGTGCTCGTCCAGTGGCAGGTCGCTCAGGCCGTCGGAATAGTTGGCCAGGAACTCTTCGTCGTCGTCCAGATAGGGGCGCACCTTCTGCAGGCGCTGTGCGATGTTGGAATGCAAACCCGTGTCGACGAAGGTGATGCGCCAGTCCTGCATGTCACTGCGGATCGGCTGCGCGGTGCGGCCGCCATTGCTGAGCACGAAGTCGTTGGACAGGCACTCGTTGTAGTTCAGGAAGTACTCGCGGATCATGTCGCCGCGGTAGCCCAGGCACAGGATGAATTCCTTGTGCCCAAAGTGCGCGTAGTAGCGCATCAAGTGCCAGATGATGGGCCGCACGCCGATGTTCACCAGCGGTTTGGGGATGGTGTCTGAATGCTCGCGCAGGCGCGTGCCCAGTCCGCCACAGAACAAGACCACTTTCATTCCAGGTTTCCTTGTTTCAAGGCTGGTTTCTCTTCGGTGCAGGGGGCCAGCAGACCGGCTGCTTGCAGGTCTTGTGCGCCCTGGGCGAGCACCTCGAAGGGCAGTCCCGAGCGCTGCGCGATGGCCACCAGGTCGTGGCTGCCGTCGGACTGGTTCAGCAGCCACAGCAGTCCCTTTTCATGCGCACCGGGCCCGGCGCCGCGGGTGTTGCTGTAAAGGCCTCGCTTGCCCAGCCGCGGCTCGCCCTTCGGGCTGAGGTTGATGTAGCGCCGGTTGACGTCCACCGCGTGCACGATGCGGGCCAGGGCCTGCAGCGCACCCGCCAGCGCGTCGGGTTGGACGAAGTTCAGGTCGTCGGCGCTGGTGTGGTACTCGGGATAGCTGCCTTGGGGTGAGCGGGTCAGGCGGCCGAAGGGGAGGTTGAAGCCGGGTGAGCAGAACTGGCGCTCGTCGTAGCCATAGGGTTCAAACGACAGTTCACGGCCGCTGCAGTCCGCCAGCACCTGTGACGCCACACGATCGATCAGCGTGCCGCCGCGCCGGCTGTGTTTGTAGGTCAGCGGCGCGCTGTCGCCGAGCAGGCCGAGCACCAATCCAGCGCGAATGCGTGACAGCCGGTGTTCATTGCGCGACAACCAGGTCAGCGAGCCGATGGTGCCGGGTGCAAAGACAAAGCGCCAGGTCAACTGCGGGCGCTGTTGGCGCAATTCACGCGCCAGCGCCGCCGCCGCCGCCATGCCGGTGAGGTTGTCGTTGGCCAGCGAAGGGTGGCAGACGTGGGTGTAGATCACGACCTCGTCGCTGCTGTGGCCGGGCACCACGCACTCGCCGTAACTCAGGTGCCCGGGCGCCAGGGTGCTGTCAACGCAGACATCGAACGGGCCCGGGCCCAGGCGGTCACGGGCGTCCTGGCTGAGGCAAAAGCCCCAGTCTTCACGGTAGTAGGAGGTGCGGTACGGAATGCACTGCGGCTGTTCGGGCAGCGAGTGCAGATGGGGTTCGAGTTCCTCGCGCGAGAGGCGGGCACGCACGGGCGTGGAGTAGCTCATCACGTGCAGGTTGTGGGCCTTGAAGTCGATCAGCCGCCGGCCGCGGGCGTCGGCCACATAGGCGTCGCGGATGTTCCATTCCTGCGGCACTTCCCAGTCGAACACCGCGGTGCCCGAGGGCACTTCGCTGCGCTCCAGCGGTGCCCAGGCGTGCAACAGGTCCAGCGTGTGGCGCACGCCGTCGCCCGTGATGCTGCGGCAGATGGGGTACAGCTCGCGCATCAGCTCGAAGGCCTCCGCAGCCAGCACGCGGGCGCTGGGCCCGGATTGCAACTCGTCAAGCAGCATGGTCGATTCCAGCAGCGGCCGTGGCGGCCAGGAAACGCTGCGTGTGCGCTGCGCGGTCGAAGTCGGCATAGGTGCGATCGCGGTCGGACACGCAGGACACCGGCAGCGGCCAGGCAATGCCGAACCGTGGGTCGTCGAAGCGCACGCCGTCGCCGAGCCCGGCGCGATAGGCCTCGCTCATCATGTAGTGCACCTCGGTGTGGTCCGCCAGTGTCTGAAAACCGTGTGCGACACCGGGCGGCACGTAGACGGCGTTGTGCTCGTCGGCGTCCAGCACCACGCACAGGCTGCGGCCGAAGGTGGGGGTGTCGGGCCGCAGGTCGAGCAGCACGTCGTGCATACGGCCGCGCGCGCAGCGCACCAGCTTGCCCTCTTGCGCCGGTGGCCAGGCGAAGTGCATGCCGCGCACCGTGCCTGCCAGATGGTTGAACGACGCGCTGGCCTGTTCGATCTGGATGTGCAGGCCGGCGTTGACGAACGTTTCACGGCACCACAGCCTTGCAAAGTAGCCGCGCTCGTCTTCGGTGCGGTTGATGGTTGCCAGCAGACAACCGCCGATGGCCAAGGGGTTGATGTTCACGCCTGACCCTCGCCGCCCAGCAACGCGGTGTAGGCCTCGATCTGCGCCAGGCTGACCTGCCGAGCCGATTGCCCGCCTTGGGTGTGCAACTGCCACCGGGCCACCCAGTCCAGCGCCTGCGTGGTGTCGAGCGCACAACGCCAGCGCAACAGACGTGCGGCCTTGCTGCAATCCAGCCGCAACTCGTGCTCTTCCTTCGGCTGCGCGCCGCTGGCCTGCACCCACGGGGGTTGCACCTGCCAGTGCCGTGCCACGCCCTCTGCCACCTGTGCCACGGTGACGATCTCGTCCGACGACGGGCCGAAGTTCCAGTCGCCGCTGGCCACCCCGGGCTGCAAGTGCAGTTGCTCGGCCAGCGTCAGATACCCGTGCAGGCAGTCCAGTACATGCTGCCAGGGCCGAACGGCCGACGGGTTGCGCAGTTCCACCGGGCGACCCGCCTGGGCAGCGGCCACCACCGCAGGAATCAGCTGGTGCGGCGTCCAGTCACCGCCACCGATCACGTTGCCGGCGCGGGCGGTGGCCAAGGCCACGCCATGGCGCGCCAGCTCCGCCAGCGGGAAGTAGGACTGCGCATAGGACTGGGTCACCAACTCTGAGCAGGCCTTGCTGCTGGAGTAGGGGTCGCGCCCGCCCAGCGTGTCGTTTTCGCGATAGGGCCAGGGCCAGCGCTGGTTCAGGTAAACCTTGTCGGTGGTGACGTTGACCAGCGTCAAGGGGCGCGCGGCGCGGCGCACCGCCTCGAGCACGTTCACGGTGCCCATCACGTTGGTCGAAAAGGTATCCGCGGGGTCCTGGTAGGCAGTCAGCACCACCGATTGCGCGGCCATGTGCAGCACCACATCGGGTGCAAAGCCGGCCAACGCCGCTGACAGATGGGCACCGTCGCGCACATCGCCGGTGATGGTCTGGACCCCATCGCCTGCACAGGCCGCTTCGAACAGGCTGGGCTGGGTAGGTGGCGGCAGAGAATAGCCACACACCTGTGCGCCCAGGTGGCGCAGCCACAGGCAGAGCCAGGCCCCCTTGAAGCCGGTGTGGCCGGTGACGAACACGCGGCGGCCGCGCCAGTACGCCGCGTTCATCCGCCTGACCTGCGCCGTGATGCCGCGCCCTGGCTCATGCAAACACCTGCACGCTTGGAATGGGCACGACGAAGCGCCCACCCCATTCCCGGATGCAGGTCGCCTCGGCCATGATTTCGTCTTTCAGGTTCCACGGCAGGATCAGCACGTAGTCCGGCTTCTCGCGCCGCAATGCTGCGGGCTCGAGGATGGGGATGTGCGTGCCCGGTGTGTACTTGCCCTGCTTGTACGGGTTGGCGTCCACCGTGAAATCGAGAAAGTCGGTGCGGATGCCGCAGTAGTTCAGCAGCGTGTTGCCTTTGCCAGGGGCGCCATAGCCTGCAATGCGTTTGCCCTGCTGCTTGGCTTCGATGAGAAATGCGAGCAGCTTGCGTTTGGTGGTCTGCACCTGCTCCCCGAAGCCGCGATAGCGCTCGAGATCTCGGTACCCCATGGCGCGCTCCCGTTCGCGCAGCGCCGGCACGGTGTCCGCCACCGCCAACGCGACATGGCGCTCATGGCGCGCAAAGATGCGCAGCGAGCCGCCGTGCGTGGGCAGCTCTTCGACGTCGAACAGCACCAGGCCATGAGCCGCGAAGATCTGTTCCACGGTGCTGAATGACAGGTAGCTGAAGTGCTCGTGGTAGATGGTGTCGAACTGGTTGCCCTCGATCAACCGCTGCAGATGAGGAAACTCCATCGTGATGACGCCGTGTGCTGACAGCAGTTCGCGCAGGCCTTGCACGAAATCGTTGATGTCGGGCACATGGGCCAGCACGTTGTTGCCCAGCACCAGGTCGGCCCGGCCGTGCTCGCGTGCGATGGCCTGGCCAGATGCGCAGCCGAGAAACTGCACCGTGGTGGGTACCCCGCGCTCGATGGCTACCTTTGCCACGTTGGCAGCAGGTTCCACCCCCAGCACCGGCACGCCTGCCGCCACGAAGTGCTGCAGCAGATAGCCGTCGTTGCTGGCGACTTCCATCACATGGCTGCGTGCGCCCAGGCCGAAGCGCTGGATGGCCATGTGCGTGTAGCGCCGCGCATGTTCGACCCAGCTGCTGGAGTAGGAGGAAAAGTAGGCGTACTCGCTGAAGATGTGGTCGGGCGCCACGAACTCCTGCAACTGCACCAGGAAGCAGCGGTCGCACACCCTGGCGTGCAATGGATAGAAGGCCTCCATCTGGCCCAGTTGCTCTGTCGTGATGTGCAACTGGCAGGGTGGGCTCATGCCCAGATCGACAAAGGTGGTGCGCAAGCTGTTGCCGCAGAAGCGGCAGGCGGGCGCGAGGGGCTGGGTCATCGGGGGATCCTGAGGTCTGGTGTGGGCGGCGCGGTCAACGAGCGCAACGGCTGTGCAACGCGGCGTTCTTGGGGCTGCCGCTCACGTGGTGAGCCGACGCGACCAGCTGACCAGCCGAGCCCAGCCAGGTGACGAGCCGGTGGTGGACATGAGCTTGTGTGCCACCCAGTCGGGCATGAACAGCACGCCGACCGACCACATGCGCATCAGCAGCCTGTGCAGCGGGCTGTAACCCGGGCACTCCCGCAGCGATTGGTCCATCAGCCGCCAAAGTGAGCCGGCGGTGTCGTCGGCAAACGGGTGATTCGCGGGTGCCAGACGCCAGGAGATGATGCGGTGGCGAACATGCGGCGGCAGCGTGAGGAAAGGGCCGCGTATGTCGATACCTGATCGGCTGAGCAGCAACTGCAGGCTGCGGTCGCGGCTGTGGGTGTTGAGCCTTACCTCCGTGGCCATGCTGACCTTGAAATTGCCGGTGTAGCCCGGGGCATGGGTTTGGCTGTCGCCATGCAGTCGGTACGACCCCAGCGCGTGCCCTGTGTCCACCACGGTGCCGTGGAAAGGGGCTGTGAGGAAGGGGACCGTGTCGGTGCAGATGGGCCAATCCGCCACTGGAACCGGAAAGTAGGGTGCCACGGCTGAGCGGCGGTAGAGGTTGCCGCTGCCCGGCGGACCGGCATAGTGGCCGAAGCGCCGAATGATGGGCTGCACATCGCCGCAGTGCCTGACGAAGGGGACGACGCCGCCCAGGGCTTGCGCGCTGCTGTTCACCAGGCGCAACGGGAATTGCACTTTGGCCGCATCGGCCGTGGCCAGCGCCATGCATCTGGCCATGGCGTCTGCGTCGAGAAGATCGTCGGCGTCGAGCCAGATCAACCATTCCCCGCGCGCCGCTTCAAAGCCCAGGTTGTAGCCATGGCCCTGGCCGATATTCACTGGCTGCCGAACCATTCGAATCCGGTCGCCATAACGGCTGGCAATTTCAATTGAGTTGTCGGTGGATCCGTTGTCTACGACGATCACCTCGCATGAGGGGTGCGTTTGGCCCAACGCCGAATCGATCGCCTGATCGAGAAAGCGGCCGTAGTTGTAATTGAGAACGACAATGCTGATTTGCATTACAGCAGCCTGATTGAGGCGCAGAGCCACGCGCCGTCGGGCGTCGGTTTGGCGGCATGCAAGCGCAGGATCAGCATGGTTGCCATTGTCCCGCAGGCAGCCTCGCCCCGTCATCACGCAGTTCTGGGGTGAGCGCTGCGAAGGGCCCAGTTGTGTCAACCCCTGTGCATTACTTGCTGATGCTTACGTTCAGTTTCAGATCGGGGCGCCGCATCAGCGCTTTCTTCGCCTTGACATTTAGTCGCGTTCTGTAACTCAAGGTTACGTTTTGATTTCGTTGGGAAGGCGACATGCCCCAATCACGCCGTGCAGCAGTGCAAGATCATGTCAACTATGAATCTGAAGTGTGGGGTTATTCGTTATGGACTGTTGTTTAAATTGGTACTGAATATGTTCCTTCCCCCCGGGCTCAGGGTGTCGTGAAAAGCATATGGCTGACCTAGCATTAGCCGGTACATCCCGTTCGACCCTGAGCTCAAGGCAGAGCGGGTTCGGCGACCGCGCATGTACACGGGTCTTTGTCCCGCGGCTTGGCTCATGCGCTGTTGCCCCGTTTTGTCGCCACAGGCCAGGCACGGACGGGATCTGACGCCCGCGACCGCTGGCGTGACGGCCGTCCATGGCTGCGCTCACCCTGCGGTCTCCGCTTCGGTTCCATCGAACCGACCTCCCATGTCTCTTTGCTTCTCGACCATGCCTGTTGTTGCTCTGTTGTTGACGGCGTTTCGGTCTTCTCAAAGAGACCTTTTCCGTCTGGTCGCGTTGGCGGCTTGTTCGGGCCTCGTGGCCTGCGGTGGGGGTGGCGGATCGGCAGGATCGACCACTGCGCCGCCCCTGGTGGCGGTGTGCGCTTCACCGGCGGCACCCGCCAAGCCAGCGTCGACGGTCGATGTGCGCAACTTTGGCGCCGTGCCCGACGACGGTCGGGACGACACGGCGGCCATCCAGTCGGCGCTGAATTCCTTGACGGCAGGCCAGTGGCTGGTCTTTCCTGCCGGCACCTACCAGCACAACGCTCGGTTGGTGATCTCGACCGCCCGGGTGGTGCTCTGGTCTGAAGGAGCGACGCTGCTGGCCACCAATCCGTCCGACCAGGCCGTGGTGCTGGCCGCCGACGGTGCCGCCATCTACAACTTCACGCTGACGGCCGTGACGGCTGATCGCCTTTACGCGCCTTGGCAGGCACGGGTCGCCATCCACGGCGGTCTGGAGCGCGGTGCCCCGTTGCGTGACAACGTGATCCAGGGCAACCGCATCGTCAACGGGGGCGCCCCGGGCAGCGCCACCGCCAACAGTTCATCGTCGGCCGGTATCTATGTCGAGTACGCCGACAACTTTCTGGTGGCGGGCAACGAAGTGCGACGCAGCCTGTCAGATGGCATCCACATCACCGGAGGTGCCCGCAATGGCCGCGTGCTGTTCAACACCGTGCGCGAAAGTGGTGACGACCTCATCGGTCTGGTCTCCTACATGGGGGACGGAGACTGGACGACTGAAACAGCCGCGCATCTGACCGGCACGCTGGCTGCCAAGCGCGACCGCCAGCTGGTGCGTGAAGTGCTGGTGGCCCACAACGATGTGTCGGGGAACTACTTTGGCAGAGGCATCACGGTGGTGGGCGGCGCCGACATCACGATCAGCGACAACCGCGTGTCGCAGACGGCCATCGGTGCCGGCATTCTTCTGGCCCGCGATGCCAGCTTCGTGACCTGGGGCGTCAACAACTTGGTGGTGCGGGACAACATCATCAGCCAGGTACAGACGCTGCCACCGGCTTACACGCCTGTGGGCTGGGACACGTCGGTGCAGCGAACGGGGCACGGTGCGGTGGAAATCTACGGCTTTGTCTTCGAGGACGAGCGGGCTTTCGCTGATCTGGTGGATGCCACGGCCATGCAGAACATCAGCATTGTTCGCACCACCGTGACCAACGCCTGGGCCGCCGGCGTGCGCGTGGGCGTGGGCTCTGGCGTGACCGAGACCCTGAATGGCAGTGACTCAGCTGGGCGGCCGCTCGCGCGGCTGCTCACAGGGGGTGCCGTGCGGCGCGTCGAACTTTCGAATCTCACGATGACCGGCACGGCGACCCCTGCGCTGGAGATCCTGGCGCGCACCACCGCTGCCGACAACGTGTTCTGTGAAGGCCTGACCGACGGTGGTCGTGCAGTCACCGACGCCGCCTGCGGGGGCGCCAGGCCGCTGGTAACCGGCACCACGCAGACCTGCGTCCGCTGAGGGCGATCGGATTGCGGCCGTGCGCCCGATCTGCCTGAACGACCAGGGCCTTCCGCGGGCGATGTGCTCGAGCGGCCGTGCGGCGGCCGAGCGGTCAACCTGCTCGTTGCTGTTGCGCCGCGAGCTCAGAGGCTGAGAGTTTTTCGAGCGTGCCCGAGCAACACCCCAAAACGCCCCCAATCTAGGCGCAAAGCACAGCCATAGCTCGGGCTATGGCGCGCATTGGCAACGACGAGTGGGGGCGTTTTGGGGTGGTGAGCGGGCATGATTGAAAGACTCTCAGCCTCTCAGGCGGCGATGGCGGTCAGAATCTTCTCGGGCGTCAGCTTGACGGGGGAGTTGGCGGCGGCCACCACACTGTGCACGGCGCTGCCTTTGGCCGATGTCTCGCGCCGCACGGGCACCGACAGTGGCGCCCCGCGTTCGTTGGTCAGGCAGGCCACCACGGGCGCAGTGATCGTCGGGCCCCGTGCCACCACCAATGCCAGTTCGCCCGAGACCAGGCGCACAAGACAACCCGGTGGGTAGATGCCGAACTCCTTGACCAGGGCGGTGGTCATCGAATGGCCGGGGTCCTGCATGAACATCTGGCGGCTGGCCAGATCGGGGGGCAGTGCGGGCCGGGACGAGCGCGCCGCGAGCTTGGAGGTGTAGACGTCGGCGCGACGCACCAGCGATGCCAGTTCACCCACGGTGCTGCAACCGCTGGGGTAGCCGGTGCCGTCCTCGGTTTCGTGGTGCTGCTCTACCGCCTGCAGCCAATCGGCGTCGGTGATGCCAGCCAGTTCCAGCATGTCGCGGCTGCGCGTCGGGTGGCTGTGGACGGCTTCACGCTGACTGGGGGTCAACGGCGCCTTCTGCCGCGACAGCTCACCTTGCAGCTGGAGCATGGACAGGTTCATGGTCAGCGCGACCTTGAATGCGCGCTCGGCTTGTCGGCTGTCCCAGGCCAGGCGCTGTGCCACCAGCAGGGTGGTGACGGCGGTCTGGATGGAGCGCTGGGTGCCGTAGTGCTGGTCGGCGTTGCTGGTTTGTTGCAGCACCTGGAAGATGGCCAGGTCAGGGTCGCGTTCGACCAGGGCCTGCACCGGCCCTGAGGCCTCGATCAGGGTGTCGCCAAAGGCCGCGTCGGGTGTCTGTTCGAGCAGCCGGCTCACCTTGCCCAGCGCAGCGGTCCACAGCGCGGGAAGTTCGGCCCGGCTGGCATGGCGGATGGCCTGCCGTGCCTCGGCGCCGGGTGCTGCCGGCAGCAGTTCAGCCAGGTCGACCAGTGCGCCGCGCTCGAACAGCGAGGTCAGATGTTCCTGGGACTCCACGCGCTGTCCGCGTGCCAGCAGCAAGGTCTTGTCGGCGTTGCGCACGTTGAAAGGCAACGGGGCTCCTGGCTTCACGCGGTCCTTGACTTGCGACAGTTCTGCGAATTGCATGGCGGAGATTGAATCGATGAGTGTGGATGAAGCCGGCTCCGTGGCGGCGAGCCCTCGGTGACCCGGGACGCGCTGCCTGTGCAGGTGCCGTCTATTTCGGCCGCATCCCGGCCGGCCTGAAGCGCGGCGTGCAAATGGGGCTGGATTCACCGCCTTTTCGGCGCGCAGCCAGCGACGCACCGGGCGGTTCGGGATAGTCCCAGGCGGTCTTGTGTCTCGTGCCGCGAGCCCGCGCCTTAAGCTTCACCGCATGAACGCCCGACACGCACCCGCTTCCTCGGCTCGACAGGTCGACGCCCATGCCCAACTGCATGGGGCCTTCGCCTGGAAGGTGCCACGGCAGCTGAACATCGCCGAACTGTGCTGCCGACGCTGGGCGGCGACGGCCGAAGGTGCTGCGCGGATGGCGGTGGCCTGGGAGAATGAAAACGGAGGCTCGGGCACGCTCAGCTACGGCCAGTTGCAGACCCAGGCCGATCGCCTGAGCCATGCCTTGTGTCGCCTCGGTGTACGGCGAGGCGACCGCGTGGCCATCGTCATGCCCCAGCGGCCGCAGACCGCGGTGGCGCACATGGCGCTGTATCAGATGGGGGCCGTGGCGATGCCGTTGTCCAACCTGTTCGGTCCACAGGCGCTGGCATATCGGTTGCAGGACAGCGGCGCGGTGCTGGCGCTGGTCGACGAAACGGGGGTAGACCATCTGCGCGCCGCCCGGCCCGAGTGCCCAGCCCTGCGCAGCGTGGTGGTGGTGGTGGGCGCAACCTGGGATGGGCCGGCTGGCGAAGTGGGTTGGGACGAGGTGCTCGCCCAGTCCCCACAGCGCGCCTTTCCCCTCGTCGACACGGCTGCCGATGACCCGGCAGTGCTCAACTACACCAGCGGCACCACCGGCCCTGCCAAAGGCGCGCTGATTCCGCACCGCGCCCTGATCGGCAACCTGAGTGGCTTCGTCTGCAGCCAGAACTGGTTTGGCGCCGACGGTGACGAGGTCTTCTGGAGCCCCGCAGACTGGGCCTGGACGGGCGGCCTGATGGACGCGCTGTTGCCCACGCTGTATTTCGGCCGCCCCATCGTGGCCTGGCAGGGGCGCTTCGACCCCGAGAACGCCTTTGCCTTGATGCAGCGCCACGGCGTCACGCATACCTTTCTGTTTCCCACCGCGCTGAAGGCCATGATGAAGGTCGTGCCGCAACCCCGGCAGCAGTACTGCTTGCAGCTGCGGGCGGTGATGAGCGCTGGTGAAGCGGTGGGCGACGCCGTGTTTCACTGGTGCCAGCAGAGCCTGGGTGTCACGGTGAACGAGATGTTCGGCCAGACCGAGATCAACTACATCGTGGGCAACTGCAGCAGTTTTGTCGACCAGCAGGGCCGGCGACGGCCGGCATGGCCGGCGCGGCCCGGCAGCATGGGCCGCGCCTACCCGGGGCACCGCGTGGCCGTGATCGACGACCAGGGCGAAGAATGCCCCCGCGGCACCCCTGGCGATGTCGCCGTGCATCGGCTCGACGTGCACGGCCAGGCCGACCCGGTGTTCTTTCTCGGCTACTGGCGCAACGACGCTGCCACCGCCGCCAAGTTCACCGGAGACAGCGGCAACAGCTGGTGCCGCACCGGTGACACCGCGGTGATGGATGAGGACGGGTATCTCTGGTACCAGGGCCGCAGCGACGACGTCTTCAAGGTGGCTGGATACCGCATCGGCCCCAGCGAGGTGGAAAACTGCCTGGTCAAGCATCCCGCAGTGGCCAACGCGGCGGTGGTGCCCAAGCCCGATGCCGACCGCGGCGCCGTGGTCAAGGCCTATGTGGTGCTGGCGCCAGGCCATGTGGGCGATGCGCACCTGGTCAAGGCGCTGCAGCAGCATGTGCGCAGCCTGCTGGCGCCCTACGAGTACCCCAAGGAGATCGAGTTCATCGACAGCCTGCCCATGACCACCACCGGCAAGGTGCAGCGGCGGGTGCTGCGGCTGCAGGAAGAGGAACGCGCGAAACAGGGTCCAAAGGCCTGACACGGCAGCAGTGGTGCGGGCCATTGCCACCGCGGGGGCTCATGCGGCCCCGCGCAGGGCCGCCGACCGCGCCTGCCAGACAACCCGCGACAATGGCGGGCACCGCAGCTTCTCAACCCCGGCTGGCAACGGCCCCAGGCGACCCCTTTTCATGGCCAATCTCATCGTGCACGGCGGCACCCCGCTGACCGGACGCATCGTCCCTTCGGCGAACAAGAACGCCGTGCTGCCCATCCTGTGCGGCACCCTGCTCACGCACGAGCCCGTGCGCCTGGTGGGTATTCCAGAGATCACCGACGTGCGCAAGATCCTGGAGATCTTTCGCCAGCTGGGCAGCGTGGTCAGCGTTGACTACGCCACCGGCATCCTGGACCTGCATCACGAACAGACCCAGTTCGACCCGCAGCGGCACCACCTGCCCGAGGAGATGCGGTCGTCCATCATGCTGGTGCCGGGCCTGCTGGCCCGCTTCGGCGTGGCGCGCATCGAGAACGACGTGCAGGGCTGCACGCTGGGCGTTCGCGAGATCGACCCCCATGTGGAGGTGATGGAGCGTTTTGGTGCCAACGTGGAACGGCGCCCCGAGGCGCTGATCATGCGCGCTGAAAGCGGCCTGAAGTCCAACCACCACTGGCTGGATTACGCCAGCGTGACGACGACTGAAAATTTTGTGTTGTGCGCTGCCCTGGCGCACGGCACCAGCACGCTGATGAACGCGGCCAGCGAACCGCATGTGCAGGAGTTCTGCCACTTCATGACCTTGCTGGGCGCGCAGATCGAAGGCGTCGGCACCAGCCGCCTGACGGTGCATGGCGTCAAGCAGTTGGGTGGCGGTGAGTTCAAGTTCGCCGAAGACTTTCACGAGGCCGTCACCTTCATGGCGCTGGGCGCCATCACCGGCGGCTGCATCACCGTGAAGAACTCTGCACCCGAGCAGTTTCCGCTGATCGACCGCACCTTTGCCAAGTTCGGCGTGCAGGTGGTGCACGAAGGCGGCTGGTCGCACACCGTGGTGGACGGCCCGCTGCGCGTGAAAGAGCCCTTTACCAAGAACATCCTGCAAAAGGTCGAGGCGGCCCCCTGGCCCTATCTGCCGGTGGACCTGCTGCCCATCTTCGTGGCACTGGGCGCGCGCAGCGAGGGCAGTGCGATGTTCTGGAACAAGGTCTACGAAGGCGCGATGGGCTGGACCAGCGAGCTGGCCAAGTTCGGCGCCCAGGCCTTCATGGCCGACCCCCATCGCATCATCACCTTCGGTGGCAAGCAGCTGACGCCGGCCGAAGTGGAGAGCCCCTACATCATCCGCGTCGCCATTGCGCTGCTGATGTTGTCCTGCAGCATCCCGGGCCGCTCGGTGATCAGGAACGCCACGCCGGTGCGGCGTGCGCATCCGCGTTTTGCCGAGAACATCCGTGCGCTGGGCGCGCAGATTGAATGGGTGGAAGGCGACTGACGGCGCTTTGCGGCCGCAATGTCGGGGTTCGGGATGGCCAGGAAAGACAAGCACGTCAGCGAAACGCCGGCCACTCAATGGTTGCGCGCCGCCGGCGTCACCTTCACCGAACACCCCTACGATTACGTGGACCACGGCGGCACGGCCGAGTCCGCCCGGCAACTGGGCGTGGCCGAACACGAGGTGGTCAAGACGCTGGTGATGCAGGACGAAAAGGCCCAGCCGTTGATCGTGTTGATGCACGGCGACCGCCAGGTCAGCACCAAGAGCCTGGCACGCGAAATAGGGTGCAAGAGCGTCGAGCCCTGCAAGCCCGAGGTGGCACATCGCCACAGCGGCTACCTGGTGGGCGGCACGTCACCATTTGGCCTGCGCAAGGTGATGCCGGTGTACGTGCAGGCCAGCGTGCTGGAGCTGTCGCTGGTCTACATCAACGGTGGCCGGCGGGGCTTTCTGGTGGGCATACCTGCCGCGGTCCTGGTCAGCCCGCTGGGCGCCCAGGCGGTGTCTTGCGCGCTCTAGGAGCGAGGGCGCTTAGACTGGCAACATCATGCATGCAATGAATCTGATTTTGATGGCGTTGGCCGCGTACCTTATTGGCTCGCTGTCGTTTGCGGTCATCGTCAGCCGCGTCCTGGGACTGGCCGATCCGCGCAGCTACGGCAGCAAGAACCCCGGCGCCACGAATGTCCTGCGCTCAGGCAACCGGGCCGCTGCGGTGCTGACCCTGGCCTTCGATGCACTGAAGGGCTATGTGCCCGTGCTGCTGGTGCTGCTGTACGGGCCGAGCTACGGTTTGTGGTCCACGGCGGCAGCATTTGCCGGCCTGGCTGCCTTCCTGGGCCATCTGTGGCCCGTCTTCTTCAGCTTCCAGGGTGGCAAGGGCGTGGCCACGGCTGCGGGTGCGCTGCTGGCCATCAACCCCTGGCTGGGAGCGGCCACGCTGCTGACCTGGGCCATCATCGCGGCCTTCTCTCGATACTCGTCGTTGGCATCCATCGTTGCCGCGGTTTTTGCACCCTTCTATCAAGCCTTGATCTGGGGCGTCGACGGCAGCCTGCTGCCGTTGGCCGCGATGTGCCTGCTGTTGATCTGGCGGCACGAGGGCAACATCCAAAAGCTGCTGGCCGGCACCGAAAGCAAGCTCGGGCAGAAGACCGCCGCGCCGCTGGGGCCTCTGCCCGCGAAGGACAGGCCACACGCTCACGCTCATCATCCAGCCCATGGCTCCGGCAAGACGGCCGGCCAGGCCAAACACAGAAAAGGACATCACTGACATGGTTCAACGTTTCGACGTCGGCTCCCGCCTGTCTGAAATGGCGGTGCACAACGGGGTCTGTTACCTCGCGGGTCAGGTAGCGCCCGACGGCAGCCAGGACATCACGGGCCAGACGCGCCAGGTGCTGGCCGCCGTGGATGCGCTGCTGGCCCGCGCCGGTACCGACAAGAGAAAGCTGTTGATGGTGCAGATCTTCATCAAGGACCTGGCCGACTTTCCGGCCATGAACGCGGTCTGGGAAGCCTGGCTTGCGGCGGGCAACGCGCCACCGCGTGCCACCGTCAAGGCTGACCTCGCCAAGCCTGAATGGCGCGTGGAGATGGTCGTCACCGCGGCGCTTTGAACGGCGGGTTCGGATGCGCACGTGAGCACCCCGCGTCGTTCACTGTGGGGCCTGGTGCTGCTGGTGCTGGCCGTTGGTGCGGGCAACCAGTGGTGGGCGCGCCACCATCAGCAAACCCTGGGGCAGCAGCTTGCCGCGGCTGCGGCGCCACGCGACATCCACATGCTGTCGTCGGACACCTGCCCGCTGTGCGTGGTGGCCCGCGGCTGGCTGAAAGAGCACCGGGTGCCGTTCACCGAATGCAGCATCGAACGCGACCCTGCCTGCCTTCAACTGTTCGAGGCCACGCGCTCACCCGGCACGCCGGTGATGCTGGTGCGCGGGCAGCCGCAGGTGGGCTTCGATCCGCAGCGCGTGCTGCAGGGTCTTCAACCGCGGGGCTGATAGAGCCCGCAGAACACCGTGACCACAGCCTTCAGAGGATGCTTCCCATGAATCAATTTTTCGACTTTCGGCGCCTTGCGACGGGCTTGCTCTGCGCAGGCGTGATGGCGCTGCCTGCGCTTTCGCAGGCCCAGGCCTGGCCGACCAAGCAGCCCATCAAGCTCGTGGCGGTGTTCCCGCCCGGCGGCTCGGTGGACCAGGTGGCCCGGGTGCTGGCGCCCGTGCTGCAGCAGGCCCTGGGGCAGACGGTGGTGGTCGACAACAAGGGTGGCGCTTCCGGTTCCGTGGGCACCGGGCAGGTGGTGGCTGCGGCCCCCGACGGCTACACCTTCGCGGTGGTGTTCGACACCCATGCGGTCAACCCCAGTCTGCAACCCAACCTCACCTTCGACACCCGGCGCGACTTGGTTGCCGTGGCCTTGGTGGGTACCGGGGCGATGGTGCTGACCACCCACGCCGACACTCCGTACAAGACCTTTGCCGACGTGGTGGCCGCGGCCAAGGCGGGCAAGAACCTGAGTTACGGCAGCATCGGCTCGGGCAGCCTGGGCCACCTGGCCATGGCCCAGCTGGCACGCAGCGCACAGGCCGACCTGGTGCACGTGCCCTACCGGGGTGGCGGGCCGCTGATGAACGACGCCGTGGCGGGCCATGTGCCTTTGTCGGTGGGCTCGGTGTTCCTGAGCAAGCCGCACCTCGACAGCAAGCGGCTGCGCGCCTTGGTGGTGACCACTTCCAAGCGCACGCCCAACCTGCCCGATGTGCCCACGCTGGCTGAAAGTGGCTACCCGGGGTTTGATGCCCCGGCGTGGTGGGCGGTGCTGGCGCCGGCCAAGACGCCGCCGGAGATCGTGCAGCGCATGAATGCCGAGATCAGCAAGGCGCTGAAACAGCCCGATGTGGCCGCCAAGCTGACCGCACAGGGCATCGACATCAACATCGGCACACCGGCAGCTGCACAGACCTTCATCGAGCGCCAGATCGACACCTGGGCCAAGGTGGTGAAAGAGCACAACATCAAGGCCGACTGAAGTGCCCGCACTGCCGCGGCTGCAGGCCGACGATTTGAAGGCATTGCGGCGCCGCGAGGTGCCTGCCGCCGGGGCCTGCAGTTGTGACACGGTGACCAGCTGCAGCTGGGAGTCGGTGGTGGCACCGCTGGCCGAACCGGCCTTCGAGTGCGTGGGCACCTTGCTGCAGGCTGATCCGCAAGCCGACCCGGAGGCCGAAGCAACCCTGACCGAGTGGCACCCGGACGGCACCTCGTACTGGTCGCCCACCGCGCCCATTGCGGTGGCGTGGTTTCCTTGCAACCGCTGCAGCGTGTGGCGTTGCCGCACGTGCGGGCGCGGATTCCTGCAATACACCGAGTTTGGCGGTTACTACGTGGACCACCGGCTGCGCGCCGTGGAGCCTTCACTGGTGGTCTGACGCAGTAGGGCCTTCGCGGCCGCTCTACAGCCCCAGCCGCGCCAGATCGCCACGCCCCTGGCGCACCAGCACCGGCTCGTCGCCGCTGAGGTCGACCACCGTGGTGGGCTCCATCGCGCAGGCGCCCGCGTCGACCACCGCCTGCAACGGCGACTTCTGCAGCCGCGCGCGGATGATGGTGGCGTCATTCAGCGGCTCGCTGTCGCCCGGCAGGATCAGCGTGGTCGCCAGCAAGGGTTCGCCGAACAGCGCCAGCAGTTCCTGCAATACCTTGTGATCGGGCACGCGAAGTCCGATCGTGCGCCGGCTGGGGTGGCTCAACCGGCGGGGCACTTCTTTCGTGGCTTCAAGGATGAAGGTGTAGGGCCCTGGCGTGCCCAGCTTGAGCAGCCGGTACTGCTGGTTGTCCACCCGCGCGAAGCGGGCCAGTTCGCTCAGGTCCTTGCACAGCAACGTGAGGTGGTGCTTGTCGTCCACCTGGCGGATGCGGCGCAGGTTTTCGGCGGCCGTCTTGTCGTCGAGCCGGCAGACCAGGGCGTAGCTGCTGTCGGTGGGCACGGCGGCCACGCCACCGGCCTGCAGGATCTGCGCGGCCTGCTTCAGCAACCGCGCTTGCGGGTTCTGTGGGTGGACTTCAAACAGCTGCGACAAGGCGGGGCAACTCTTTCAGGCGACGGCGACCGGTATCTTGCCGATGCGCGCCTGCCATTCACGCGGCGCCGTGTTGTGCACGCTGATGCCGGTGGCGTCCACGGCCACGGTCACTGGCATGTCGCGCACGTCGAATTCGTAGATGGCTTCCATGCCCAGGTCGCCAAAGCCCACCACCTTGGCGCCCTTGATGGCCTTGGCCACCAGGTACGCGGCGCCGCCCACGGCCATCAGGTAAGCGCTCTGGTGCTTCTGGATGGCTTCGATGGCCACCGGCCCGCGCTCGGCCTTGCCGATCATCGCGATCAAGCCGGTTTGCGCCAGCATCATCTCGGTGAACTTGTCCATGCGCGTGGCCGTGGTGGGGCCGGCCGGGCCCACCACTTCGTCGCGCACCGGGTCGACCGGGCCGACGTAGTAGATGACGCGGTTGGTGAAGTCCACCGGCAGCGGCTCGCCCTTGGCCAGCATGTCCTGGATGCGCTTGTGCGCGGCGTCGCGGCCGGTGAGCATCTTGCCGTTCAGCAGCAGGGTGTCGCCGGGCTTCCAACTGGCTACCTCGGCCTTGGTGAGCGTGTTGAGGTCGACCTTGCGGCTCTTGTTGTAGTCGGGCGCCCACTGCACGTCGGGCCACAGGTCCAGGCTGGGCGGCTCCATGTAGGCCGGGCCGCTGCCGTCCAGCACCACGTGCGCGTGGCGGGTGGCGGCGCAGTTCGGGATCATTGCACCGGCTTGCTGGCGGCGTGCGTGGGGAAGGTGGCGATCTTCACGTCCAGCACCGTGGTCAGGCCACCCAGGCCCTGGGCGCCAATGCCCAGCGCGTTGACTTTCTCGTACAGCTCGATGCGCAGTTCTTCCAGCTTGTTCTGCGGGCCGCGGGCCAGCAGCTCGAACATGTCGATGGGCTCCATCAGCACTTCCTTGGCCAGCAGCATGGCCTTCTCGGCCGTGCCGCCCACGCCGATGCCCAGCATGCCCGGCGGACACCAGCCGGCGCCCATCGTGGGCACGGTCTTCATCACCCAGTCCACCAGGTTGTCGCTGGGGTTCATCATGATGAACTTGCTCTTGTTTTCGCTGCCGCCGCCCTTGGCTGCGACGGTCAGGTCGAGCTTGTTGCCGGGCACCAGCGTCATGTGCACGACGGCCGGCGTGTTGTCCTTGGTGTTCTTGCGCGCAAACAGCGGGTCCTCCAGCACGCTGGCGCGCAGCACGTTGTCGGGGTTCAGGTAACCCTTGCGCACGCCAGCATTGATGGCGTCTTCGACGCTGCCGCTGAAGCCCTCGAATCGCACGTCCATGCCGATCTTCAGGAACACGTTGACGATGCCGGTGTCCTGGCACAGCGGGCGCTTGCCCTCAGCGCACATGCGGCTGTTCGTCAAGATCTGTGCGATGGCGTCCTTGGCGGCGGGGCTTTGCTCGCGCTCGTAGGCTCGGGCCAGATGCGCAATGTAGTCTGCGGGGTGGTAGTAGCTGATGTACTGCAATGCGGCAGCTACGCTGTCGACAAGGTCGGCTTGGCGGATGGTCGTCATGGCGTGTTCTTTGGTTGGGGTGGTGACGCGTCGGCACGTCCTGCCGCAGTGTAGCGAAGGGGTTTTGTGCCATGCTGACAACGGTAGTCAAGCGGTTCTGCGCCAGTGAGTCGGCTGGTGGCATCACCCTTGCGGGGACAGCCTTGCTGGCCTTGCTGCTGAGCAACTCACCCTGGGGCGAGGCCTATCAGCGCTTCCTGCAGATACCGGGCGAGTTGCGGCTGGGCGGCAGCCTGCTGGTACTGACCAAGCCGCTGGTGGTGTGGATCAATGACCTGTGGATGGCCGTCTTCTTCTTCGTGGTGGGCCTGGAGATCAAGCGAGAGGTGGTGGCCGGCGAGCTGAGATCGCTCCGGCAGGCGTTGCTGCCTGCGGCTGCCGCGCTCGGCGGGATGGCCGTGCCGGCGCTGATCTACGCCGGCATCAACCAAGGCGACGCGGTGGCGTTGCGCGGCTGGGCCATTCCCTCGGCAACCGACATTGCGTTCACCATCGGCGTGCTGATGCTGCTGGGTTCGCGCGTGCCGGCGTCGCTGAAGGTGTTTGTCACGGCAGTGGCCATCATCGACGACCTCGGCGCCATCGTCATCATTGCGCTGTTCTACACCGAGCGTTTGTCGGCAATGGCCTTGGGCGGTGCTGCCGCGTGCATGCTGCTGCTGCTGGTGCTGAACCGCCGTGGCGTGACACGACTGGACGTCTACGCCGCCGTGGGCCTGTTGATGTGGTTGTGCGTGCTGAAGTCGGGTGTCCACGCCACGCTGGCCGGCGTGATCACGGCTTTGGCAGTGCCCATGAAACGCGCCGATGGCAGCTCCCCGCTGCACGACGCCGAACAGACCTTGCACCCGTGGGTGAGCTTTCTCATCCTGCCCACGTTTGCATTCGTCAACGCCGGTGTGTCGTTTGAGGGCATGACTGTCGCGGCGCTGTGGGCGCCGGTGACCTTGGGGGTGGCGCTGGGACTCGTGGTGGGCAAGGCCGTCGGCGTGTTTGGCGCAACCTGGCTGATGGTGCGCAGTGGCTGGGCCCCGATGCCGACCGGCGCACGCTGGATCCAGCTGTTTGGCGTCAGCGTGCTGTGCGGCATCGGCTTCACGATGAGCCTGTTCATCGGTGGCCTGGCATTCGAAGGGCCGGCCACCACCTACGAAACGCAGGTCAAGCTCGGCGTCTTGTTCGGCTCGACGGTGGCCGCCGTGACTGGTTCGCTGTTGCTGTGGCGCGCCGGGCGGGCACGCTGAATGCCAGCTGTGTGGCTCTTCAGTGGCCGCCCGGCTTTGCCGGCCCCGACATCAGGCGGTCGGTATACGCAATGGCCAGCGCGGAGAGCAGGAACGTGATGTGAATCAGCGTCTGCCACATCAACACCTTTTCGGTGTAGTTGGCAGCGTTGATGAAGGTCTTCAGCAGATGGATGCTGCTGATGCCGATGATGGCGGTGGCCAGCTTGACCTTGAGCACGCTGGCGTTCACGTGGCTCAGCCATTCGGGCTGGTCGGGGTGGTCTTCCAGGTTCAGCCGGGAAACGAAGGTCTCATAGCCACCGACGATCACCATAATGAGCAGGTTGCTGATCATCACCACGTCGATCAGTGCCAGCACCACCAGCATGATGATGGTTTCGTTCAGCGAGACGATGGGCTGGAATCCGGTGGTTTTGCCGGTGATGTCGACGATGGCCTCGGCCTTGTAGCCGATGCTGGTGACCAGCTTGCCCAGCGCGTCGGCATTGCCGAAGGCCGCCTCCACCAGATGCACCAGTTCGACCCAGAAGTGGTAGACGTAGACGCACTGCGCCACGATCAGGCCCAGATAGAGCGGCAACTGCAGCCAGCGACTGGAAAAGATGAAGTTGGGCAGGCGGCGCTGCAGCTTGGTGTCGACCGAAGGTTTGGTTGTCATGGTGTGCTGTTTGGGTGGTGGTCCGGGTGGTTCGGCCGGCACCGGCGATGGCGGTGCCTCTTGCCTGAACCGACTTCTTCGCAGGGTCTGCGGGATTCCCCTAATCTGAATTGTAGTGATGCGCTTCAGCCTTACGGGCTGCAACGTAAGGGGTTCGTCAGAGCCGGAGCCTACCTTCCGCCCCAAGCCGAAGAATCCGTCAGTTCCAACCAGGAGACACGTTCCATGTCCAACGACCAACCCACCGAATTGAAGACCCACCAGCCTCCCGCCGCCCTGGTGGCGGCTGCCCGCGTGTCGGGCATGGCGGCCTATCAGGCACTGTGCGACGAGGCCGATCGTGACCACGAAGGCTACTGGGGCCGGCTGGCGCGTGAATTCCTGAGCTGGAAGACCCCGTTCACCAAGGTGCTGGACAGCAGCAACGCACCGTTCTTCAAGTGGTTTGAAGACGGCACGCTCAACGCCAGCTACAACTGCCTGGACCGCAACGTCGAGCGTGGCCTGGGCAACAAGACGGCGATCATCTTCGAAGCCGACGACGGTGCCGTCGTCAAGATCAGCTACAGCGAATTGCTGGCCAAGGTGTGCCAGTTCGCCAACGCGCTGAAGGCGCGCGGCGTGAAGAAGGGTGACCGCGTCATCATCTACATGAGCATGGGCATCGAAGGCGTTGCCGCCATGCAGGCCTGTGCGCGCATCGGCGCCACGCACTCGGTGGTGTTTGGCGGCTTCAGCGCCCAGAGCCTGCGCGACCGCATCCAGGACACCGGCGCCGTGATGGTCATCACCGCCGACGAACAGGCCCGCGGCGGCAAGCTCCTGCCACTGAAGAGCATTGCCGACGAAGCGCTGGCCATGGCCGGATGTGAAACCGTCAAGAACGTCATCGTCTACAAGCGCAGCGGTGGCACGGTGGCCTGGACCGCCGGCCGCGACCATTGGCTGCACGATGAACTGGCTGGCAAACCCACCACCTGCGAACCCGAGTGGGTGAGCGCTGAACACCCGCTGTTCCTGCTGTACACCAGCGGCAGCACGGGCAAGCCCAAGGGCGTGCAGCACAGCACCGGTGGCTACCTGCTGCATGCGGCGCTGACGACCGCCTGGACCTTCGACCTGAAGCCCGACGACGTGTTCTGGTGCACGGCCGACATCGGCTGGGTCACCGGCCACAGCTACATCACCTACGGCCCGTTGGCGCTGGGCGGTACGGAAATCGTCTTCGAGGGCGTGCCCACCTATCCCGACGCAGCCCGCTTCTGGAAGACCATCGAAAAGCACAAGGTCAGCATCTTCTACACCGCCCCCACGGCCATCCGCTCGCTCATCAAGGCAGCCGAGAGCAACGAGGCGGTGCACCCAAAGAAGAGCGACCTCAGCAGCCTGCGCATCCTGGGCAGCGTGGGCGAGCCCATCAACCCGGCGGCCTGGGAGTGGTACTACCAGAATATCGGTGGCAGCCGCTGCCCCATCGTCGACACCTTCTGGCAGACGGAAACCGGCGGCCACGTCATCACGCCGCTGCCGGGCGCCACGCCCATGGTGCCGGGCTCGTGCACGCTGCCCTTCCCGGGCATCACCGCGGCCATCGTCGATGAAACTGGCGCCGACGTGCCCAACGGCAGCGGCGGCATCCTCGTCATCAAGAAGCCCTGGCCGAGCATGATCCGCACCATCTGGGGCGACCCCGAGCGCTTCGTCAAGAGCTACTACCCGCCCGAGCTGAAAGGCTACTACCTGGCTGGTGACGGCGCGATACGCGACAAGACCACCGGCTACTTCACCATCACCGGCCGCATCGACGACGTGTTGAACGTTTCGGGCCACCGCATGGGCACGATGGAGATCGAGTCGGCGCTGGTGTCCTGCACCGAGCTCGTCGCCGAAGCGGCGGTGGTGGGCCGCCCGGACGAGACGACCGGCGAAGCCATCTGCGC
>JANOZF010000192.1:0-28585 GCA_031429255.1 Rubrivivax sp.
GGCCGCTGCCTTGGTCAGCAGGCGAACCGCGCCTTTGGATGCGGAGTACACGCCCAGACCAGGCGTGCCGATGAGGCCGGCCACCGACGACAGATTGATGATGCTGCCGCCCTTGCCGGCGCGACCGTTCGGCTTCATCGCGCGGACCGCGTGCTTGTGGCCGATGAGCACGCCGGTCACGTTCACGGCGAGTAGCTTCTGGATGTCGGCGACGGTGATGTTTTCGAGGAAGCAGGTCTGCTCGATCCCGGCGTTGTTGACCAGGATGTCGAGGCCACCGAAGGTGTCGAGCGCGGTGTCGATGAACGCGATCCACTGATCCTCAGCGGACGTGTCGTGCGCGATGAACACAGCTTGGCCGCCGGCTTCGCGAATCTGCTTTGCGACTTGCTCGCCACGCTGGGCCTGCACGTCGCCCAAGACAACGCGGGCACCCGCTTTGGCCAACGTGCGCGCCACCTCGGCGCCGATGCCACCAGCAGCGCCGGTGACGGCCGCTACTTTGCCACTCAAGTCGATCATGTTGTCTCCATCGCGCCGGTCGGCAGGAATCACTGTTCCCACTTCGATGTCCATGCGTCGTTTGCTTTTCCCGGGTCCGATGTTTGGTCGGGGATTGAGGCGGATGATGTGTTCCCCACGGCGCAAAGCAGTAGCCATCTCGATTGGGATTTCACTGAGTGAAAAATAGCAAGCGCGCAGGCAAGCACTACAGTGCCCCTCTTCGGATCAGCCGAAAAATGGAACGGAGAGTCAGATGAAAGCGGCCTATTACGAACAAACCGGGCCTGCCGAGCGTGTGCTCGTTGTGGGCGATTTGCCAGACCCGCAACCCGCGGCAGACGAGGTGCGAGTCCGGCTGGAGTGGTCGGGCGTCAACCCTTCCGATGTGAAAGCGCGGTCCGGCGCGCGTGGCCCGACGATGCCGTTTCCGCGGGTCATTCCGCACAGCGATGGAATGGGTGTCATTGACGCCGTCGGTGCCGAGGTTGATCCGGCGCGAATCGGCCAACGGGTCTGGGTCTGGAACGCTGCCTGGGCTCGGCCGAACGGGACAGCAGCGGGCTTCGTCGTTCTGCCACAGCAACAAGCCGTGGCCTTGCCTGACAACGTTGCTGGCGAGGTCGGGGCATGCCTGGGCATACCGGCGCTGACCGCAGCGCATGCCGTGCTGACAGACGGTGGCGTGGCGGGGCAACGTGTCCTGGTGGCTGGCGGCGCGGGTGCGGTGGGCCACTACGCGGTGCAGTTTGCGCATCTGCTCGGCGCCCGCCAGGTCATCACGACCGTGAGTTCGCCGGCGAAGGCCGAGCTGGCCCGCAGGGCGGGCGCCGACGTGGTGATCGACTACCGCAGCGAGAACGTCGTGGAACGCGTCCGTGAAGTGACGGATCGCGCGGGTGTCGATCGGGTCATCGAGGTCGACATCGCAGCGAACGCCGCCATCGACATGGAAGTGGTTCGTCCCGACGGGATGTGGGTGGTCTACGGCAGTGGTGCGCGGCAGTTCAGCCTGCCGTTCTTCCCGATGATCTCGCACAACATCCTGGTCCGGTTTTTCATCGTGTACCAGCTGAGCGCATCCGACCGCACGCGTGCGAACGCGGTCCTCGATGATTTCCTGCGGCGCAACCTACTGCAGCACAACATTGCCGCCCGATTGCCGCTGGCATCCATCGCGCAGGCTCACGAACTGGTCGAGGCCGGGTCGGTCGTCGGCAATGTCGTGGTGTCCATCGATTGACCCGAGCGCTCCCAACTTCAATCCCAACCGAAAGGCCGATCCCATGCTGCAAGGCAAGACCATCATCGTGACCGGTGCTGCATCCGGTATCGGCGCCGCCACGGCGGCGCTCGCCTCAATGCACGGTGCCGAGGTGATCTCGGTGGACATCAACCGGCCAGCGACACCGGTGGGGCGATTCATGCAGGCCGATCTGGCGGACAGGTCGTCGATCGATCGCCTGGTGGCCGCTCTGCCGTCAGGAGCCCATGGTCTGGCCAACATCGCGGGTCTACCGCCCACGCGACCAGCCGAAGCGGTGCTGAAGGTCAATCTCGTGGGACTCAAGTACCTGACCACGCAGCTGGTGCCGAAGCTTTCCGATGGCGCTTCCATCGTCAACCTTGCTTCGCTGGCGGGCCTGGGTTGGGCCGAGTCCAAGGACGCAGTGCTCGCGAGTGCCGATCTGGATTTCAACGAAGTTCCCGCCTTCTGCGTCGAGCACGGCATTGCGGGCGGTCGAAGCTACTTCTTCTCGAAGGAAGCGCTGATCGTGTGGACGATGCAGAACCGCTGGACCTGGCGCTCGCGCGGCATCCGCATGAATGCTGTCAGCCCGGGGCCTGTCGACACGCCCATCCTGAAGGATTTCATCGAGACGCTCGGGGCTCGCGCCGAGGAGGACATGAAGACGATGGATCGGCCAGGCAAGCCGGGCGACATCGCGCCCGTGGTTGCGTTTCTGTTGTCTGACAGTTCGGCCTGGATTCGGGGGACGAACGTGCCAGTGGATGGAGGTATGTATTCGAATGTGCTGTGTGGGATGCACGGACTTTGACTCCGTCGGGGGAGGCGAGGAATTTCCGTCGATTGGTGTGGCGATGGCAGGCGCGGCCTCTTCCCCTATCGATGTCTTGTTCCCTTCCTGAAGGCACTCTTGCTTCTCAAACGACGTGTGCCCTCGCCGGTCAAATGACCGCTTGCGGGCGCCCAACCGAAAGGTTATCCGGCTGCTTGGGGTCGAAACCGGTAGATCAGGTCGGTTCGCCGACTTCACCGACTAGCGGCGCAGAATCCAGGAGCGTGCCATCAACCTCCGCTACGCTTCCTGTCAATCGCGTCGAGTCGACCCACGAGGTCCTCCGCACGAAGGTGCGTGTACCGCTTCAGCATCTGCATGCTCTTGTGGCCACTGATGGCCGACACTTCCTGGTCGCTCAGCCCCGCCTCCACCAGCCTGCTGACACCCTCGTGCCGAAGGTCGTGAAACCGCAAGTCCTTCAGGCCGGCCTTGGCCTTGATCTCCAGCCAGGCCTTGTTGAATGCGTAGGGCCGCCGAACGTCGTCGCGCCCCGGCTCACCGAAGAAGACGAGGTCACAGTCCTTCGGCCGCAGCGGATTGGCCAGCGCCTCGCGGAAAAGTTCTGTCGCCAGCTTGGTCAGTGGCACCGTCCGTGGCATCGTGTTCTTGGTTTCCTGCAGCCTGACCACGCGCTTGCCAAGTTCCACCTGTCCCTTGCGAAGCCCAGTGATCTCGGAAGACCGCATGCTCGTCTCGATCGCGATGCGCACGATCCACCTCATCATGGGGTTCGAGTAGTTGTCGACAAGAACCATGAGTTGCCGCTCTTCGGCTTCTGCAAGTCGCCGATTGCGCCCGGCGCCAGGCGAGGGCCGGCGGATGTTGAGCACCGGGTTGAAGGCAAGACCCAATCCCCACTCTTTGATGGCGATGGTGAACAGGTGGCCGATAAGCGCCAGTTCCAGGCGCACGGTGTTGCCCGCGCGTGGCCTGGCCTTGCCGTCGCGGGCGCGGTCCTCCCCAGCCAATCGCTTGTCTCGGTACTCCGCAACCAGTTCGGGCGTGATGCCAGCCAGCGAGTACTTGCCGAAGAATGCAGTCAACGGGACAGCCCGTCGCTTCTCGCCAGTCTGCGTGAACGGGCGCTTGGTTGGCGTTACCTCCGCCAAGTACCGCTTGATTGCCTTCTCGAACGTCATGCGCTCGGACGGCCCTCGCTGCAGGTACATGCCGCGCACCATCTCATCCTCGGTGCGTCGAGACCAATCCTCGGCGTCCCGCTTTAACCGGAACGTCTTCACCGTGGTCGGGAAACCGGTCTTGCGGATGACGGCCTTCCACGTACCGGAAGGTGTCTTGACGATGGTCGGCATGGTGGTGCTCACCCCTTCTAAGCTGAGCACTGTACCGGAACTGTACCGAAAGCCATCTTTCGGCACAGCGGCGATCGGTCAGATCGCCCGCAAACCCGCATGAATACTTGGTAGGCCGTGTTGGACTTGAACCAACGACCAAAGGATTATGAGTCCTCTGCTCTGACCAACTGAGCTAACGGCCCCTCGGAAGGGTGCGCATTCTAGGCGCGCTGCCCGCGACTTTTCACGGCTTGCCCGACAGCGCGTTTCCCACCAGCCGGGCCGTGATGTCCACGATCTGGATCATGCGGTCGTAGGCCATGCGGGTGGGGCCGATGACGCCCAGCGTGCCGACGATGCGACCATTGATCTCGTAGGGCGCAGCCACCACCGACAGCTCTTCGAAGGGAACCACCTTGCTTTCGCCCCCGATGTAGATGCGCACACCTTCGGCGCGGCTGCTCACGTCGAGCAGGCGCATCAGCTCGGTCTTCTGTTCAAAGACATCGAACAGGCGTCGCAGGCTGCTCATGTCGCCGCCGAAATCCTGCATGCCCAGCAGATTGCGCTCGCCCGAGACCACCACGTTGTCGGCGCTTTCCGCCAACACCTCGGTGCCGGCTTGTACCGCGGCCTGCATGAGGGCCGCGATTTCGCCACGCAGAGCGTCAATCTCGTGCTTCAGGCGCTCGCGCACTTCCTCGATCGTCAGGCCTGCATAGTGCGCGTTCAGATAGTTGGTGGCTTCCAGCAATTCGCTTTGCTGGTAGTCCCGCGCCGTGAAGATGACGCGGTTCTGCACATCGCCGTCGGGCGCCACCAGGATCACGAGCACCCTTCTTTCGCCCAAGCGCAGGAACTCGATGTGGTGGAAGACGCTGGCCTTGCGCGGCGCGGTGACCACGCCCACGAAACTGGACAGGCTGGACAGCAACGAGGCCGCCTGCGCAATCACGCGCTGCGGCTGGTCGGGGTGCAGCGTGCTGCCGGCGGCCGCCACGTCGGCCGGTGCATGCGCCAGGTCGACCGGGCGCGAGGTGAGCATGGTGTCGACAAACAGCCGGTAGCCCCGCGCGGTGGGGATGCGCCCGGCGCTGGTGTGCGGGCTGGCAATCAGGCCCAACTCTTCCAGATCGGCCATCACGTTGCGGATGGTGGCAGGCGACAGGTCCAGGCCCGATGTGCGCGACAGCGTGCGCGAACCCACGGGTGTGCCGTCGGCGATGTACCGCTCGACCAGGGTCTTCAACAGCGATCGGGCTCGGTCGTCCAGCATGGTGCACGATTGTAGGTAGCAGGCCGCCACACAGGCGCAGGCATGCAGGGCCTATGGTGTAATCATTTTCATGGGTCAAGCCTTCCGTCATGCAGCCATCGTGGGCAAGTACCAAGCCCGCGGCATCCGCCCGTTGCTGGAAGAGATCGCCCATTTCCTGGTCGACCTCGGCATTGAAGTCTCTTTTGAGCAAGACACCGCCCGTGCCACTGGGGTGACAGCCTTCGATGCGCTGTCCCCCGAAGAAATGGGCGAGCGCTGTGACCTGGCGGTGGTGGTGGGTGGCGACGGCACCATGCTGGGCATCGCCCGCGAGTTGGCCCGCCATGGACTGCCGCTGGTGGGCATCAACCAAGGGCGGCTGGGCTTCATCACCGACATTCCGATGGGGCAGTACAAGGAAGCCCTGGCCTCGATGATCCAGGGTGACTACGAGATCGAGAACCGTTCGATGCTCGAAGGCGAGGTCTGGCGCGACGGCCAGTGCATCTACGAAGGGCTGTCGCTGAACGACGTCGTGGTCAGCCGGGGCTCCACGGCCAGCATGGTTGAACTTCGCGTGGACGTGGGTGACGACTTTGTCGCCAATCTGCGCGCAGACGGCTTGATCGTTGCCACGCCCACGGGCTCCACGGCCTATGCGCTGTCAGCCGGCGGGCCCATCCTGCACCCCAGCATCGGCGGATGGGTGGTGGTGCCGATCGCGTCACACACGCTGTCCAACCGCCCCATCGTGTTGCCCGACGCCGTAGAGGTGCGCATCGGCATCGTCGCTGGCAAGGACGTGTCGGCCAACTTCGACATGCACAACCTGGCCAGCCTGCTGCATGGCGACCAGGTGCGGGTGCGCCGGTCGGCCTTCCAGGTGCGCTTTCTGCACCCCCGGGGCTGGAGCTACTACGCCACGCTGCGGCGCAAGCTGCGCTGGTACGAAGGCGTGGTGTGAGCGGCTCATTCGACGGCAGAGGCCACTGAGCATGCTGCGCCGTCTGCATCTTCGTGACGTGGTCATCGTGGCTGAGCTCGACGTGGAGCTGGGGCCCGGTTTCACCGTGCTGACCGGTGAAACCGGTGCCGGCAAGTCGATCCTCATCGACGCCCTGCAGCTGGCGCTGGGGCAACGTGCCGAGGCCAGTGTCGTGCGGGAAGGCGCCACACGCGCCGAAGTGAGTGCGGAGTTCGACACACCGGGCAGCCTGAAGCCGTGGCTCGAAGAGGGCGGTTTTGCGGTCGACGACACCTTGCTGCTGCGGCGCCACGTCGATGCCCAGGGCAAGAGCCGCGCGTGGATCAATGGCAGCCCGGCCACGGTGGCGCAGCTGCGCCAGGCAGCCGAGCAGCTGGTGGACATACACGGCCAGCACGCGTGGCAAAGCCTGACTCGCCCGGTCGCCGTGCGCGCGTTGCTCGACGCCCAAGCCGGTGTTGACGACAGCACGCTGGCCGCGTCTTGGCTGAGCTGGCGGGAAGCCAGCACCCGACTCGACGCAGCGCGCGCACAGCAAGACACACTGGAGCGCGAGCGTGAACGCCTGGCCTGGCAGATTGGCGAGCTGGACAAGCTCAACCCCGCCGATGGCGAATGGGACAACCTGAATGCCGAGCATCAACGACAGGCACACGGCCAGGCCCTGCTGGAAGGCGCGCAACAGGCCATGGCCTCGCTGTCGGCCGACGAGCCAGGGGCCGATGCGCTGGTGGGGCGCGCCATCCACGCGCTGGAAGCCGTGGAACGGTTCGACGCGGAGCTGGGTGCTGTGCTGGGCGTGCTGCGCGCAGCGCAGGCGCAACTTGAAGATGCCACGCACAGTCTGGCCAGCTACCTGAACCACCGTGAACCCGACCCCGGGCGGCTGGCCGAACTGGACGACCGCATCGGCACCTGGGTGGCGCTGGCGCGCCGCTACCGGCGCAGCCCCGCCGAACTGCCGGCGTTGCTGGCGCAGTGGCGGTCAGAGCGGGCGCTGCTGGATGCTGCTGCCGACCTCGATGGCCTGACGCAGCAAACCGCGCAGGCGCGCGACGCTTGGCTGCGCGAAGCACAACGGGTTTCCAGGCTGCGCAAGAAGGCGGCGCCTCGACTCTCGGCTGCCGTGACGCATGCGATGCAAAACCTGGGCATGGCAGGCGGTCGCTTCGAGATCTCGGTGCAGCAGCCGGCCGACGCTCAGGCCCATCCGCATGCCCATGGCATCGACACCGTCGAGTTCCTGGTGGCCGGGCATGCGGGCAGCACGCCTCGGCCGCTGGCCAAGGTCGCCTCAGGCGGTGAATTGTCACGCCTGGCGCTGGCCATTGCTGTCAGCACCGCGGCCGCTGGTACGACCCGCACCGACATGAAGAGCAGCCACACCGCATCCGCGTCCACGCTGATCTTCGATGAAATCGATGCGGGTGTGGGCGGCACGGTGGCCGACAGCGTGGGGCGCCTGATGAAACAACTGGGCGGCAGCTGCCAGGTGATGGCCGTGACGCATCTGGCGCAGGTGGCTGCCTGTGCCGACACCCACTATGTCGTGTCCAAGGCCTTGCGCGGCAAACAGACCCTGTCGGCGGTGCAGCTGGTGCAAGGTGAGCTGCGCGTTGCCGAGGTGGCGCGCATGCTGGGCGGCGAGTCGCTGTCGGGCACGGCGCACGCGCAGGCCTTGCTGGGGGCGGGCGCCACGTCTGGAGATCCCCCATGAACACGCCGGTGGCGGTGATGCCTGAACAACCGAATGAAAAGAAGGACGAGGTGATCCTGGTCACCGGCATTTCGGGGTCGGGAAAGTCAGTCGCCCTGCACGCGCTGGAAGATGCGGGCTACTTCTGCGTCGACAACTTGCCACCCGAGCTGCTGCGTGACTTCATCCGGCTGGAACACAGCCGCGGCGCACACCGCGTGGCCGCGGCCGTGGATGTGCGCACGGCGGCTTCGCTGCCCGCACTGGTGCCCTTGATTGACCAGCTGCGCGGCGAAGGCGTCTTCATCCGCTCGATGTTCCTGGACGCCAGCACCGACGCGCTGGTGCGGCGGTTTTCAGAAACAAGGCGACCGCACCCGCTGACTGCCTCAGCCACGGCCGACGGAAACGACACCACTCACGCGCTGATCGAAGCCATCGAACTGGAACGCGAATTGCTGGCCGACTTGCGCGATGTCTCCACCGTCATCGACACCAGCCAGTTGCGGCCGGCGCTGCTGCGCAGCTGGGTGCGATCGCTGGTGGGCGCCCGCACCTCGGCACTGACGCTGGTGTTCGAGTCCTTTGCCTTCAAGCACGGCGTGCCGCTGGACGCGGACTATGTGTTTGACGTGCGCGTGCTGCCCAACCCCTACTACATCCGCGAACTGCGGCCGTTGAATGGTCGCGATGCACCAGTGGCCGCCTACCTCGACGCACAACCCGAAGCGCGAGAGATGCTGGTGCAGATAGAGACTTTTCTGAAGCGCTGGCTGCCGGCCTTCGAGGACGACCAGCGCAGCTATCTCACGGTGGCCATCGGGTGCACGGGTGGCCAGCACCGCTCGGTGTACAGCGTTGAATGGCTGGCACAGCAATTCAGGGGTCGCTGCTCGACGCTGATCAGGCACCGCGAACTGGGCTCTCGTGAGTAAGCAGCCCCAAACGATGGAAAACACAGTTCCGCGCGTGCCCGACCTGCTGCCGTTGTTTCCACTGAAGATGGTGCTGCTGCCGGGTGCGCTGCTGGGCCTGAAAGTCTTCGAGGCGCGCTACCTCGACATGGTGTCGCAGTGCATGCGCGGCGGGCAGCCCTTTGGTGTCATCTGTCTGCTGCAGGGTTCAGAAGCGGGAGACACCGAACAACCGGTGCAGCTTGAACAGGTGGGTACGCTGGCCCACCTCGACGACGTGGACGCCGAGCAGCCCGGCATCCTGCGCCTGAGCTGCCATGGCGGCCAACGGTTCAGGCGCCTGGCAGAGCCCAGCCGGCTGCCCAACGGTTTGTGGACATCGCGCGTGGAACTGCTGCGCGATGACCCTGCCCGGTCCCCAGGGCCCGCCGTGGCGCCGACGGTGGCGGCACTGGCCCAGGCCATCAAGGCCTTGCATGAACAAGATCACGAGCCCTTTGCCGCACCTTACCGCCTGGATGACGCCGGCTGGGTGGCCAACCGCTGGTGCGAGTTGCTGCCCCTGCCTCTGGCAGCCCGGCAAAAGCTGATGGAACTGGACGACCCGGTGATCAGGCTCTCGCTGGTCGACGGTTACTTGCGCGACAAGAAGGTCATCGTCGGCTGAGACTGCAGCAGCCGGCGCACGGGCGCCGCCAGCCCCAGCGCCAAGGCCTCTTCGGGCATCACCCAGCGACCGGATGTCTCGATAACAACGCCTTGTGGGCCGGCCCCGCGCGCCGGCCACTGCCAAACCAGCGGCGTCAGCGACCAATCGAAGTGCGTGAGCGCGTGTTCAATGGTGGGGAGCCATTGCCCGTGCCCGGGCCACTGCGCGGCGCTTGCGTTCAGCGCGTCACAGTCGTCGAATTCGGGCAGGCTCCACAGGCCCGCCCACACGCCCTTGGCGGGACGTTGCACCAGCAGTATCCGACCGCGCCAGTGCAACCACAGCAAGGCATGGCTGCGGCGGCCGCGCAGGGCCCGTCGGCTCTTCACCGGATAGGCTTCTTCCTGGCCCTGGGCATGGGCAAGGCACAGGCTCTGCAGCGGGCAAGCCGCACAGTCGGGGCGGCGCAGGCTGCACACCGAAGCACCCAGGTCCATCAATCCCTGCGTGTAGCTGGTCACATCGGTCTGCGGCAGCAGTTCGTGGGCTCGGCTCCACAGCCGCTGCACCTCGGGCGCTTTTGCCAGGTCACCATCGAAGGCGAGCGCGCGTGACAGTACCCGCTTGACGTTGCCGTCCAGGATGGCCTCACGGCGCCCGAAACAGAAGACGGCAATGGCCGCGGCCGTGGACCGACCGATGCCTGGCAGCTGCTCCAGCGCGTCCAACTGGTCGGGGAATCGGCCCCCATGCTGCTGCACCACCACCTGCGCGCAGCGGTGCAGGTTGCGGGCCCGGCTGTAGTAACCCAGCCCGCTCCACAGGGCCAGGACGTCGTCCAGCGGTGCCTGCGCCAGAGCCTGAACGTCGGGGAAGCGCTGCAGAAATGCGGCGTAGTACGGCAGCACCGTGCTGACCTGGGTCTGCTGCAGCATCACCTCGGACAACCAGACCCGGTAGGCGTCACGTGTGCCCTGCCAGGGCAGACCGTGCCGCCCATGCAGGCGCTGCCAGCGCTGCACGCGCTGGGCCAGACCGCCGGCCACGCTCACACCGCCACGGCTTGGCGCCTGCCGCCGCGCTGGGGTTCATCAGCCAGCGCATCGGCAGCGTCGGAGGAGCGCCCCGGCTCCATGTCCTTCGGCCCCCTGCGGGCCAGCGCCACCGTCTGCGAGGCCAGCATGTCGACCCGGCCATGCAGCTCGGACAGCTGGGTGTCTTGCTGCTGCACTTCGGCAATGCGCTGCTCCAGGTCGCCGGCAGCCGCCTGCACCCGTTGCAGCGCTTCCCGACGGCGGGCGAAGGCATGCCGGCGCTCGCGCAGCTGCGCGTCTATCTGCGCCTGCGCGCCCTTGCTCCAGAGCTCGTATCCGGCGGCGGCGTTTTCGTACACCACCCGCAGCTTGGACATCAACATGCGCCTGAACTGCTCAGTGAACCCGGGCGCCGCCTTGCGCCACGCCTGGCTCATGCCCAGGTACTTTCCATATCCGGCGGCGATCATGTCCAGCTCGGCGGTGAACGCTGCCGCTTTGGGCGGCGCGTCCAGCACGAAGGCAAAACCGAATTCGGCATTCAGCTGCGTGTAGCTGCCTCCCAGCATCTGGCGCAGCTCTTCGGCGTGTGCCGCGGCACGCGACAAGGCCTGCCGCAAGCGCTGCAGCAGGGCATCGAAGGCCGATCGCGCCCCCAGGTTGAAAAGCCGCGCGGCCATGGCCGACTGCATCGTCATCAGCTCTTCGCGCAGCGTGGCCAGCGACAGGTGAGCCAGCATCGCCTTGTGCTGACGCTCATGCACCGCGCGCAAGGCGGCTAGTCGGGCCGCGCAGCGTTCGAAGTCATCGATCTCCACGTCCACCCGCATGATCAGCATGCGCAGTTTCATGCCGCTTTTGCCGCGCAGGCCACGCAGCTCCAGCAGCTGTTCAGCCAGCTGTCGCCGTCGGTCGGCGAGCCGGCGCAAGGCCGACTGATGCAGCTGTTCAAACACCGTTTCCGTCGCTTGCAGCAACATCGCCTGGCGGCGCGGCACCAGCTGCGCGGCGAGCGCCTGTTCCAGCGGCAGCAGCCCGCTGGTGAGCAACAGGTCGGCCTTGCGCTCGACCCGGGCGGTGAGCGCATGGCGCGCGGACAGCGGATAGACCCGCTCCGCGGGCACTCCCAGGGTGCGAGCGACGCTGACGAGCTGCTCTTCGATCTGCGCCTTCACCTCCGCCTCGGACAGCAAGGGATCGGCCAGGGCGTCGATCTTGTTCAGCACCACAAACCGCTCCAGCCCGTGTTGGCCCAGGTGGTCTCGCCACATGGCCAGATCGGACCGCGTCACGCCCGTATCGGCAGCCAGCACGAACACGACGGCATGCGCCGATGGCAGCATGCCCAGCGTCAGCTCGGGCTCTGCGCCCACGGCATTCAGGCCCGGCGTGTCGATGACCACCAGACCGCGCTGCAGCAAGGGGTGCGGGTAATTCACGATCGCGTGCCGCCAGGCGGGAACCTCCACCGTGCCGTCGGCGGCGCGCGGCGGGTTGTCGTCGGGCTGCGATTCGTGCCAGAAACCCAGGGCTCTGGCCTGTTCAACCGTCACCTTGTGCGTGTGCGTGACCGCCAGCATGGCCTGCGCCAGGGAGTCGGCATCGTCCGGGTTCAACGTCAGATGCTGCCAGTTCGACGGCTCCGAGCGCAATTCGGTCAGCGACAGGCCCTGCAGGCGGGTCTCGATGGGCAGCAACGACAGGCACGGCTTGGAGCCGACCTCGCAGCGCATTTCCACCGGGCACATGGTGGTGCGTCCCGGTCGGGCCGGCAACACCCGGCGGCCAGTGTCAGCAAAGAAAAGGGCGTTGATCAGCTCGGACTTGCCGCGCGAGAACTCGGCCACGAAAGCCACCACCAGTTTTTCCGAGGCCAGCCGCTCGCGCATCGTGAGCAACAGCGACTGATCTCGTGCATCCAGCAATTCGTGCGCAGCCGTTTCCGGCCCGAACGCAGCCACCTGCTGGTCAAGCGAGCGCCGCCACAGGGCGAGGGCATCAAGGCTGCTGGCGATGGAACTGCTGGGCATGGCACTGACCATGGGCGCGGTGGAAGTAACCAGATTCCATGCTAATCCAGCCGGGCACAGTGTGAACAGGCAGAAATCAGGGCTGGTTTCAGCCCGTTTCAACGCTGACGGCGCCTTGGCGCAGCACTCTGGTGCAGCGGCGGGGGTGCCGCTGGCAGCTCACCGGTGCTGGCAGTGCGCACAGAAGTAGGTCGACCGCTGGGCCTGCACCAGCCGGCGAACGGGCTTGCCGCAAGCGCCGCATGGCAGGCCCGCGCGGCCGTAGACGGCGGCATGCGTCTGGTAGCTGCCGCTCATGCCATGCACGTCGGTGAAGTCGCGCAGCGTCGAGCCCCCCAGTTCCAGCGCACGCGCCAGCGTCAGCCTCAAGGCCTTAAGCAGTCGCAGCGCGCGCGGACGGCTGATGCGATCGGCCCTCAGGCCCGGGTGAATGCCTGCCAAGAACAAGGCCTCACAGGCGTAGATGTTGCCAGCGCCCACTATCACATCGCCAGCCAGGAGCACCGCCTTGATCGGAGAGCGGCGGCGCTGCAGCGCCGCATGAAAGGTCTGCGGCGTGAGTTCCGGATCAAAAGGCTCCGCGCCCAGGTGTTGCAGCAGCCCGGCGGCTGGCAGGGCGTCCAGCGCCGCTGACCAGACCACCGCGCCAAAGCGACGAGGGTCGTTGAGTCGCAGGGTGCCACGGTCTGTACACAGATCGAAGTGGTCGTGCGGGCCGGCTTGCACGCCGTCAGGCAACAGGGCCAGAGAGCCCGACATGCCCAGATGCATGAGCAGTCCACCCTGCGGCAGGCCCGGAAGCGACGAAGCCAGCGGCAGCCACAGGTACTTGCCACGGCGCGCGATGTCGCCCACCACCTGCCCCACCAGACTTTCGGGCTGCTGGCCCAAGGGCCAGCGCAGCGGTTTGCCCATGCGCACGCGCTGCACCACCGCGCCCCTCAGAGGCCCTGCTATCCCCCTGCGGGTGACCTCGACTTCGGGGAGTTCAGGCATCGCTCATTATGTGAGAATGAAAATGAACCTCCAGGAATCGATGATGACCGACCGCACCCTCGTGCACCGCACCGCGCAGCGGTGGCATTCGCCTCATCATCGGCTGGGTTTGCGAAGTCGAAACGCCATGGCACGGACGTTCGCAGCCTGGCTCGCTGTGCTGCTGTCGTGCGCAGCGGTGGCGCCGGCTCAGGCGCAAGACAGCAGCCCGGGCAAGATCGTCGAGCCTGTGGCACCGGTTGCCAATTCCGCGCTCGACGACCGCCTGATGTACCAGCTGCTGGTGGCCGAAATGGCCCTGGCCCAGGGCGACACCAGCACGGCCTACGACTGGCTGCTGGACGCGGCTCGGCGCACGCGCGATGAAGGCCTGTTCAGGCGCAGCACCGACGTCGCACTTCAAGCGCGCGCTGGCGATCAGGCACTGGCGGCCACGCGGGCGTGGCGCCTGGCGTTGCCCGATTCGCTGGACGCCCTGCGCACACAGTTGCAGATCCTGCTTGTGCTGCAACGAACCGATGGACTCGCCGAACCCCTGCGGCTGCTGCTGGCCCAGACACCGGCCGACGAACGCGGCGGTCTGATCGGTGCCCTGCCCCGCTTCCTGCACCGGGCTGGCGACCCCGCCACGGTGGCCAGGCTGATGGAAGACGCTCTCAGGCCTTACCGTGCTGCAGCGCCGACGCGGGTGCAATCGGAGGTCGCGTTGGGACGTGCCTGGCTGGAGGCCCGCGACACCGAGCGCGCGTGGGCGTTTGCCCAGCAGGCCTTTGCCGCCGACAAACCCGAGGAGCGCTCTGCCGGGCCCGCCTTGCTGGCGCTGGAACTCATGGCCAGCCAGCCGCAGTCTGAAGGATTGGTGAAGAACTATCTGCAGTCGACTTCGGCTGAACCGATGGTGCGGCTCACCTACGCACGGGCCCTGGTCAGCGCACAGCGCTTTACCGAAGCCGTGGCGCAGCTCGAATCGGCCATCGCCCAGCAACCCGGTGACGCGGCGCCCTACCTGACCTTGGGTGCGCTGCAATTGGAACTCAAGCACCCGAAAGAAGCCCAGACGGCGCTGTTGCGTTACGTGTCCCTGGCCAGCCAGACCAGCACCGCCCCCGAAGCAGGCGCCAGTGAGCAAAAGAGCAGCGAACCCGACGTCGGAGCCGAAGGCAACGATGACGACCTTCAACGCCCAGATCGCGGCCTCGTGCAGGCCTGGCTGATGCTGGCCCAGGTGTCGGAACAGCTTGGGGACTTCAAGGCAGCGGAGGCGTGGCTGGCCCGCATTGAAGACCCGAACAGCGCGCTGGAGGTGCAGACGCGGCGCGCCACGATGCTGGTGCGCCAGGGCCGGATGGACCTTGCACTGCAAGCGATCCGCGTGCTGCCCGAGACCAAACCCGAAGAAGCCCGCGCCAAGCTGCTGGCCGAGGTTTCGGTGCTGCGCGAAGGCAAGCGCTGGTCCGATGCCTACACCCTGCTGGGCAGCACGCAGCAACGATTCGGCGAAGAGGCCGATCTGATGTACGAGCAATCGATGATGGCCGAGAAGACCGGCCGCCTCGATGAAATGGAAAAACTGCTCAAGCGGGTCATCGAAATCAAGCCCGACAACGCGCATGCCTACAACGCGCTGGGCTATTCGCTGGCCGAACGCAAGATACGCCTGCCAGAAGCGCGGCAGCTTATCCAGCGAGCCCTGGAGCTGTCGCCGGGCGACCCCTTCATCACCGACAGCCTGGGCTGGGTGGAGTACCGCCTGGGCAACCTGGACGAAGCGCTGCGCCTGCTGCGCCAGGCCTGGCAGGCGCGGCCCGACACGGAAATCGGCGCCCACCTGGGTGAAGTGCTGTGGGCCCGCGGCCTGAAAGAAGAAGCCCGCCTCATCTGGCGCGAAGCGCAAGGTCGCGACAAGGGCAACGATGTGCTGCGCGAAGCCCTTACCCGGTTGCGCGTCGACCTGTGACAGCGGTTGTCCAGCAGCCGCAGCGCCGGCAGGCACTGCTGGGTGCTGCAGCCTGTCTATTGCCGACCATGGCCCAGCTGCAGGCTTGCAGCCATGCGCCCGCCGTCCGCACTGCCGCGCCGTGGGCCCAAGGGCGCCTGTTGCTGCGCGTGGACGCTTCCGCCGTCCAGCCGGCCCAGAGCTTCAGCGCCGCGTTCGAGCTGCAAGGTAACAGCAGCCAGGGTGAACTGCGCCTGTTCTCGCCACTGGGCACCCGGCTGGTTACGGCGTCTTGGTCACCCCTGGGGGCGCAGCTGGGCACGCCGCAGGGCGAGCGGTCCTTTGACAGCCTGGACGCTCTTTCCGAGCAGGCGCTGGGGCAATCGGTGCCGCTGGCCGCATTGCCCGACTGGCTGGCGGGCCGCCCCTGGGCGGGTGCCGGCCACCAACTGCGGCCTGATGGCTTTGAGCAAGTCGGCTGGGAAGTGACCACCTCGCGCCTGGCCGAAGGCCAGCTCGACGCGCGCCGGCCCGCAGCCCCCGCCGTGCTGCTGCGCGTGCGGCTGGAGCCTTCGTCGTGAACCCGCGTTCGCTCTGCGACGTTCCGGCACCCGCCAAGCTGAACCTGTTCCTTCACATCGTGGGGCGACGCAGTGACGGCTACCACCTGCTGGAATCAGTGTTCGCGTTGATCGACTGGGCCGACACGCTGAACTTCGAGCGCCGCGACGATGACCGCATCTCGCGCCACGATCTCGGCCCTGCGCTGCCTGCCGACGACCTGTGCGTGCGTGCGGCCCGCTGTCTGCAGGCAGCCAGCGGCACGCGGCTGGGCGTCGACATTTCCATCCACAAGCACGTGCCCTGGGGCGCGGGCATGGGCGGCGGCAGTTCCGATGCGGCCAGCACGCTGCTGGCACTCAACCGCCTGTGGGGCCTTCACTGGCCGCGGCAACGTCTGGCGCAGCTCGGCCTGTCCCTCGGCGCCGATGTGCCCTTCTTCATCGGCGGCAACAATGCCTTTGTTCAGGGCATTGGCGAGCAGCTCACCCCATTTGTTCTGCCTGCCATTACGTACGCGGTGCTCAAACCCCCGGCCAGCATAGCCACGCGAGACATCTTCGAGCATCCGGCGCTCAGGCGCGACACGCCACGGCTGGTTGATGCTGCTATACTCTTGGGCTCTCTGGAAGGCAGTGCACTGCCGGGCTCCAACGATCTGCAGATGGCAGCCGAAGGCCGATGTGCCGAGGTAACAACCGCAGCGCGCTGGCTCGAGGCCCGGTTCGGCAACAGCCGTATGACGGGTTCAGGCAGTGCCGTGTTTTCCAGGGTTGGCAAGGCTGAATGTGATACAGGTGTGGCCGCCTCACCCATGGCGACGTTTCCGGCGGCAGATTTGCCGACGGGCTGGGTGGGAAGGATGTGCCTGGGGCTGCAGGAACACCCCCTGCGGGATTGGGCGGAATGAGCTGGCTTCCACGAGCAGCCTCAACCAGCAGCCTCAATCAGCAACTTTGACAGACAGTTTTGTGAGTCAGTTTCGATAGGTGGTGGCGATGAGCCGCAACCTGTGTAGGGGAGTCGCCAAGTTGGTCAAGGCATCGGATTTTGATTCCGACATGCGAGGGTTCGAGTCCTTCCTCCCCTGCCAAACCTCAACATGCACCGAGGCCACGGCCTCGGTGCTCAACCACCGCCCCGGCCTCAGCCAGGGCGCTCAATGACTGCCAGGGGCTTGCCCCGGGCGCGCATTGGCGGAGAAACCACCGTGCTGTTCAACACCGTGCTGTTCACCGGCAACGCCAATCCGGTGCTGGCGCAAGAAATCGCCTCCGCCTTGGGCGTCGAACTGGGGCAGGCCTCGGTGGGGCGCTTCTCCGACGGTGAAGTCACGGTCGAGATCAGGCAGAACGTGCGCGCCCGCGACGTGTTCGTCGTGCAGTCCACCTGCAACCCCACCAGCGACAACCTGATGGAGCTGCTGCTGATGGTGGACGCACTCAAGCGAGCCAGCGCCCGCCGCATCACGGCCGTCATTCCCTATTTCGGCTACGCGCGGCAGGATCGCCGGCCGCGCAGCACGCGTGTGCCCATCAGTGCCAAGGTGGTGGCCAACCTGCTGGAAACCGTGGGCGTCGAACGTGTGCTGACGATGGACCTGCACGCCGACCAGATCCAGGGCTTCTTCGACATCCCGGTCGACAACATCTACGCCAGCCCGGTGTTGCTGGCCGACGTGCAAGGCAACAAGCATCCCAATCTGGTAGTGGTTTCGCCCGACGTGGGTGGGGTGGTGCGTGCACGGGCTCTGGCCAAGCAGCTGGACTGTGACCTGGCCATCATCGACAAGCGCCGCCCAGCAGCCAACGTGTCCGAAGTGATGCACGTCATTGGCGAAATCGATGGCCGCACCTGCGTCATCATGGACGACATGATCGACACCGCCGGCACGCTGGTCAAAGCCGCCGAAGTGCTGAAGGCACGCGGCGCCAAGCGGGTGGTGGCCTATTGCACGCACCCGGTGTTCTCGGGCCCGGCCGTCGAGCGCATCAAGGGCTCGCAAATGGACGAAGTCGTCATCACCAACACCATTCCGCTGTCGGCTGCGGCCAAGGCCTGCGGCAAGATCCGTCAGCTGTCGGTGGCATTCCTGTTTGCCGAAACCATCCGTCGCATCAGCGACGGCGAGTCGGTGACATCGCTGTTCGCGGAGCAGAACAACAATTTCTAGCCTGGCGGCGGCGCAAGCCGCTGCGGGGCTGAAGCCCGGGCCGCAAGGCCTTCAACCCACAGGCGCCTGGTCGCGGGCGCCTTGTTTCCACCTGGAGCATTTCCATGAAATTCACCGCCTATGAGCGTACGCAGCAGGGGACCGGAGCGAGCCGCCGCCTGCGCCACGCCGCCAAGGTTCCCGGCATCGTCTATGGCGCCGGCACGCCGGCCATGATCGAACTCGATCACAACGCCCTGTTCTTTGCACTCAAGCGCGAAGCCTTCCACTCGTCCATCCTTGAGATGGAACTGGCAGGCAAGACCGAGAAAGTGCTGCTGCGCGACTTTCAGATGCACGCCTACAAGCCCATGGTGCTGCACGTGGACTTCCAGCGTGTGGACGAAACCACGCGCCTGCGCAAGCGCGTGCCGCTGCACTTCGAGGGCGAAGAAAACTCGCCAGCGGTCAAGACCGACAAGTGCCTGGTCAGCCACGTCAGCACCGACCTGGAAATCGAGTGCCTGGCTGCGCAACTGCCCGAGTTCGTGAAGATCGACCTGTCGGCGCTGGTGCGCAACCAGAGCCTGCATGCCAGCGACCTGAAGCTGCCCGAGGGCATCAAGGCCGTGCGTCACGGCACGCAGTACCCGGTGATCGTGGCGGTCACTTTGCCCCGCATCGAAGAAGAAGTGGTCGCCACTGCAGTGGTGGCACCGGCTGAAAAGGGCAAGGCTGCCAAGCCCAAGAAGAGCGAAAAGCAGAACGCGAAGTAATCGCTCTGTCAGCCCTGGCACCGGCTTGCCTCAGCAGCCTGTGCCAGCCGGCCGACACCCCCCAAAGAAGGCCCCACCCTGTGGGGCTTTTTTCATGTCGGCACGCTCACGATAATTCAGCTCCATGATCCGATTGATTGTTGGCCTGGGCAACCCAGGCACCGAGTACGAAGACACCCGACACAACGCGGGCTTCTGGTGGGTCGACGCGCTGGCGGCCCAGCTGAAGGCGCCACTGCAGCCCGAACGCAGCTACCAGGCCCTGGTGGCACGCGTAAACCATGCACCCGGTGCAAGTGGCCCAGTCTGGTTGCTCAAGCCGATGACCTTCATGAACCGCTCCGGGGTCTCGGTTTCCACGCTGGCGCGCTTCTTCAAGATCGGCCCGCAAGAGATCCTGGTCGTGCATGACGAGCTCGATCTTCAGCCCGGCCAAGCCAAGCTGAAGTTCGGCGGCAGCGCCGCAGGGCACAACGGCCTGAAAGACATCCATCAGATGCTGGGCTCGCAGGACTACTGGCGGCTGCGGCTGGGCATCGGGCACCCGGGGGTCAAGTCTGAAGTCGTCAACTACGTGCTGAAGAAGCCGGCTGCCGAACACCGCGAAGCCATAGCAAGGGCTACCGCGCAGTCGCTGCAGGCCCTGGAGCCCCTTTTGAGGGGCGACATGGAACGCGCCCTGGCGTTGGTGCACGCACAGCCCCAGCGGCCCAAACCACCGCGCAAGCCACCGACCGAAGTGCCCGGCGCAAGGCCCGGCGACCAGACGCAAGACCCGTCCGAGCCGCCAGCCAGCGGCGCAGCCCAAGATCAGTTCAAGGAGACCCCGCGATGAAGCCCTTTGCCGCCTGCTCAGCCCTGCTCTTGCTGTTCGCCACGTTGGCCTCGAGCACACATGCGCAGACCGTCTGGCGCTGTGGCGAAGGCGGCCGCACCTATTCCGAGAGCCCCTGCCCAGGGGGACAGATGCTCAAGGCTGGTGACCCCAGAACGGCTGGCCAGGCGCAGTCGGCGCGTGAGGCCATCAAGCGCGACCAGGACCTGGGCGCACGCATGCGCAAGGAACGGCTGGAAGACGAAAAGCTGCACCGCGCAGCCAATGCCGGCGCTGCCAGCCTGGGGCCGAACCGCGTTTCAGCCCAAGGCGCCGAAAAGGTCAAGCAGAAGCAGAAACCGAAGGCGGCTCGACGCCATTCAAAGGCGCTTCCTGCAGACGACGGTACTTGGCGAGCAGCTGCTGTTCCGTCTCAACGAAAGAAGGATTGACCGGGATGCAGGCCACCGGGCACAGCTGCACACACTGTGGCGTGTCGAAGTGGCCCACGCACTCGGTGCACCGGTGGGGATCGATCTCGTAGATCTCGCTGCCCATGCTGATGGCATCGTTCGGGCACTCGGGCTCGCAGACGTCGCAGTTGATGCACTCGTCGGTAATCCACAGCGCCATGGCCCGTTTACTCCTGCACCTGCTTGACGCGTTCTTTCAGGCGCCGAAGCACCGAGGGTGCCACGAACTTGGAAACATCACCGCCCAAGGTGGCAATCTCGCGCACGAACGTGGCACTGACAAACTGGAACTGATCTGAAGGTGTCATGAACACCGTCTCGACATCAGGCATCAGTTGGCGATTCATGCCGGCCATCTGGAACTCGTACTCGAAGTCGGTGACGGCGCGCAGCCCGCGCACCACCACCTTGCCGCCGTTCTCGACCACGAAGTCGCGCAGCAAGCCCCGGAAGGCCATGACCTGGACGTTCTTGTAGGGCGCCGCGGCTTCCTGGGCAATTTCCAGCCGCTCGCTGATGGTGAACATGGTGCGCTTGTGATGCCCGGCGGCCACCGCCAGGATCAGGCGGTCGAACAGGCGGGCGGCACGCCGAGTCAGGTCTTCATGCCCCAATGTCATGGGATCGAAGGTGCCCGGGTAAACGGCAGTGATCGGGAATGTGGTTGTCATCGCAAGCCCTCCACGGGAGACAGCGCCAGCAGGCGGCGCCGGCAGTGTAGCTTCAGGGCTTGCGCTGGGCGCTTATTTGCGCTGAACGCCCGCTGGCGCCGGGTCGATGCCCATGGCGCTGGACAAGCGGCCGGACAGCACCAACAGCCGCAAGCGAAGCTTGTCCAGACGGTTGTTCTGCTCGGCCAGACGCTGCACGACGTTGATACGGCCGTCTTCCAGCTGGATGAGCTGCTGCAGCGTGCGCCGGCCGGCTTCGAATTGAACCCGGCCCGCGCGCAAGAGTGCGTTGTACTGCTCCGCCTGGCTTTGCAGTTGCGTCACGGCTTGCTCGGCGCTGACCAGTCGCGGCGCGATCGAAGCCAGCTCCGACGCCAGACCTTGTTCGATGCGTGCCACCTCGGCTTGCGCGCCCTCGGCGCGTGCGATCGACTCGCGCCGTTTCGAAAACGTCTCACCGCCCAGCGGCATTTCCCAGCGCAGGCCCACGGTCCAGCCATCCCGCTGCGAGGTGCTGGGCGTTGGAGTCGTGTTGTCGCTGAGCCGTTTGCGGGCGTCCAGGTCCACGCGGGGCGAGGCCACGTTGGCAGCGCTGATCACCCGGCTGCCTGCGGCTTCAGCTCGCAGGCGCGCCACCCGCACGCCGGAGGGCGTGAGCGTGCGCGCTTCTTCGGGCGACACCCGCGGCAGCGTTTGCGGCAGCACAGCGGCCACCGGCTCACTCACGAGGGCATTGAGGCCACCCAAAGCACCCAGGTGCTCGGAGACCAGCACCTGGTGCGAGAGTTGCGCATCCGTCAGGGAGTATTCCGCCTGCTGCAGATCGGCGTCTGACAGACGGCCGGCCTTGACCTGCGTGCGCGCCTGTTCTACCCAGCGCTCGATGGTCTTCACGCGCGTCAGCGAAGGCTCCAGCAGCGACTGCCAGCGCCAGGCGTCCAGATAGGCGTTGGCGATGCGCTCCGACGCCAGGTCCAGCGACTGGTTGAGGTCTTCGGTGGTGGCCGCCCACTCGCGTTCGGTGGCCGTGATTTCCGCTGCGTCTGCGCCGCCGTTGTAGACATTCCAGCGCAGCAGCATTTCACTGCGGTCCACGCGCCGTTTCACGACGCGGCCGAAGTCGGCGTCATGTCCCTCGCCGGCGGAGGCTGTCAAACCCAGGGTCGGCCACAGGCGCGATTTCGACTGCGACAGGCGTTCTTGTGCAATGGCCTGTGCCGCAGCCGCCAGTCTCACCTGCGGATCCCAGGGCACCGAACGCATCAGCAGGTCACGCAGGTTGGCACTTCCGCGTGCGGGCGCTGGCGCCATGCCGGCAGCCCCGACAGCGCCGTTCTGTGCCTGTGTTGCCGCTGCCAGGAACAGCGCGGCCACACAGACTGCCAGACAGGCCAGCGGCCGTACAAGCGGCTTGCCGCTCGCGCAGCGGTCCATCAACAGGCTGGATTTCATCGTTCCTGCAAAGACGATTTGAGACCACGGACCACGGGCTTGAGCACGTACTCCAGCACGCTGCGCTCACCTGTCAGGATGCCCACATCGACGGGCAGGCCGGGTGTCACCGGCAAGGGTTTGCCGTCCTGCGCCAGCTGGCCCTGCGGGCTGGACAGCTGCACTTCGAAGTAGGGTTCGTTGCGCTCGTCGAGCACCGCGTCGGCGCCCACCCGGGCGACGGTTGCCTTCATGCGGCCGTACGAGGCGGTGTCGTAAGCCAGCACGCGCACGTTGGCCTCCTGGCCGACACGTATGAAACCGACGTCGCTGGGTTTCACGCGCACGGTGAGCATGATGTCGCTCTCGGTGGGCACGATTTCCAGCACGGCCTTGCCCGGGGCGACAACACCGGCCCTTGTGTTGACCAGGATGCGGTTGACCACGCCGTCCACCGGCGCCACCAGGTCGCGCTTGGAGACCTTGTCTTCACCACCGGCGATGGTGCTGGCCAGCGCACCGGCCTTGGTTTCGAAGTCGGCCAGTTGGGCGCCCCACTGCGCGCGGGCCTTGGCCTCCGCCTGGCCCAGTTGGGCTTGCGCCTCGGCCAGCACCGCGCGCACGCGGGGCAGCGACGCCAACACCGCGGCCAGTTCACTGCGCACCGCCAGCAAGCGCTGCTGCGATGCCAGATAGTCGGAACGTGACCCTGCCGATTCACGAAACAGCCGCTCCTCGATCTGAAAGGCCTGCTCGCCCAGCTTGACGGCCTCGCGCAAGTTACCTGCGCGGCTTTGCGCCTCCTGCAGCTCGCTGCGCTTGCTGGCCAGCGCTTCGCGCGCTGCCGCCACCGACGTCTCGTACTCGCGCCTGGCATCGCGGTACAGCGCCATTTCCTGCGCCACCAGCGCCGGCCCTACGGCCACGACTTCCGCTGGAAACTTCGGCTCGTTGCCGCTGAGCAGCGCGCGCATGCGCGCCGCACCCGCCAGCGCACCCAAACGGTACTGCTGGTTCTCACCCAGCGACGCGGCCACCTGTGCCCGGTCCAGACGTGCCAGCAACTGGCCCTTCTTGACCACCTGGCCCGATGTCACCAACAGCTCCTGCACGACGCCGCCTTCAAAGCTCTGCACTTCCTGCAGCTTGCTGGGCGGAATGACCGCGCCGCGTGCATTGACCGCCACATCGAGCTTGCTGAAGGCCGCCCAAATCAACAGCACGAACTGGAAGCCCACGATCAGTGCAACGATGGTCTTGACGGCGCGGCCGGCCTCCCGGTCAGGGTCGATGTGGCTCGACGAAGCACCACCCAGGGTCAGGCTGAAGCTCATGCGGCCCTCCCTTTGGCGGCGAACTGGTCGCTCATCACCACCTTGGGTTTGCCGCCCGTGGCGCCAGCGTCGTTGGTGGCTCGCTGCGCGAGGGAGCGCAGCACCTCGTCACGCGGTCCGTCGGCCACCACGCGGCCGCGGTCGAACACGATCAGGCGGTTCACCGCGTTCAGCATGGCCATGCGGTGCGTCACCAGGATCACGGTGGTGTCCTTGAGCGAACGCAGCTGCTGGATGAGCTTCAGCTCGGTGGCCGGATCGATCATGCTGCTGGGCTCGTCCAGCAACAACATCTTGGGCTCGGTCAGCATGGCCCGTGCAATGGCCACCGTCTGCCGTTGCCCGCCCGACAGGCGTTCGCCTCGTTCACCCACCTCGGTGGCCACGCCGGCTGGCAACTGGGCTACCGTGTCTTCCAGGCACGAAGCACGGATGGCCGCCACCAGAGCGGTGTCGTCGGCCTGCGTGCGACCGAGTTCTATGTTCTCGCGCACCGTGCCGTGGAACAAGGTGATGTCCTGCGGCACGTAGCCGATCTGGCGGCGCAGGCTCAGCGGTTCGATCTGCGTCGTCACCAGGTCGTCCACCAGCACGCTGCCGCTGCTGGGCTCGTACTGGTTCAGGATCAGGCGCAGCACCGTGCTCTTGCCCGAGCCCAGCTTGCCGATGATGCCGACCTTCTCGCCCGGGTTGATGCGCAGGCTCAGCCGCTCGATGAGTGGCGGGCTTTTTGGGTAGCCGAAACTGACGTCGCGAAACTCCACCGAGCCCACCAGCGGCGGCGCGTGCAGCGTGGCATTGCTGTCGTCCGAGGGCGCCTGCATGATCTTGTCCAGCGCCTCGAAAGACAGCTTGGTCTGCTGCCAGCGCACGATCAGCGCCGAGATCTGGTTGGCTGGCGCCACCGCACGGGCGCCGAGCATCACGCAGGCAATGATCTGGCCCATCGTCATGGCGTGTTCCGACATCAGGATCGCACCACAGGCCACGATGGCCACGCCGGCCACGCCGGTGATGGTGGCGTTGATGTAATTCACCCGTGCGGTCAGTTCACGGGTCTGCATGCCGTTTTGCGCGATGGCCTGGGTCAGTGACTCCCAGCGACGACGGCTCCAGGCCTCGGCACCGATGGTCTTGACCGTGTCCAGGCCGTTCATGGTCTCGAACAGATGCGCCGTGCGCTGCGAACTCTCCTTCATCGATCGCCGCACGCTGCTGGCCAGCGCAGGCCGTGCCGCCCACGCCACGGCAACGATGGCGATGATGGCCACCAGCGGCACCAACGCGAGCCAGCCACCCACCAGCATGATGACCAACAGGAAGATCAGCACGAAGGGGATGTCGCCCAGCATCGTCAAGGTGCCGGTGGTGAAGAAGTCGCGGATCGACTCGAAGTCACGCACCGTGTTGGCCAGCACGCCACCGGATGCGGGACGGCTCGACGCCCGCAGGCTCAGACACTTCTGGAAGATGTGCGTCGACAGCGTCACGTCCATCCGCCGCGCTGCTGTCTCCAGCAGGTGGCTGCGTGCCAAACGCATGGCCAGTTCGAAGGCCATGATCAAGCCCACGCCCACCGTCAGCACCCACAGGCTGTTCAAGGCGTCGTTCGGCAGGACGCGGTCGTAGACGGCCATCGTGTAGAAAGGTATGAGCGCGGCAAAGACATTCAAGGTCAGCGTGCCCAGCAGGGCCCAGCCGAACATCCAGCGGTTGCGGTTGAAAACGTCCCAGAACCAGTTGCCAGGCCGCGTCAGCGAATACAACAGACTGCGCTGGTCGAAGTAGAGCTTGGGGCGCACCGCCAGCCAGCGTGCCCCAGGCATCTGCTGGTTCAACGCATCGGCACTGAACCAGCGGCTGCCCTGGATGCCTGGCGTGTGGCACTCATAGCGCCCGTCACGCAGTTCCAGCACCACCAGCGGTCGCCCAGAAGCGTCGATCAGCAGTGCGGGCAATTCAGAGGCCTTGCGCGCCTGGCCATCAGACAATGGTGTTGCCACCAGGCCCGCCTGCGCCAGCAAGGGGCTCAGATCGTCCAGGCTGTTCAGCGACAAGGATGCCGCCTTCATGGGCTCCAGGTGCACCGTGGTGCCCAGGAACTGAGCCAGGAAAACAGCAGCAGCGAGCAACTCGCCATGGGCAAGCTCAGGTGTCTGCGGCGGTGTTTTTGCGTCCATCAGCGCTGGGGGTCGGTCACTGAAACCGGCAGGTTGTGCAGTCGCTCAGGCGCGTCCTTCGAGGCCCGTGTCCGATGCTGACTGAAAGGTTTATCCACGTCGCAAGCCTGACCATCGGCTCCAAACACGCTTGTCTTGAGCAAACCTGGTCCTGGTCTTCGGCCTGAGGCCCGCGCAAGAAGACTTGTCGTGAACAATTGACCGTCAGGACTCCTGATCGAATCCGCTTTCAACGGGCCCAGAAAGCACAAATCCCCGCCCCGTGTTCCGGCGGCGGGGACCACACCAGGCAAGTCCTCCGGACTTGCCTGGCGCTTGTCGAACCACAGGGCTCAGTAAGCCAGGCTGGCTTGCTGCTCCATGTCGGCGCGGCTCAGGGCTGCCAGCTTGCGCAGCAATTCGCCGGCTTCAGCACCGCTGTCATCGAATTGCTGGCTGGTGGCGCCGCTCGCCGAGGCACCGACCAGGTTGTCGAGCTCGCTTTCACCGGTGCCGAGCAGCTCGCCGATGGTCGGCAACGCTGCACCAGCGGCAATCGCATCAGCCTTGTCGACGCTGAAGTAAACGTCGGTCATGGTCACCGACTGGCCGCTGGCCAGCGTGGCGCTGCTGGTCTCACCGTGCACGTTGCCTTCGCTGTCGGCATAGAAGTTCTGCTGCGCCAGATTCAGGCTCAGGCTGGTGACCCCGGCCTGCGCCAGCGTCATCAGTTCACCGTCATCGGTTTGGTGGTTGCCGTTGGCGTCTTGCCAGACCAGCAGCTTGGCGAAGTCGCTGTCGAGCATGTCAACCACGCCGTCACCGTTGCTGTCGTAACTGCCCAGCTTGGCGAAGCCTGCGCCCTTGCCCGTGCCGCCGAACAACTCGGCCGAGCCGTCGATCTTGCCGTTGCCGTCCACGTCCACGGCCAGGAAACCGTCACCGCTGGAGATCCAGCCCGAGGCCACGGCATGGCCGTTGCCGAACAGGTCGAAGGTGCCGCCGGCATTGCTGCGCGAAATCGTGTGGATGCCGTTGCCGTCCAGGTCGATCACGATGGGGGTCACGCCCACGTCCCAGGTGTTGTCGTACTCGCCCGAGTCCAGCGTCGTGTACGCCGTGTAAGCAATGGCGCTGTAGGCGGCGGTGGCATCGGAGTCGCGGCTGTCGTCCGTGCCGACGTTCACCCTGGCCCATTGCCAATTCTTCACGCTGGCGTTGTCGGCCACATGGACACCGTGGGACTTGTCGAATCCGATGCGATAGGTACCCGGGTCGAGGTCGGTGAACTTGTACATGCCACTCTTGTCGGTCGTGGTGGTGGCGATCGTCACGCCGTTGCTGTCCTGCAGCAGCACCTTGACGCCCTTGACTGCACCTTCGCCACCCCCGTCCTGAATGCCGTTGTGGTTCCAGTCGGCGAAGACCTTGTCGCCGATACTGGCCTTGCGGTAGACACCGGCGTCGACATTGGTGATGTTCTGGCCAGAGCCCAGCGCGATCGTGCCCGTGGTGCCCGATGAATTGACGTCGCTGTCTGCGCTGTCGTCTCCGCCGCGGTCCTGCTTCGTCACGAAGTATCCGCTCGGCGACACCACATGCACCTTGTAGTTGCCGGCATCCAGACCGTTGAACACGTAATTGCCCGACGAATTGGTCGTCGTCGTGGCCACCACCGCACCAGCGCTGTTCAGCAGCTTGACCGTGACGCCGTTGACACCGGCTTCGCCAGCGTCTTGCATGCCGTTGAAGTTCTTGTCTTCCCACACCCGGTCGCCGATGCTGCCCTTCAAGCCAGGCTGCGGCGGGGTCGTGGGCACGCACACTGCCAACTGGTTCACCTTGAAGAAGTCTTCAGGCGTGGTGTCGGTCGTATCCGCAGCGATGATGAAGATGTTGCCCTTCAATTCCGACGCGTTGAGGTCGGCCCAGCGCGGCCCGGTTTCGGTCGTCAGATTGACTTCCGTGAACGCCGCACCGGCCAGAGTCGAGTTGTCGATGCCGGCCAGCGTGCTGCTGGAATTGCCGACCCAGATCTGGATGTCGCTGTCACCTGCCACGTAGCCAAGGAAAGCCTTGTCCACTTCAACTGCCTGGGAGAACTGGAAGACGATGTAGTTGTTCTTGTCGACGTTGTCCACCGTGTGGATGTTGCCGGCACCGTTGCCTTCGAACTTGTCGGTCACGCCCAGGCCACCACCGTAGGCGCCCAGATAGGCGGCCTCGAAGGTGTTCGTGCCCTTGATCTGGCTGAACGCACGAGCCGTCACTGTGACGCCGGTGGTCGAGTCGGTCCAGCTGCGGGTGTTGCCGTCGGCGCCATCCGTGACCGAGTTGCCATTGAACGTGAAGGTCACGTCGGTGCAGATGTCTGCTGGCGCCACCAGGCCGGCGTCGACCGTGCGGTTGGTTTCGCCGCTGACCAGCGTGTACGAACCGGTGCGGCCCGTGGTCTGGTTGGCGTCGCTGTCCGTACCGTCATTGCCCACGTTGGCGTTGGTGAAGTTCAGGTTCGTGGGCTTCACGAACTCGACGCTGTACGTGCCTGCATCCAGGTTCGAGAACAGGTAGTCGCCAGCACCGTTCGTGGTTTGCGTGGAGACCAGGTTTCCGGCGGAGTTCAGCAACTTCACGGTGACACCGGCCACGCCGGCTTCCCCTGCGTCTTGCTGTCCATTGCCGTTCGTATCGAGGAAGACGCGGTCGCCCAGGCTGGCGGGACGGTCGTCGACGAAGTCGTTGCCCGTGCTCTGGCCGCCAGCAGGTACCGTGGCGGTGATCTTGTTGGGGTCGCCGCCGTCGATGTCGCCGACGTCGTTGTACCCCGTCAAGTTGG
>JANOZF010000193.1:0-29714 GCA_031429255.1 Rubrivivax sp.
CGGCAGGTGGTGGAGTTGCAGGTGCGGGCCGCAGTGCTCAACCGCTTCACCCACTTGGGCACCCCGGTGACGCGGGCTGTGGCGTAACTCCGTCTGGGGTCAGGGGAAACTCAGCCTCGGCTGGGTTATGCAACAAAGCCGCCCGCCAGCATACCCGCGCACCGACGCGCCCGTCTACGTCGGCCACCCCGTCGGCCGTCCACCACTGCCGCGGCAGGGTATGTCCTAGCCACCCATCCTGCCGGTCGTCATACCATCACACCACTCCGCCATCAGGGCACTCCCCCTGATCGCCCCAAGGTTCCACCAACCGTCTGGAGAGGTGTCCCGCATGACCACAATCGCGCTGTTCGGCGCAGGCGGCAAGATGGGCGTGCGCCTGTCGCGCAATCTCAAGGGTTCGGACTACGAGGTCCGCCACGTCGAGCCGAGTGCTGTCGGCCAGCAGCGGCTGAAGGACGAATGCGGCTTCGACTGCCTGCCGGTCGCGCAGGCGCTGGACGGCGCGGACGTGGTGATCCTGGCGGTGCCGGACACCCTGATCGGCCGGCTCGCCGCCGAGATCGCACCGCAGCTCGCCCCCGGCACGATGGTGATGACGCTCGACGCCGCCGCCCCCTTCGCCGGCCACCTGCCCGTCCGCCCGGACCTGGTGTATTTCGTCGCCCACCCCTGCCACCCGACGATCTTCAGCCCCGAGGTCCACGCCCCCGGCGCGCCCGACTACTTCGGCGGCGCGACCGCCCCCCAGTCCATCGTCAGCGCGCTGATGCAAGGCCCGGAATCCGCGTTCGACCTCGGTGAAGCCATCGCCAAGGCCATCTACCAGCCAATCCTGCGCTCCTACCGCGTGACGGTGGAGCAGATGGCGCTGCTGGAACCCGGTCTGTCGGAGACGGTGTGCGCCACGCTGCTCGACGTGATGCGCGAGGCGATGGACGAGGTGGTGGCGCGGGGCGTGCCGGCCGACTGCGCACGCGATTTCCTGCTCGGCCACATGACCATCCTGTCGGCGGTGATCTTCAAGCAGATCCCGGGGCAGTTCTCGGATGCCTGCAACAAGGCCATCACCTTCGGCAAGCCGCGCTTGATGCGCGACGACTGGAAACAGGTGTTCACGCACGACGAGATCGCCGACAGCATCCGCCGCATCACCTGATCTCGACGACCCGACGACCCACCAAAAAGGAGACAAGCCATGACCCGTTCCACCACTTTCCGCTCGGCCGCGCTGGCCGCCCTCGCCGCCGCCGCGATGGCGCCCGCCGCCGCCCAGACCGTGCTGAAGATCGGCTACTCGGTGCCCAAGGACTCGCACTACGGCGTTGGCGCCACGGTGTTCTGCGACGAGATCGCCAAGGGCACCTCGAACCGCTACACCTGCCAGCACTTCCCCAGCTCGGCCCTCGGCGGCGAGCGCGAGATGATCGAGGCGGTGCAGCTCGGCACCCAGGATCTGGTCAACACCTCCACCGGCCCGCTCGGCAACTTCGTCCCCGACACCCGGATCGTGGACATCCCCTTCCTGTTCCGCGACTACGACCACGCCCGCAAGGTCATGGACGGCCCGATCGGCCAGGACATCCTGAAGAAGATGCCCGCCAAGGGGCTGATCGGACTGGCCTGGACCGAAAACGGCTTCCGCCACATGACCAACAGCAAGCGCCCGATCATGGCCGCCAGCGACGCTGCCGGCCTGAAGATGCGCACGATGGAGAACAAGGTCCACATGGAGGGCTACCGCACCTTCGGCATCCTGCCCACGCCGATGGCCTTCCCCGAGCTGTTCACCGCGCTGCAGCAGGGCACGGTCGATGGCCAGGAGAACCCGATCCCCGTGATCCTGTCGGCCAAGTTCGCGCAGGTGCAGAAACACCTCTCGCTCACCGGCCACGTCTATTCGCCCGCCGTGCTGCTGCTGACGCCCAAGGTCTGGGAAGGGCTGTCGGCCGCCGACAAGAAGGTCTTCACCGACGCCGCCGCCAAGGCCGCCACCGCGCAGCGCAAGCGCGTCAACGACGACGAGGCGACCGGCATCGCGCAACTGAAGAAGGACGGCATGCAGGTGATCGAGAAGGTCGATGGCGACAGCTTCCGCAAGGCGGTCGGCCCGGCCTACGCGAACTTCGCCAAGGAGTTCGGCGCGGACAAGATCGCCGCCATCCAGGCCGTGAAGTAAGCCGAGCAGGACACCCCCCCATGCGCGACACCCTGCTTGCTCTCGACCGCCGGGTCACCGGCCTGACGTGGACCCTGGCCTGTGCGCTGCTGGCGGTGATCAGCGCGCTCGGGTTGTGGCAGGTGCTGACGCGCTTCGTCCTGTCGCAGCCGTCGGTGTGGACCGAGGAGGTCATGCGCCGGCTGCTGATCTGGATGGTGATGCTCGGCACGGTGGTGGCGTTCCGGCGCGGCGCGCTGGTGTCGGTGGACCTGATGCTGCGCACCTCGACCGGGGCGTTTCACCAGGCTGTGCGCTGGACCATCACGCTCAGCGCACTGGCCTACCTGTCGGTGCTGACCTGGTTCGGCATCAACCTGGTCGAGCGGGTGCGCTTCCAGACCTTCGCCAGCCTGGAGCTGAGCATGGGATGGGCCTACGCCGCGCTGCCGGTGGGCGCCGCGCTGGCGATGCTGGCCGTGGTCGCCAACCACCTCGACCCGCTCAACGAAGAGCTGGATAACGCCCAATGAGCGCCCACTAACCGGCCCGCCCCCCACCATGTCCCTGACCCTGCTCATCACGATGCTGCTGGCGTTTGCCTTCAGCATCTCCATCGCGGTGTCCATCGGCGGCTCGGCCGTGCTGGGCATCGCGCTGTTCGAACCCGCCCGGCTGGTGCTCGTGCCCAAGGAGATGTTCACCGCCATCGACAAGTTTCCGCTGGCGGCCATCCCCTTCTTCATCCTCGCCGGCAACCTGATGGAGACCGGCGGCATCTCGCGCCGGCTGGTGGACTTCGCCAAGAGCCTGGTCGGCGGCGTGCAGGGCGGCTTGCCGATGACCTGCGTGCTGACCTGCATGATCTTCGCGGCGGTGTCCGGCTCGTCGGTGGCGACGACGTTCGCGATCGGCGCCATCCTGATCCCCGCCCTGATCAAGCACGGCTACCCCACCGCCTACGCCGCCGCGCTGCAGGCCACCGCCGCCGAGCTGGGCGTGATCATTCCGCCGTCGATTCCGATGATCCTGTTCGGCGTGTCGGCCGAGGTGTCGATCGGCGAGCTGTTCATCGCCGGCTTCGGGCCGGGGCTGCTGATCGGCGGGGCGCTGATGCTGTTCGTGCATCTGTACTGCCGCTACAAGGGCTGGGGCTTGCAGGATGGCGACGGGCGGTTGAGCGTCGGCACCGCCACGGTGAAGGCCAGCTTCGCGCTGCTGATGCCGGTGATCATCCTCGGCGGCATCTACGGCGGCGTGTTCACCCCGACCGAGGCGGCGGTGGTGGCGGTGTTCTACGCGCTGCTGGTCGGCATGTTCCTGCACCGCGAACTGAGCTGGGCCGACCTGGGACCGGTGCTGAAGAAGAGCGTCATCAGCAGCGCGGTGATCATGTTCATCATCGCCAACGCCGGGCTGTTCGCGTTCATGATCACCCGCGCCGGCGTGCCGGACGCGATCGGCGCGTGGCTCAGCTCGGTGCTCCAGAGTCCGGGCTGGTTCCTGCTGGGCGTGAACGTGGCGCTGTTCATCATCGGCATGTTCATCGAGACCAGCGCGGCCATCATCGTGCTGGCGCCGATCCTGGTGCCGGTGGCGCGGCACTTCGGCATCGACCCGGTGCATTTCGGCACCATCATGGTCGTCAACCTCGCGCTCGGCATGATCACGCCGCCGTTCGGCGTCAACCTGTTCGCCGCCTGCACGGTGGCGAAGATCTCGCTGGACCAGATCGTGCGGCACCTGCTGCCCTTCGTCGGCGTGATCCTGGCGTGCCTGATGGTGATCACCTACGTGCCGCAGATCAGCCTGGCGCTGCGGGATCTGGTCTATGCGCCGGTGGTGGTGGCGCCGAGCGTGGCGCCTGCACCGGCCATCGGGCCACAGTGAGGCATTGGGTTCAGGATGGACGACCAGCTCAACCTCATCGCCGGTGAACACCGCGAAGCCGCGAGCGGCCTGACGCTCGCGGTGCTCGACCCGGCGGACGGCCAGCCCTTCACCACCTTGCCGCGCAGCGACGCCTGCGACGTGGACGCCGCCGTGCGCGCCGCCTGGGCTGCGTTCCACGGCGAGTGGGGTCGCTGCACCGCGACCGAACGCGGCCGGGTGCTGACGCGGCTGGCGGCGCTGATCACCGCGCACCACGCCGAACTCGCCGCGCTCGAATGCCGCGACACTGGCAAGCCGATGGCGCAGGCGCGGGGCGACATCACCGCCTGCGCCCGCTACTTCGAGTTCTACGGCGGCGCGGCCGACAAGCTGCACGGCGAGACGATCCCCTACGCCGCGGGCAGCACGGTGCTGGCCGTGCGCGTGCCCTTCGGCGTCACCGGCCACATCATTCCGTGGAACTACCCGGCGCAGATCTTCGGCCGCTCGGTGGCGGCGGCGCTGGCGGCGGGCAATGCCTGCGTGGTCAAGCCGGCCGAGGACGCGTGCCTGACGCCGCTGCGCATCGCCGCGCTGGCGCTGGAAGCGGGGTTGCCGGCCGGGGCGTTGAACATGGTCTGCGGGCTGGGGGTGGAGGCGGGCGCTGCGCTGTCCGCGCATCCCGACCTCCGCCACATCTCCTTCACCGGCTCGCCTGCCACCGGCACGGCCGTGACGCAGGCAGCGGCGGTACACCACGTCCCGGTGACGCTGGAACTGGGCGGCAAGTCGCCGCAAGTGCTGTTCGCCGACGCGGACCTGGACGCCGCGCTGCCGGTCGTCGTCAACGCCATCGTGCAGAACGCCGGCCAGACCTGCGCGGCCGGGAGCCGGGTGCTGGTCGAGCGGGCGATCCACGCCGAGGTGATGGCGCGGCTGGCTGAACGCTTCGCCGCGCTCACCACCGGCGCGGGCCACGCCGACCCGGACTGCGGCCCGCTGATCAACGCCCGCCAGCATGCGCGGGTGCAGGCGATGCTGGACGCCGCCGAGCAATCGGGCGCCCGCATCGTGGCGCGCGGCCAGTTGCGGGACGACGCGCCAGCGGGCGGTTTCTGGTGCCCACCGCTGCTGCTGGACGGCGTGGCGCCCGATCACGTGATCGCGCAGCAGGAGGTGTTCGGCCCGGTGCTGGTCGCGCTGCCCTTCGATGGCGAGGACGAGGCCGCGACGATCGCCAACGCCACGCCGTATGGACTGACCGCCGCCGTGTGGACCCGCGACGGCTCGCGGGCGCTGCGCATGGCCCACCGCATCGAGGCCGGGCAGGTGTTCATCAACAACTACGGCGCAGGCGGCGGCATCGAGCTGCCGTTCGGCGGCATGAAACATTCCGGCCACGGCCGCGAGAAAGCCTTCGAGGGGCTGCGCGGCTTCACCACGGTCAAGACCATCGCCATCCGCCACGGCTAAGACCAATCGGCTGGCGGACAACGAGGATTTCCCATGACGCAGAAACTCCAGGACCGCGTGGCCGTCATCACCGGCGCAGGCGGTGGCTTCGGTGAAGGCATCGCCCGGCACTTCGCCCAGCTCGGCGCCCGCGTGGTCGTGGCCGACCTGCGTGGCGACGCGGCGGCAGCGGTCGCCGCCGCGATCGAGGCCGACGGCGGGCAGGCGCTGGCCGTCACGGTGGACGTGACCTCGGACGCCGAGGTGCGGGCGATGGTCGAGGCCACGCTGGCGCGTTTCGGCCGGCTCGACATCCTCGTCAACAACGCCGGCACGACGCACCGCAACCAGCCGATGCTCGATGTTGATGAGGCCACCTTCGACCGGCTCTACGCGGTCAACGTCAAGAGCCTCTACCTGACCGCCCGCCACACCGTGCCCGTGATGCGCGCCCAGGGCGGCGGCGCCATCGTTAACATCGCCTCCACCGCCGCCGAGCGCCCGCGCCCCGGACTGGTCTGGTACAGCGGCACCAAGGGCGCCGTCGTGACGCTGACCAAGGGCATGGCGGTGGAACTCGCACCCGACCGCATCCGCGTCAACGCGATCAACCCGGTGATGGGCGAGACGGGCCTGTTCGCCGACTTCCTGCCCGGCGAGAACACCGAGGCCACCCGCGCCCGCATCCTCGCCACCATCCCGCTCGGTCGCTTCAGCCGCCCGCTGGACATCGCCCACGCCGCAGCCTTCCTCGCCAGCGACGAGGCGTCGATGGTCACCGGCGCGGCGCTGGAGGTGGACGGCGGGCGCTGCATCTGACATGACCGACCGCATCCACGCCCGCTACTGGCTCGAAACCCCCGACGATCCGCGCCGCGCCGCCGAGGTGATCGCGGGCGAGCAGTCCAGCGGCACCTTCCTCGCGCTCGCCAGCGAAACCCCGGCGCTGAAAACCCGTTCCGGCGCCCGCGTCGAGCGGCTGGAGGTGCTGGAGACGGTGGCCGAGTCGAGCCTGCCGGGGCGCTACAAGGCGGGGGCGCGCTTCACCCGCTGCGTGCTGGAACTGTCGTGGCCGCTGGAGAACCTCGGGCCGTCGCTGCCGAACCTGATGGCGACGGTCGCGGGCAACCTGTTCGAACTGCAGTGCGTGTCGGGGCTGCGGCTCACCGACCTGTCGCTGCCGCCCGCCTTCGCCACGGCAAACCCTGGCCCGGCGTTTGGGATCGAGGGCACACGCCGACTGGCCGGCGTGGCGCACGGCCCGCTGATCGGCACCATCATCAAGCCGAGCGTCGGCCTGGATGTCGAGCAGACCGCCACCGAGGTGCGCCACCTGATCGACGGCGGCATCGACTTCATCAAGGACGACGAGTTGCAGGCGGATGGCCGCTTTTGCCCGTTCGACGACCGGGTGCGGGCCGTGATGCGCGAGGTCAACGACGGGGCACAGCGACTCGGCCGCAAGGTCATGGTCGCCTTCAACCTGACCGGCGAACTTGACGAGATGAAGCGCCGCCACGACCTCGTGCTGGCGCTGGGCGGCACCTGCGTGATGGCGAGCCTGAACAGCATCGGGCTGGTGGGCCTGCGCGAACTGCGCCGCCACGCCGCGCTGCCGATCCACGCACACCGCAACGGCTGGGGCTACCTGAGCCGCCACCCCGCGCTCGGCTGGGACTACGCGCCGTGGCAGCAGCTCTGGCGGCTGGCCGGCGCCGACCACCTGCACGTCAACGGCCTTGGCAACAAGTTCAGCGAGCGCGACGACAGCGTGATCGCGTCGGCGCGGGCCGTGCTGGCGCCGCTGTGGGACGCGGCGCCGATGGTGGCGATGCCGGTGTTCAGCTCCGGCCAGACCGGCTTGGTTGCCGCCGCGACGCACGCCGCCCTCGGCAGCACGGACCTGATCTTCGCGGCCGGCGGTGGCATCTTCGGCCATCCGGGCGGCGTCGCGGCGGGTGTCACCGCGCTGCGGCAGGCGTGGGACGCGGCGGTGGACGGCGTGCCGCTGGACGAGGCGGCGCGTGCGCAGCCCGAGTTGCGCGACGCGCTGGGGTTCTGGTGATGGACGTGGCCGCTGGCGACTGGCCGGCCGGCCCGCTGCTGGCCTACTGCGGCGACGACTTCACCGGCTCCACCGACGTGATGGAAGCGTTCACGGCGGCGGGCGTGTCCACCGTGCTGTTCCTGCAGCCGCCCGACCCCGATTCCGAGTGGGTGCAGCGTTTCGACGGCGTGCGCTGCATCGGGCTGGCGACGACGGCGCGCAGCCAGACGCCCGAGTGGATGGACCGGCACCTGCGCGACGCCTTCGAGCGGCTGCGGGCGTTCGGGGCGCCGATCCTGCAGTACAAGGTCTGCTCCACCTTCGATTCGTCGCCACAGCGGGGCTCGATCGGCCGCGCCATCGACATCGGGACCACGCTGATGCCCGGCGCGTGGTCGCCGACGGTGGTCGGGGCGCCTCGGCTCAAGCGCTATCAGGCGTTCGGCAACCTGTTCGCCACGGTGGATGGCGTGACGCACCGCCTCGACCGCCACCCCACCATGCGCCGCCATCCGGTCACGCCGATGCACGAGGCGGACCTCGGCCGGCACCTTGCCGCGCAGACCGGCCGGCGCATCGAGCTGATCGATCTGGTGCAGTGGCAGACCGGCGCGGGCGCGGCGCGGCGGGACGCGCTGGCCGGGCCAGATGTGCAGGATGTGCCGGTGGTCCTGCTCGACGTGATCGACGAGGCGACGCTGGCCGAGGCCGGGCGGGCCGTGTGGGAAGGGCGGGGCGCGGGGCTGTTCTCGGCGTCGTCGTCGGGGTTGCAGGACGCGCTGGCGGCGCACTGGCGGCAGCGCGGATGGTTGCCGGAGCCACCCGGACTGCCCCGCACCGAGGCGGTGGACGCCATCGCGGTCGTCAGCGGCAGTTGCTCGCCCGTGACGGCGGCGCAGATCGGCTGGGCGCGGGCGCACGGCTTCGCCACCGAGCGGCTCGACATCGCCCGCGTGCTCGATGCCCGGCAGCGCGGCGGCGAGATCGAACGCGCCGTGCGGGCCGCCGCCGACGCGCTGCGCGAGGGCCGCAGCCCGCTGGTGTTCTCCGCCGAAGGCCCGGACGATCCGGCGGTGCAGGACTTCGACGCCCGCGCCGCCGAGGCTGGCCTGCCGCGCAGCGAGGCCGCCGACCGGGTGGGCGACGCGCTGGCCGAGGTGATGCGCCACCTGCTCGACCGCACGCCCGCGCTGCGCCGCGTCGTCGTGGCCGGCGGCGACAGCTCAGGTGCGGTGGCCGGGGCGCTGGGCATCGCGGCGCTGAGCATCGCGGGTGGGCTGGCGCCGGGCGCGCCGCTGTGCCGGGCGTGGTCGGCGCAACCCGAGCGCGACGGGCTGGAGACCGTGCTCAAGGGCGGCCAGATGGGCGGGGCGGACTTCTTCGGTCAGGCGTTGCAAGGCCGCCGCGCTATCCTCGACCGATGATCCTGCCCACGCCCATGAGCCAAGAGCAACACCCACAGCACAAGGAACAGATCCAGCGCCGCAAGCTCTTCCAGGAAGTGCTGGAGCGGCTGCAGCAGCGCATCCGCAGCGGCGAGCTGGCCCCCGGCGACCAGTTGCCGTCCGAGCGCGACCTGATGGAGTTCTACGGCGTCGGCCGGCCGGCGGTGCGCGAGGCGCTGCAGGAACTCGCCCGCTCCGGCATCGTCGAGATCAGCCACGGCGAGCGCGCCCGCGTCGTCGTGCCCACCGCGCAGTTGCTGATCGGCCAGATCGCCGGCGGTGCGCGGCATCTGCTGCACAGCCAGCCCGACATGCTGGAGCACCTGAAGGACGCCCGCGTCTTCCTCGAAACCGGCATGGCCCGCACCGCCGCCGAGCGCGCCACCGCCGACGACATCGCCCGCCTGCGCCAGCGGCTGGCGGAACACCGCGCCGCCCGGGTCGAGCTGGCGCAGTTCATCCCGCGCGACATGGCCTTCCACCGCGAAATTGCGCAGATCGGCGGCAACCCGATCTACCCGGCCATTGTCGAGGCGCTGTTCCACTGGGCCAGCGAGTATTACCAGTCGATCGTGCGCGCCCCCGGCGCCGAAGACCTGACGCTGGCCGAGCACGAACGCATCGTCGAAGCCATCGCCGCCCGTGACCCCGACGCCGCCGCGCAGGCGATGCGCGACCACCTGACGCGGGCCAACGCGCTGTACCGGAACGTGACCGGGGCCTGATCCCCGTCGTTCCGTTTGGTCTGTCAGGCGTGGTGGCCCAGCCAGTCGCGCAGCTCCGCCACCGAGTGCGCAACATGCCGCGGCCCCAGCTCCCGCAGCGGCGCGTGTTCGTGCGCCCCATACGTGACGGCCACGCTATGCGCCCCGGCGTTGGCGGCGAGCTGCAGGTCGTGCGTCGTGTCGCCGACCATCAGCGTGCGTTCCGGCTCGACACCGAACTCGCGCATCAGCTCGTGCAGCATCTGCGGGTGCGGCTTGGAGCGCGTTTCGTCGGCGGTGCGCGTGGCGTCGAACAGCGGGGTCAGGCCGGACAGGCGCAGTGCGTCGTTCAGGCCCTGCCGGTTCTTGCCGGTGGCCACCGCCAGCCAGTGGTGGCGCAAGCGCAGCTCGGCCAGCAGTTCCGGTACGCCCGCGAACAGCGACACCGCCTCGTGGTCCTTGATGTAATGGTGGCGGTAGCGGCGGCCGAGTTCGGGGTAGCGGTCCTGGCTCAGACCGGGGACGGCGTGCATCAGCGCATCCTGCAGCCCGAGGCCGATGACGTAGGACGCCGCCTCGTCGCTGGGCACGTCCACGCCCAGATCCCGGCACGCGGCCTGGATGGCGCGCACGATCAGTGTGGTCGAGTCGTAGAGCGTGCCGTCCCAGTCGAAAACGATCAGGTCGTACTGGCGCGGACGGAAGGTGGTGGAAGCGATCGGATCGGTCATGGCTTGGGCGGGTTCTGGGCGGCAGCGGGGCGCAGGCGGGACAGCAGGGCGGTGCATTCGGGCGGCAGCGGCGCCTCCAGCTCGATGCGTTCGCCCGTGGCGGGGTGGTCGAAGGCGAGGCGGCGGGCGTGCAGGAACATGCGCTCGAAGCGGCAGCCCGGCGCGGCGGGTGCATCGCCGCGGGCCAGCGCCTTGTTGAACGCGAAGTCGCCGTACTTGTCGTCCCCGACGATCGCATGGCCTTCGTTCAGCAGGTGGACGCGGATCTGGTGCGTGCGGCCGGTCTTGATGGTCACGTCCAGCAGCGTGCAGTCCGCGTAGGTCTGCGCGATGCGCACCAGCGAGACCGAGCGGCGGCCGTCCGGGTGGTCCGCCTCGACGGCGCGCACGCGCCGTTCCCCCGCCGCATCCAGGTATTTGTGCAGCGCCACATCGACCACCTTGCGCGCCGCGGGCCAGGCGCCGATCACCAGCGCGGCGTAGGTCTTGCCGGTCTCGCGCTGGCGGAACTGGTCCTGCAAGGCGGTCAGCGCGCTGCGCTTCTTGGCGATCAGCAGCAGGCCCGAGGTCTCGCGGTCCAGCCGGTGCACGAGTTCGAGGAACTTGGCCTGCGGACGCGCCCGGCGCAACTGCTCGATCACGCCGTGGCTCACGCCGGAGCCACCATGCACCGCGACCCCCGCCGGCTTGTCGATCACCAGCAGGTGATCGTCCTCGAAGCGGATGGGGAACTCGCGCGGCGGGGCGGTCGAGACGGTCGGTTCGCTCAGGCGCAGCGGCGGCACGCGCACGTCGTCTCCCGCTTCGACACGCGAATCCGCGCTGGCCCGGCCCTTGTTGATGCGCACCTCGCCGCTGCGGATGATCCGGTAGACGAGGGTCTTGGGGGCGCCCTTGAGTTCGCGCAGCAGGAAGTTGTCGAGGCGCTGGCCGGCGCTGCCTTCGTCCACCAGCAGATGCCGCACTTGAGGGGGGGACTCCGGTGGCGAACTGGGGGGCTGCACCACGGGTACTCCCACGCTCAGAGCCTTGCGCGTGACCGGTTTCATCCCGGCTTTTCCAGAGCCGGACCGGCTGGGCTTTGCCCCTATAATGCGTTGGACCACGATTGCGCTGTAAGTGTTTGATTTGCCTGAGTTTAGCGGGCACTGAGAATCAGCCACCAGTGCAGGGTGGTCGGACTGGCCCGCAGCCCCTGAGGGGTGTACGGACCGGGTCCAAACGCTGATGCAGCGTGTTGCCTGATGCGTGGTGTGCCCTCCCAAGGTGAGGGCGCGGATGTGCAGGCAGCATGCAAGAGACCACGCTGAAAGAGCCCCGAAACAAGGTTTTCGGCGGCAGCCTCCGAACAGGGGCTGTTGCCCGCGTCCAACCACAGACGCCGTCGCATGAACGATTTCGAGTTTCCGCTTCCCGACCCGACCCCTGGTGACTGTTGTCCCCGGTCGGAGCCGCACGCCCAAGCGTGCGCGTCGGATGGCGGACCCGTGCCCTGCCGGCCCGGAGGCCGACACCACGGCGACACTGCGTTTCCTGCCCCGGTATCCCGGTTGACGCACGCGCCAACGCTGCGCTGCTGAGGTCGCCGGCATCTGCCGGTGTCCGTTGCGCGCAGTCCAGGGCGATTCCTTCCCGGCTCCGCGGCGCGGTTTCGTGCATCTCATGAAGACATGAATCATGAGGAGAGACACGCATGAAACGCATGCTGATCAACGCCACGCAGCCCGAAGAGCGCCGCCTGGCCATCGTTGACGGTCAGAAACTGATCGACTTTGAAACCGAGATCGAAGGGCGCGAACAGCGCAAGGGCAACATCTACAAGGCCGTCGTCACCCGCGTCGAGCCGTCGCTGGAAGCCTGTTTCGTCGATTACGGCGAAGACCGCCACGGCTTCCTGCCGTTCAAGGAAATCGCCCGCAGCTACTTCCGCGAAGGCACCGATGTGCGCTCGGCGCGCATCCAGGATGCCATCCGCGAAGGCCAGGAACTGCTGGTCCAGGTCGAGAAGGAAGAGCGCGGCAACAAGGGCGCGGCGCTGACCACCTTCGTCTCGCTGGCCGGCCGCTACCTCGTGCTGATGCCCAACAACCCGCGTGGCGGTGGCGTGTCGCGCCGCATCGAGGGCGAGGACCGCGAGGAACTGAAAGAGAACCTCGAACAGCTCGAATACCCCAAGGGCATGAGCCTGATCGCCCGCACTGCCGGCATCGGTCGCACCGCCCCCGAGCTGCAGTGGGACTTGAACTACATGCTCAAGCTCTGGACCGCGATCGACGACGCGGCCAAGGGCGGCAAGGGCGCCTAACTGATCTACCAGGAAAGCAGCCTGGTCATCCGCGCGATCCGCGACTACTTCACGTCCGACATCGGCGAGATCCTGATCGACACGGACGACTTGTTCGAGCAGGCCCACCAGTTCATGAACCACGTGATGCCCGACCAGGGCCATCGCGTGAAGCGCTACCGGGACGACGCGCCGCTGTTCAGCCGCTTCCAGATCGAGCACCAGATCGAGACGGCCCACAGCCGCACGGTGAACCTGCCCTCGGGCGGCGCCATCGTCATCGACCACACCGAAGCGCTGGTCAGCGTGGACGTGAACAGCGCGCGCGCCACGCGCGGCAGCGACATCGAAGAAACCGCCACGCGCACCAACCTGGAAGCCGCCGATGAAATCGCGCGCCAGATGCGGCTGCGCGACCTGGGCGGCCTGATCGTGGTCGACTTCATCGACATGGAAGAAAGCAAGAACCGGCGCGAGGTGGAAACCCGCCTGCGCGACGGCCTGCGCTTCGACCGCGCGCGCGTGCAGTTCAGCAGCATCAGCAAGTTCGGCCTGCTCGAATTGAGCCGCCAACGCCTGCGCCCGGCGCTGTCCGAAGGCAACCACATCACCTGCCCGCGCTGCAATGGCACCGGTCACATCCGCGACACCGAAAGCAGTGCGCTGCAGATCCTGCGCATGGTGCAGGAAGAGTCGATGAAGGAGAACACCGCCGCCGTGCACGTGCAGGTGCCGGTGGAAGTGACCAGCTTCCTGCTCAACGAGAAGCGCACCGAGATCACCAAGATCGAACTCAAGCAACGAGTGACCGTGCTGCTGGTGCCCAACAAGCACCTGGAAACGCCGAACTACAAGCTCGAACGCCTGCGCCACGACGACCCGCGCCTGGAAGGCTTGCAGGCCAGCTACACGATGATCGAGGAGCCGTCGGACGAAGTCGGCATCACACGCCGTGAAAAGGCCAAGCCCAAACAGGAGCCGGTGATCAAGGGTGTGCTGCCCGACCAGCCGGCACCGCTGCCGCCCGTGCCCGCACCAGCCCCTGCCCCGGTGGCCGTACCCGTGGCGGCTGCACCGGTGGTGCAGGCCATACCGATGGCGCCACCGGAGCCCGCCAGCGCCGGCACCGGCTTCTTCGGCTGGGTGAAGAGCCTTTTTGGCGGCACGCCCGCACCGGCCCCGGCGCCTGCTGTCGGCACGGCCGCTGCGGTTGCCACTGCGGCAGCAGCCACGGCGGCTGCCGCGGTGGCCACCACCCCCGGTCGCCGCGAAGGGGGCCGTGACGGAGCACGAGACGGAAAGCGCGGTGAGCGTGGTGGCCGCGGTGGCCAGCGCCGCGACGGCCGTGGCCGTGGCCCGCGCCAGGACGCCGCTGCCGATGGCACGCCGGGCGTTGAACGCGCCGAGCGCGAAGACCGGCCGCCACGCGGCGAGCCGCGCACGGAAGGCAAAGTCGAAGGTCGCGGCGAAGGCAACCGCGAACCACGTGAACCGCGTGGCGACAACCGCAATGAAGGCCGCAACGAAGGCCGCAATGACAGCCGTCGCGGCCCGCGCCCGGACCGTGGCCCGCGCCCCGAAGAAGGCAGCACCACGCCCGCCGTGGGTTTTGCCGACACCCAACCGCAGGCCGATGCCGTGGACACGCAGAACCCGGCCGGCGCGGCTGATGGCGGTGACGGCCGCCGCCGCCGCCGCCGCGGTGGCCGCGACCGCGGCGAAGGTCGCGGCGAAGCCGGAACGGAGCAAGGCAGCCTGCTGCCTGAAGGCGCCGAAGCCGGCGCCGAAAGCGACAGCCGCGCGGCTGGCGAAGCCACGGTGGCGACGGTGCAGGACGGTGATACCGCCGCTGCCGGTGCCGAGCGCAGCGGCCGCGGTGACCGGGGCCGGCGCCGCGGTGGTCGCAACCGCGATGACGAGCGCGGTGACGCTGCGCCCGCCATGGCAGGAGGCAGCGCCGACGGCGACAAACCTTCCAGCCCCGGTGTGGTGGCCGCAGAAGTCGGCGTCGTCGCGATCGCGGCAGGCACCGCAGCAGCGGCCACGGCCCTCATGGCAACACCCTCGCCTGTCGTCGCTACGGACGACGCTCCATCGGCGGCTTCCAGCCCCGAGTGGACCGCAACACCCGTAGCCGCGGCACCCGCTGCGCCGGTCCAGGTGGCGGCTCCACCCGTCGTGCCGACACCGCCCCTGGCGGCGCAACCCATCGTCGTCACACGCTACGAACTGCCTACCGCTGACCTGAATTTGTTGGCCAGCAGCGCCGGTCTGCAATGGGTGCAGAGCGACGGCGACCGCGTGGCGGCCGTGCGGGCCGCGATGGCCGCAGAACCCAAGCCCGTACACGTGCCGCGTGAACCCCGCCGCCAGGTGGTGGAAGACGTGGGCCCGCTGGTGCTGGTGGAGACCAGGAAGGACCTGTCTCAGCTGAAGTTGCCGTTTGAGCAGCAAGCTCACTGAACGAGCCACAGGACCAGAGCGGACCGGATACGAGCCCGCTTGACCACCTCGAAAAGCCTCGCTCAGCGAGGCTTTTCTCTTTTCCGTCTGCCGCCCTGTTCAAGGCTCGCCGTCCGGCGGACAGAAGCGCAGGATCGCCGGGTGGCCCGGCGCCGAACCTGTCGGTCACCGACCCTGCCGCGCATCACGGCATCTCAAAGCACCAGCGCACCCTCATCGCTTCGCACCTGCCAGCGCTGACTGGCCAGGTCGGCATGCAGTTCCAGCCAGCGGCTGCCCTGCTGCCAACGCATCGACAAGGTGTCCGCTGTGCTGTCCAGCATCTGAAAGCGGCCGGCAAAGGCCGTATGTTCATTGCGCAGCCTGATCATCCTCAGCAAGCGCTGCACCACGCTGCGCTGCAGCGTGTCGTGGATTTCGTCCATGCTGTAGTGACGCCGGTTGATGTCGCGCCCGACGCCGCTGCTTTCCAGCAGCGCCATGTCGTTCTCACCGGCCAGCAGACCCACGTAGTACACCTGCGGCACACCGGGCATGAAGAACTGGATGGCACGCGCCAGCAGGTAGGCGTTGTCGTCACGGGCCAGCGCGTCGTAGTAGGTGCAGTTCACCTGGTACAGGTCCAGGTTGCTGGCCGCCGCGCCAGTGGCCTGGCGGCTTTGGCCCCCGCTGTTGGCGTGGATGCGCTCCACCAGTGCGTCGAGCTCGGCCGCCGGCACCAGCCCGGGTCTGCCAGCGCGGTCCTGTGCATCGGCGCCGATGTCGATGATGCCGATGCCATCGTGTGTATCCAGCACCGTCAGCGCGTTGTGCGGGCGTATCGCGGCCCAATGCTTCAGCGGCTGCGATGTGCCGTTGAACAGCGCGTGCAGCACCAGCGGCGGCAGCGCGAAGTCGTACACCCAGTCCACGCGCTGCGCAATCTCGATCTGGCGTTGATGGTGGCTGTGGATCTCCACCAGCACCTCGATGCCCAGTGCTCGAGCTTGCGCGGCAAATTCATCGATGAAAGCGAAGGTCTCCGGCATCATGAAGCTGGAGCCGCCGGCCTTCTTGATGGTGTAGCCCACGGCGTCCAGCCGAACCATGCGGATGCCGCTGCCTGCCAGCGTTTGCAGAATGCCTTGCAGGTAGGCGCGGCCCTGCGGGTGCTGCACGTCGATGTCCACCTGTTGCGGCGTGAAGGTGGTCCACAGCAGTTGCTTTTTCCCATTTGCCAGGGTGCTGCAGGTAAACGGCAGGCCGGGCCGGGGTCGATAGACGGCGAGCAGATCGCGTTCCGTCGCACCGCCGGGAAACACCGCATCGAAGCTCAGGAACAGGCCGTGGAAGGGTGAGGCTTCACCACGCTCTGAGTAGTCCAGGAACTGCGGCGATTCGCTGGACATGTGGTTGACGATGACGTCGGCCATGACGTCCACATCAAGGGTCAGCTGCTTGATGTCAGCCCAGTCGCCCAGCCGAGCGTCCACCAGCGTGTGATCGATGGGGTCGAAACCCGCGTCTGCGCCGTCGATGCGGTGATAGAAAGGCAGCAGGTGGACGCCTCCAAATACACCGTTCAGTTGCGCCGTCAGCAGCTGCTGCAGGTTGCGCAGCCCGCCGCCGCCCAGGCGGTCGACGTAGGTGATGAGTTGAACCTGGTTCTTCATCGCTCAGTGCCGCTGCCCTTCGGCCTTGGTGTTCACGAACATCACCGCCACCGCGGCGCAAGCCAGCAGCGTGCCGGCCAGCCGGATGACGTTGTCGGGCTGGCCGCCGAGCAGGCTTTGGTAGAAGAGCGGCAGCGTCACCATCTGGATCAGCATGGGAATGACGATGAACATGTTGAAGATGCCCATGTACACGCCGGCCCGCTCGGGCGGGATGCTGCCGGCCAGCAGCACATAGGGGTTGCCCATGATGCTGGCCCAGGCCAGACCCACACCGATCATCGGGATGAAGAGCAGCGCCTTGTCCTGGATGTTCGGAATGGCCCACATGCCGGCGGCCGCCGCCAGCAGGCAGAACGCGTGCACCCCCTTCGGGCCGAGCTTGCGCACCACGGGCACCATCGCAAAGGCCGACAGGAAGGCCACGAAGTTGTAGAAGCCGCCGATCTGGCCGTTCAGCAGGCTGGCATCGCGAAAACCTGCCGTGGTGGCGTCGCTGGTGTTGAACAGGGTCTTGGCCAGCGAGGGCACGATGTAGATCCAGTAGCACATCATTCCGTACCACTGGAACAGCTTCATCCACCACAGGCGCCGCATCACGGGCGGCATTTCCTTGAAGGCGATGACGATGTCGTTGAAGGTGGCCGCTACGCCCGAAGGGCGGGCCTTGATCTCGGCCTTTTCGGCCTCCGTCAGCGGCAGTTCGGGCACCTTCTTCACGCTCCACCACACGGTGGTGAAGGACAGGATGGCGCCGATGACAAAGGCCAACAGCGTGACCTGCGGGATGTGGTTGTCACCCACCGCGTCTTTGTTGAAGCCCCACCACACCAGGATGCTGGGCGCCAGATAGGCCAGCGTCTGCGCCAGGCCCGTAAAGGCGCTCTGCGTCAGGAAGCCCAGCGAGTGCTGGTCGCGGTTGAGACGGTCGCTGACGTAGGCGCGGTAGGGCTCCATCGTCACGTTGTTGGCGGCGTCCAGTATCCACAGCAGGCCGGCAGCGAACCACAGCGTGGGGCTGTAGGGCATGAACAGCAGACCCAGGCTGCACAGGATGGCGCCGATCAGGAAGTACGGCGTTCTGCGCCCCCAGCGCGACACCGTGCGGTCGCTCATGGCGCCGATGATGGGCTGCACCAGCAGGCCCGTCATGGGTCCGGCCAGCCACAGTAGCGGCAGCTTGCTTTCGTCCGCCCCCAGGTACTGGTAGATGGGGCTCATGTTGGCCTGCTGCAGACCGAAGCTGAACTGGATGCCGAAGAAGCCGACATTCATGTTCACGATCTGCCAGAACGACAGCTGTGGTTTGGTCGAGCTCATGGCCGCCTTTTCTGAAGAGAGAAACGGGCCGCCCGCCAGCCGCCTGCAAGGGCGCGGCGCAACGGCCCGTGCTGCAGGTGCAGCGTCAGAAGTTGTACTTCAGCGTCACCTTGGTGGTGCGGCCGTTGACAGAACGTGCAGCGCCGCGGCCGTCGTTGCTCTCGGTGTAACCCACCTTGTTCAGCGCGTTGTTCACCGACAGGCCGACAGTGGCCGCTGGCGTGATGGCGTAGCTGGCGAAGGCGTTCACCGTCATGTAGGCCGGCAGCGTGATGGTCACCGGGCCGGTGGGGCCGTCGTCTTTCGACGCCGAGGTGCCCACCACGTTCAGGCCCAGCACCACATCGTCAGACAGGTTCAGCGTGGGCGTCAGCTGGTACACCAGCTTGGCCTGGCGCTTGGGCGTGGTGCCCACCAGTGCGGCGTTGCTGCTCTGCTTGATGGTGGCGTCGGTGTAGGTGACGCCGCCGATCAAGCTGAGCATGCCGGCGCGGAAGGCGCCTTCCAGTTCCAGGCCCTTGGCGTCGTACTTGTTGGTGGTGACGCGCACCGGGCTGGTGGTGGGGTCGACGTTGATTTCGTCGGTCTTGGCGAAGAACAGCGTGGCAAACAGGCTGACACCACCGCTGCGCCACTTCACGCCGCCTTCAAGCTGCTTGACCTCGTTGACCGGGATCTTGCTGCTGGCACCGTTGACCAAGTTGGGGTTGTTGAAGAAGGTGATGCGGTCGGCGTTGTAGGCGGCGCCGTCGCTGACGCGGCCAAACACCGCCAGGTCCTTGTTCAACTGGTAGTTCACGCCCAACGAAGCGGACGTGCGGTTGAAGTCGTAGTCAATGACGTTGGGCGCGCCCAGGTTGTAGGACACACCGGCGTTGGACTGGTAGTAGGCGCCGGTGGCGCTGTTGCTGTCGCGGCGCAGGCTGGCGTCGATGCTCAGACCGCCGATTTCGTAACCCACCTGCACGTACGGTGCGTTGGTGCGGTACTTGCTGTCCTGGGTGTTGGAGCAGCAGCCGTCGAAGCCGGGCGAGCCGTTGGTGACGCCGGGAACGTTCAGCAGCTGCGCGTTCTCGCCAGACGCCGAAAGCGAGTACTGGTTGAAGTTCCAGGTCAGGTTCAGCGTCTGCACGCTGGTATACAGGCCGCCGGTGGCCGACAGCTTGCCACTGCCGCCCAGGTCGAAGCTCTTGCTCAGCTTCAGGTCATTGGCCACCAGGCTGGCGTCGTCCACCTTGGTGTTGAACACCACGGCCGTGAAGCGGCTGCCCGTATAGGCCGAGCCCTTGCCCTGCCCGCTGGCGATGGTGGTGCCAACAGGTGCCGCCGACACGTCGTCGCCAGGGAAGATGCCGATGAAGCGGCCGCTGTTCTTGGACCAGCGGAAGTTGTTGTTCAGACGCAGGCCGTTGCCCAGGCCCAGGTCGGCCACGGCGCCGAAGGCGTCAGTCTTGGCGCTGAGGCCGTTGCGCACGTTGCTGTTGATGCGGCCGTTGCTGCCGGTCAGCGTGTTGTCCAGCGGGAAGCCGGCGTTGAAGAACGCGGCCGTGCGCGGGTCGATGCCGGGAATGGTCTGGATGGATCCATTCACGAAGCGCACCGGCGTGGGCATGTAGGTGGGCGTGTTGTCGTCCAGGTGCTTGAAGCTGACGCGCACGTAGCCATCTTTCAGCTCCTGCGTGATGTTGCCGCGGATCTGGCCGCCGCTTTCGGCGCCGTCAGCGCCCGGGCGGCCGCCGTCACCGGTGCGGTAGAAGCCGCCGATCCAGAAGCGCGTCTTGGCGCCGATCTTGCCGCCGTAGTTCAGGTCCACTCGGGTCTGGTCGAAGTCCAGGCCCTTGCTCAGGCCGATGCTGCCGCCTTCTTCGCGGCCGGTCTTGGTGATGTAGTTGATGAGGCCGCCGGGCGCGCCCGTGGCCAGCGTGCTGGCAGCACCGCCGCGCAGCACTTCCAGCCGGTCCAGGCCGCCGTCAGCACGGATCCAGGTGTCGGGCGTGGCAAAGGCGATGTCGCCGAACTGCAGCACCGGCAGGCCGTCTTCCTGGAACTGGATGTAGCGCGCGCCGCCGGCAGAAATGGGAATGCCACGCACGCCGACGTTGGCGTTGCTTTCGCCGCCGCTGGACTCAGAGCGAAGGCCCGGCACCGAGCGCAGCAGCTCGGCCGCGCTGGTGGCGGTGACCGACGCGATGCTGTCGCCGTCCAGCGTGGACAGCGAGTTGCTCGCCTTCATCTTGCTGGTGGTGCCGGTGGTACCGGTGATGACGATGCGGTCCAGCTGCAGGCCGTCGCCGGCGGGCGCAGCCGTCTGCGCCTGGGCAGCCGAAGCCGCGAGCGCGGTGGCGATGGCAAGGGTCAGCGGTGTGACTTTGAAGAGGCGCTGGGGCGAACGCTGGGGCATGGAGTCTCCTTGGTGGTATGGGTCTGGGGTCGAACTGGGAGCAGGGTCGAGATCAGGGGCTGAGGGTGCGGTCACTTCAGGGATGCATTTCAATCGGTTTGCAATCGATTGCAAAGTAGGGTAAACGAGAGCACATCGGTGCTGCGCAGCTTGAGAGCAACAGGGCCAAAGACTCAGCGCGAGTCGTTACCCAGTGGCGGCGGCCACATAAGCAAACCTTGATCAGCAAATCTTGATTTGCAATCGAATAACAACCAAGCCGTGTCCGTCAAGCCGGGTGGCATCCCGGACCGGACCGGGCTTGCGCAGGGCCGACGCGATCAGGTCGTCAGCGTCGGCGCGCTGGCGCGCAGCACCAGGTGCACCGGCAACGTGCGCGGCACGGCGCGCTGGCCCTGCAGCAACTGCAGCAAGGCGTCCACCATCTCGGCGCCGGCCATGGACACGGGCTGGTGCACCGAAGTCAGCGGCGGGTCGCTCCAGGTGGCCACGGCCATATCGTCATAGCCCACCACCGCCACGTCCTGCGGCACCCGGCGGCCCGCCGCGTGCACCGCCTGCACCGCCTGCAGGGCCAACAGGTCGCTGCACGCCACGACGGCATCGAAGCCGACGCCGGCTGCGCACAACACGTCCATGGCCTGGCGCGCGGCCATGACTTCGAAGGGCACGGGCAACTCCAGCGCGGCATCGAAAGTGATGCCGGCCTGCTGCAGCGCCTGCCGGTAGCCCTGAAGCCGCAGCTGCACTTCAGGCAGAAGGGCGTCGCCCAGGAACACGATGCGTCGGCGGCCCAGCGCCAACAGGTGCTGCGTGGCCAGCAGGCCGCCCGCGTGGTTGTCGCCGCCCACGCTGCAGTACAGCTGCTGAGGCATCTGCGCACCCCACACCACCACCGGCAAGCGGCGCGCCGCCATGTCGTTGAGCTGGTCGTGGTGGCCCCATTGCCCGATGATGATCAGCCCTATGGCCTTGCCGGAGTCCACCAGCGTCGCAGCACTGTCCAGCGCCTCGGCATCCACCCGCGACAGCAGCATGTCGTAGCCACGATCGGTCAGCGCGTCGGCCAGGCTGCCCACCATGGCCAGGAAAAAGGGGTCTGATATGTGCTGCCGCGACCGCGCGTCGTAAGGCACCACCACGGCCACCGTCTGGTTCTTCTGCAGGCGCAGGTTCTGCGCGCTGAGGTTGATGCTGTAGTTCAACGACCGCGCCAGCTCGGCGATGCGCTCGCGCGTTTCGCGGCCTACCAGGCTGCTGCCGTTGAGCGCGCGCGACACGGTGGCCACCGACACGCCTGCCAGCCGGGCGATGTCGGCCATCTGCAGGCGTTTGTTGTCGGCCGTAGGCGCAGGTTCTTTGGGCACCGCCGCAACCTCGCTGTCAACCGGCCATCAGGGCAGCCGCTCCAGCGCACGCTGATACACCGGGTCGTGCATCAGGTCGTCCCAGGCCAGCGGTGGCTGCGTGGGCAGAAGCGCCAGGCGGCGCTGTTCACTGTCGGGGCTGGGGTGCCAGTGGCCCTGGGCCTGTGCCTGCTGCAGGTCGGCCAAGAGTTCATCCACGGCCTGGCCGCCGTCGATGCTCTGGTTGCACAACAGCACCAGGTCGCAGCCGGCATTCAGCGCCACCGTGGCGGCTTCGGCGTAGCTCAGCGTGCCGCCTTCCAGGTGCCGCGCGCCTTCCATGCTCAGGTCGTCGCTGAAGATGGCGCCCGTGAAACCCATCTGGCCACGCAGGATCTCGTTCAGCCAGCGTGGCGAGAAGCCCGCCGGGTGCGTGTCCACCTTGGGGTAGATCACGTGTGCCGGCATCACGGCGCTCAGCGTGGTGCTCAGCCATTCATAGGGCTTCGCATCGTCGGCCAGGATGGCCTTGAGGCTGCGCTTGTCCACCGGAACCGCCACATGGCTGTCGGCCTTCACATACCCGTGGCCGGGGAAGTGCTTGCCGCAGTTGCCCATGCCGGCACGCAACAAGCCGTGCATCACGCCTTTGGCGAGCATCGAGACCACGCGCGCATCGCGGTGGAAGGCGCGGTCGCCGATGACGCTGCTTTCGCCGTAGTCCAGGTCGAGCACCGGTGTGAAGCTGAGGTCGACACCACAGGCGCGCAGCTCAGCCGCCAGCACAAAACCCAGCGCGCTGGCGGCGTCGGTGGCGCCCAGCGGGTCGCGCATCCACTGCTCGCCCAGCACGCGCATCGAAGGCACATGCGTGAAACCGTCGGTGCGAAAACGCTGCACGCGGCCGCCTTCATGGTCGACACAGATCAGCAGGTCGGGCCGCAGCTTCTTGACCTCGGCCGTCAGCGCCGTGAGCTGGGCGCGGTTTTGCCAGTTGCGGGCAAAGAGGATCAGACCGCCGGTGAGCGGGTTTTTCAGGCGCCGGCGGTCGGCGGCGGTGAGACTGGTGCCGGTGATGTCCAGCACCACGGCTGAATGGGCAGGTCCGTCAGACTTGATGCTCAAGGGGAACTCCTGGTTTCAACGACGACAAATGACGCCGCGTAGTCGGTTTCGTCGGTGACGGTGACGTGGCCCTGCAAGCCCCGTGCTTCGAACCACAACGCCAATTCGCCCGACAGGTACAGCACCGGCTTGCCGCTGGGTTCGTTCAAGATCTGGCAGGCACGCCAGCTCATGGGCCATCGTATGCCCAGGCCGATGGCTTTCGAAAACGCCTCCTTGGCTGAAAAGCGCGTCGCCAGGTAGCGCAGGCCACGCACCGGCGTGCGCTGGCTGCGCGCGTGAAACACCAGCAGTTCTTCCGGGCCCAGCACGCGCTGGGCGAAACGCACGCCGCGGCGCTGCACGGTGCCTTCAATGCGCCTGATGTCGCACACGTCGGTGCCGATGCCGTAGATCATCGAACGTGGCGCGTGCCCATGGCTTCAGCGGGCTGCTGGCGCATGGGCCGCACGGATGCAGCGCTGATACTCGCGCACCGTCTCGGCCAGCCCCAGTTCCAGCGCGTCGGCCACCAGCGCGTGGCCGATCGACACTTCCTGCACGCCAGGCACGGCGCGCAGGAAGTCGGTGAGGTTGTCGCGGTTCAGGTCGTGCCCTGCATTCACGCCCAGCCCGGCCGCCAGTGCGGCCTGTGCTGCGCTGGCGAATGCAGCCAGCTGTGCGGCCTGCCCGGCGCCGCCGTGCGCCGCCGCGTAGGGCTCGGTGTAGAGCTCGACGCGGCTGGCACCCACGGCACGGGCCAGCGCCATGGCACCGGGCTGCGCGTCCATGAACAGACTGACGCGCAGGCCCAGTGCGCGGCATTCGGCAATGATGGGACGCAGCCGTTCCGCGTCGACGGTCAGGTCCCAGCCATGGTCGCTGGTGAACTGGCCTTCGCTGTCGGGCACGAAGGTCAACTGGTGCAAGGGCTGGCCCTGGGCCACCAGTGCACGCGCAAAGCCCATCAGGTTTTGGAAGGGGTTGCCTTCGATGTTGTATTCGGCCTGCGGCCACTGCTGCATCAGTGCCGCGAGTTCGTGCACGTCGTGCGACCGTATGTGCCGCTCGTCGGGCCGTGGGTGCACGGTGATGCCGTCGGCGCCGGCCTGCAGGCACACCGTGGCAGCCTTCACCACGCTGGGGATGCCCAGGTGGCGCGTGTTGCGCAGCAGCGCAATCTTGTTGACATTGACCGACAGCGCCGTGCGGCCGGCGTGCGGCTGGGCATTGGATTCGGGGGCGACCAGGGGATTCATCGACGTGTGCTTTCGGCCAACCGCTGCACGCCTTGCCACACCTGGCGCGTGCGCAGCGGCCGCTGGCCCAGATGATAGTGAAGCAATGCCCGCAACGGCCCGCGCAGCGACGCTGCCGCCGGCGCGCAGCATTGGCGCAGGCTGGACATCGTGCCTGCTGCCAGCACCGGGTCCAGCGCCAACCACACCGAGCCGGGCGCACCCGAGCTCTCGTCGGCCACCAGGCCATGGTCGGCGTGCAGCGAGTAGCGCCGGTCGACTTGCAGAGGTTGCGCGGTGAGCGTGACTTCGCCCAGTTCGGGCAGCACCCCCAGTTCTCGCAACAGCACCAGCTCGAACGCGCGCAGGACGGTCGCTTCGCTGGCCGTGTCAGCAGCCAGATCGACGGCCGGCGGCGCGGCTGGCTCTTGGGCCAGCGCCAACGCCACCAGCGTGTCGGCATAGGCATCAAACAACTCGGCATGCGGGTCCTGCCGCGCCAGCAGTTTGAGCAGCAACTCATTCAGGTAGTAGGCCGACATCAGGGCCTGGTTGGGCAGCAACGGCACACCGCCACACCATTCGGCGCTGCGCAGGTTGACCACGTCCGAAGTTTCGTCCTTCGGCGGTTTGCCCAGCAACACCTGCAGCGGCAGGAACGGCAGCAGCACCGGGCGGAAGTTGGAGGTGGGGCGCTTGGCACCCTTGGCCACGGCCACCACGCGGCCCTGGGCGCGCGTGAACAGCTCGACGATCAGGCTGCTCTCGCTCCAGTCGTAGCGGTGCAGCACGTAGGCCGTCAGCGGGTGGGCCGCCGCGGCCCGTCGCGCTCTGGTGGCCGACCGCGGGGCCGACCGCAGAGTCAGTGTCGACCGGTGGCGGCCCTGCCTAGCCGCACCCGGGACCAGGACTGCGGCATGCGCCTGAGCATCGTCGCCTGTGCCTGGGCCGTCATTCGTAGCCATAGCTGCGCAGGTGCGCTTCGTTGTCCGCCCAGCCCGAACGCACCTTCACCCAGATCTCGAGAAAAACCTTGGCGTCCCACAGGCGCTCAAGTTCCTGTCGGCTTTCACTGCCGATGCGCTTCAGGCGTTCACCGCCTTCGCCGATCACCATGCCCTTGTGCGCATCGCGCTCGACGACGATGGTGGCCGCGATGCGGCGCAGGTTCCCCTCTTCCTCGAACTTGTCGATCACCACCGTGCAGTTGTAAGGCAGTTCGTCACCGGTCAGGCGAAACAGCTTCTCGCGGATCATCTCGCCGGCCAGGAAACGCTCGCTGCGGTCGGTGAGCGCGTCTTCCTCGTACAGCCAGGATTGCTCGGGCAGGTAAGGCGCCACGATGTCCTGCAGGCGCTGCACGTCGGACGTGTGCGTGGCCGACATGGGCACGAACTCGGCGAACTTGTAGCGGTCCTGCATGGTTTTCAGCCACGGCAGCACGTCCTGGCGGCGCTTCAGCGTGTCCAGCTTGTTGGCCACCAGCAGCACCGGCCGGTCATCGGGCATCAAGGCCAGCACTTTGGCGTCTTCGGTCGAGAAGCGGCCGGCCTCGACGAGGAACAACACCACGTCCACGTCGCCCAGCGACGACAGCACCGTGCGGTTGAGGGTGCGGTTCAAGGCCCCGCCCTGCCCGCTCATGTGCTTCAGCTGAAAGCCCGGTGTGTCGACGAACACGAACTGCACCGCACCCTGCGTCAGGATGCCGGTGATGCGGTGGCGCGTGGTCTGCGCCTTCTTGCTGGTGATGCTGATCTTCTGGCCCACCAGCGCGTTCATCAGCGTGCTCTTGCCCACGTTCGGACGGCCCACGATGGCCACCAGGCCACAGCGCTGCGGCACGGCTGGCTGTGCGGGCGGATGGCCCGGGGGAGGCGTTGGATCTTTAGGGGTATCGGCGTTCAAGGCGTAGGCCCGGGCGGGCAGGCGGTGAGACCGGTCGGGTCAGACCAGTCCGGGTGGAAGGGCGACGCCAGCTCAGGACGACAGGGGTCCGCTGGGCTGGTCCTTGGCTTTCAGGACCTGCAGCATACGCTTGGCAGCGGCTTGCTCGGCGATGCGCCGCGAGCGGCCTTCACCCTGCTCGGTCACGCTGAGTGCGGGCACCGCGCATTCCACCTCGAAGATCTGTGCATGCGCCTGACCGCGCGTGGCCGTGATGCGGTAGCTGGGCACCGCGACGCGGCGCGCCTGCAGCCATTCCTGCAGTTCGGTCTTGGCGTCTTTGCTCCAGCTGTCGGCCTCGGTGGCTTGTATGACTTCGCCAAAGAGGCGCCGCACCAGTTCCAGCGCTGCCGGGTAGCCACTGTCCAGGAACGTGGCCCCGATGATGGCTTCCACCGCGTCGGCCAGAATGGACGGCCGCTGGGCACCGCCGCCGCGGGCCTCGCCCTCGGACAGCCGCACCACCAGCGGCAGACCCAGCACGAGCGCGGCCCGGTACAGGCTGTCTTCACGCACCAGATGCGCCCGCACACGCGTGAGGTCGCCCTCGTCGCTGCCGGCAAAACGTTCGTACAGCATCGCAGAGATGGCCGTGCTGAGCACGGCGTCACCCAGGAATTCGAGACGCTCGTTGTGCCCGGTGCCGAAGCTGCGGTGCGTCAGCGCACGCTGCAACAGCGACTCGTCGTTGAAGCGGTGTCCCAGCCGCTGCTGAAGGGCCTCTACCAGGGGAGACACAGCCAGCCTAGCGCGAGCTGCCGGAGTACTTGATGAGGATGTACACCGGCCCGTAGACAGGGATCGCGTTGTCGTAGGCAAACGAGATCACGACCTTGTCGTTCTCCTTGGTCACGACCAGGTCCTTGCCCGAAATGGAGCTGATCGAATACTCCAGGTCTTTCTGCTTGTCGAAAGCCTGCCGTGCCTCAGCCACCGTGCTGGGCTGCGCCTTCGCAATCGCGTCGACGGTGCGCCGGATGGTGCTGTATTCGTTGATGGTGGGCAGTATGCGCACCAGCATGTAGCCGCCAAAGCCGATCAACAGGGCCCAGAACAGCAGGCCGAAAAGCGTCACGCCACGTTGCTGCGACCTCCACGCTCCGAACGCTGGTGGTCGTGGTTGGAAACGCAGTGCGCTGGTCATCAGCCTTGCCCTTTTCAGTTGAAGGCGCCTATGCGCCCCAGGTTGCCGAAGTTCATCCAGACAAAGAACGCCTTGCCGACGATATTCTCGTCCGGCACGAAGCCCCAGAAGCGGGAATCCTGCGAGTTGTCGCGGTTGTCGCCCATCATGAAATAGTGACCCTCTGGAACTTTGCACACCACGCCCTCGGGTGAGTAGCGGCAGTTTTCGGCCATCGGAAAGCGCTTCGGGTCGGGGCCGTAGTAGCCCAGGCGGCGCAGGTCGACGCGGATCTTGTGCTCCTTGCTGCCCAGTTTCTCGATGAACATCGGGGCGTAGCTCAGGCTGTCCTCGTCGTAATGCTCGCCCTGGGCGGTGGTCTCGATGGCCTTGCCATTGATGCTCAGCCGTTGGTTCAGGTAGGCCACTTCATCGCCGGGCAGCCCCACCACTCGCTTGATGTAGTCCAGCCGGGTGTCTGAAGGGTAGCGGAACACCATCACATCGCCACGTTGCACAGGGTTGTTCTCGAGGATCTTCTTGTTGATCACCGGCAGCCGCACGCCGTAGTGGAATTTGTTGACGAGGATCAGGTCACCGACCAGCAAGGTGGGAATCATCGACCCGGTCGGAATCTTGAAGGGCTCGAACAGGAACGAGCGCAGCAGGAACACCGCCAGGATCACCGGGAACAGGCCGGCGGTCCAGTCCAGCCACCAGGGCTGCATCAGCAGCGATTCGCGTGCTTGCGAGATGTCTCCGTCGACCTTGGCAATGCCTTGCTGGGCCAGCTTCTCGCGGCGTTCACGGTCCTGCGCTTCGAGCGCCGCGGCCGAACGCACACGCGCCGGCGCGAAGTGGAAACGCTCGACCAGCCAATAGGCGAAGGTCACCAGCGACAGGATGAACAACAGCAGCGAGAAGTTTCCCGACCACTTGCCGAGGTACCAGCCTCCGAGGTACACGGCAAGGAAGGCGTAAAGCGCACCGGTCAAAGAACCCATCAATCGTCCACTTGCAGGATGGCCAGAAACGCTTCCTGCGGCACCTCGACGGAACCGATCTGCTTCATGCGTTTTTTGCCGGCCTTTTGTTTTTCGAGGAGCTTGCGCTTGCGGGATATGTCACCGCCGTAACACTTGGCGATCACGTTCTTGCGCAGCGCTTTGATTGTCTCACGCGCAATGATGTTGGCCCCGATGGCGGCCTGGATCGCGACGTCGTATTGCTGGCGTGAAATCAGCTCGCGCATCTTGGCCACGACTGCACGGCTGCGGAACTGGCTCTGGGTGCGGTGCACGATGATGGACAGCGCGTCGACCTTGTCGCCATTGAGCAGGATGTCGACCTTGACGACGTCGGCGCCGCGGTATTCCTTGAACTCGTAGTCCATCGACGCATAGCCGCGCGACACGCTTTTCAGCTTGTCGAAGAAGTCGAGCACGATCTCGGCCAGCGGCATCTCGTAGGTCAGCATCACCTGGCGGCCGTGGTACGCCATGTTGAGTTGGTTGCCGCGCTTGAGGTTCGCCAGCGTCATCACCGGGCCGACGTAATCCTGCGGCATGTAGAGGTGCACGGTGACGATGGGCTCGCGGATCTCGTTGATGCGGCCGAGGTCGGGCATCTTCGACGGGTTGTCGACCTGGATCACCGTTTTGTCGCCGAGCTCGACCTGGTAGACAACGCTCGGCGCGGTGGTGATCAGGTCTTGGTCGAACTCGCGCTCCAGCCGCTCCTGCACGATCTCCATGTGCAGCAGGCCGAGGAAGCCGCAGCGAAAGCCGAAGCCCAGCGCCTGGCTCACTTCGGGTTCGTAGCGCAGCGACGAATCGTTGAGCTTCAACTTTTCCAGCGCGTCGCGCAGCTGGTCGTATTCGCTGGCCTCGGTGGGGTACAGCCCGGCGAAGACCTGCGGCTGGATCTCCTTGAAGCCGGGCAGCGCAACGCTTGCGGGGCCCAGGTTGTTCGGCAGCTTCTTCTCGAGCGTGATGGTGTCGCCGACCTTGGCGGCCTGGAGCTCCTTGATGCCCGCGATGATGAAGCCGACCTCGCCTGCATTGAGGCGATCGCGCGGCATCGACTTGGGCGTGAACACACCCAGGTTGTCGGCACCGTAGACCGCGTCGCTGGCCATCATGCGGATGCGCTCGCCCTTGATCAGCGTGCCGTCGACCACCCGCACCAGCATCACCACGCCGACGTAGTTGTCGAACCACGAGTCGACGATCATCGCGCGCAGCGGCGCGTCGCGGTTGCCGCGCGGCGCGGGCATGCGGGTGATGACGGCTTCCAGGATGTCGTCGATGCCCTCGCCCGTCTTGGCGCTGCACGGGATTGCCTGATCGGCATCAATGCCAATCACGTCTTCGATCTCCGACTTCGCGTTGTCGGGGTCGGCGTTCGGCAGGTCCATCTTGTTCAAGA
>JANOZF010000194.1:0-45369 GCA_031429255.1 Rubrivivax sp.
AAGCTCGCCGTTGCCGGGCGCCCGAACGTGGGCAAGTCGACGTTGATCAATGCCTGGCTGGGCGAAGAGCGGCTGGTGGCCTTCGACCTGCCCGGCACGACACGCGACGCGATCTCGGTGCCGTTCGAGCGCAACGGCCAGAAATTCGAGCTGATCGACACCGCCGGCTTGCGGCGCAAGGGCAAGGTGTTCGAGGCGATCGAGAAATTCTCGGTGGTCAAGACGCTGCAGGCCATCGCCGACGCCAACGTGGTGCTGCTGCTCATTGACGCCACCCAGGGCGTCAGCGACCAGGACGCGCACATTGCCGGCTACATCCTGGAAAGCGGGCGGGCGGTGGTGGTGGCCATCAACAAGTGGGACGCCACCGATGAGTACCAGCGCAAGACGGTGGAACGCTCGATCGAAACCCGCCTGGCGTTTTTGAAATTCGCCCCCGTGCTGCACATCTCGGCCATCAAGCGGCAGGGCCTGAACACGGTCTGGAAAGCGCTGCAGCGCGCCCATGCGTCGGCCACCATCAAGATGCCAACGCCGGTGTTGACACGCCTGATGCACGAAGCGGCCGAGCACCAGGCCCCAGCTCGCGAAGGGCGATTCAGGCCCAAGATACGCTACGCGCATCAAGGCGGCATGAACCCGCCTCTGGTGGTTTTGCACGGCACTTCGCTGGATCGCCTGGGCGAAAGCTACAAACGTTTCCTGGAAGGCCGCCTGCGCGAGCACTTCAAGCTCGAAGGCACGCCCATCAGAATTGAAACGCGATCGGCGCAAAACCCCTTCGACGAAAAGGCCGGCTGAAGCAATTCAGCTCCCAAAGCGTCGCCTGGAGCGCTGTGATAACGTGAACTCTCCATTCAATTCCAACACGGAGCATATCGTGAGCAACAAAGGCCAACTTTTGCAGGACCCCTTTCTGAACCTGCTGCGCAAAGAGCACGTGCCGGTATCGATATACCTCGTCAATGGCATCAAGCTCCAGGGCCACATCGAGTCTTTTGACCAGTACGTCGTGCTCTTGCGCAACACCGTGACCCAGATGGTCTACAAGCACGCCATCTCCACCGTGGTGCCCAGCCGCGCCGTGAACTTCCACGCCGCCGAAAACACCGATCCCGCAGCCTGACCGGCACGGCCCTGGCCCCGCCACCTTGAGCAATTACGCATCACCCACCGCCGCGACGGGCCATGAGCCGACGCGGGCGGTGCTGGTTGGCGTCGACGTGGGCGGCAACGCGCGTTTTGATGCTTCCCTGGACGAGTTGGCCCTGCTGGCCGAGTCGGCCGGAGACGTAGCCGTCGCCCGCGTGGTGGCTCGCCGGCGCGCCCCTGACCCCGCGCTTTTCGTGGGCAGCGGCAAGGCCGACGAGATCAAGGCCCTGGTGGCCGCGACGTCTGCGCATGGCGTGATCTTCGATCAGAGCCTGAGCCCGGCGCAACAACGCAACCTGGAGCAGCATCTGGGCGTGCCGGTGGCCGACCGCACTGGCCTCATCCTGGACATCTTTGCCGACCGCGCGCAAAGCCACGAAGGCAAGCTGCAGGTGGAACTGGCCCGACTGCAATACATGGCCACGCGCCTGGTGGGTCGCTGGTCGCACCTGGAACGTCAGCGTGGCGGCATTGGCAACCGCGGCGGCCCGGGCGAGGCGCAGATCGAGCTTGACCGGCGCATGATTGGCGAGCGCATCAAGAGCGTCAAGGCGCGCCTTGAAAAGGTCAAGAAGCAACGCAGCACGCAGCGCAAGGCGCGCGACCGCCGGGGCACCTTCCGCATCTCGCTGGTGGGTTACACCAACGCCGGCAAGTCGACGTTGTTCAATGCCCTGGTGAAGGCGCGCGCCTATGCTGCCGACCAGTTGTTCGCCACGCTCGACACCACCACGCGCAACCTGTGGCTGGGCCCGGCCGGCGTTTCGGCTTCACTGTCCGACACCGTCGGCTTCATCCGCGACCTGCCGCACAAGCTGGTCGAGGCCTTCGAGGCCACGCTGCATGAGGCCGTCGAAGCCGACCTGCTGTTGCATGTGCTCGACGCTTCCAGCCCCCAGATGGCTGAGCAGCAAGTGGAAGTTGAACGCGTGCTGCGCGAGATCGGCGCCGGCGATGTGCCGCAGATCCTCGTCTACAACAAGTGCGACCTGCTTGAAGACAGCCAGCAGCCGCGCCTGCAGTCCGACTGGCTTGAAACCTCCGGCGCGCAGCGGCGCCAGAGGCTTTTTGTCAGCGCCCACACCGGCTCGGGTCTGGAAGAACTGCGACTGGCGGTGGCCGAACAAGCGCTGCGCAGCTTGAATCAACCCGAAACACCACCAACTGATGTTCGCTTTGGTCAAGACCGCACACCGGCCGCGACCGCCCCTGAAACCATTACCTCCGACACGAGAGCGCCTGCGCCCGACAGCGACCTGGCACCCACTCTTGCGGCACCTCTCTAACCACTTAAGTTCCAGCATGCGCGAATCGCCTACTTCTTCGTTTTTCGCTCGGCTGGGCGCCTTGGGCGCTGCTTTGCGTGCAGCCTTGGCGGCGCTGCTGTCGCGGCGTCGCGTTGCAGCACCGTCGGCGTCCGATAGCCTGGTGTTTAACAACCGCAACGACGGTCCGCCCGATCTGGACGAGTTGTGGCGCGACTTCAATCGCAAGCTCAACGGCTTGTTTGGTGGCCGCAAGGGCGGCGGGCCGGTGCGACCTGGCAGCGAGCCGCCGGCTGGCGGCCCCGGGCCGTTTCAGCCCGACATGAAGAGCGCCGGCCTGGGCCTGGGCCTGATCGGCATCGTCATCCTGCTGTTGTGGCTGGGCAGTGGCTTCTTCATCGTCCAAGAAGGCCACCAGGCGGTGGTCACCACCTTCGGCAAATACAGCCACACCAAGGACGCAGGCTTCCAGTGGCGTTTTCCGTTTCCATTGCAGTCACACGAAACCGTGGCTGTCACGCAGCTGCAGTCGGTGGACGTGGGCCGCAACTCGGTGGTGCAGGCCACCGGCCTGCGCGATTCCTCGATGTTGACGGGTGACGAGAACATCGTCGACATCCGCTTCACGGTGCAATACCGCCGTGCCGACGCGCGGGCTTACCTGTTCGAGAACAACCGCCCCGACGAAGCCGTGGTGCAGGCCGCAGAGTCCGCGGTGCGCGAGATCGTGGGCCGCAGCCGCGTCGACTTGGTGCTCTACGAACAGCGCGACGCCATCGCGGTCGAGTTGGCGAAGTCGGTCCAGGCCCAGCTGGACAAATTGAAGGCCGGCATCGTGGTGGCCAACGTGAACATGCAGAACGTGCAGGTGCCTGACTCGGTGCAGGCGGCGTTCAACGATGCCGTGAAGGCCAGTGCCGACCGTGATCGTTTCAAGAACGAGGGCCAGGCCTACGCCAGTGACGTCATCCCCAAGGCGCGTGGCACGGCCTCGCGGCTCAAGGAAGAGTCCGAGGGCTACCGCTCGCGCATCGTTGCGCAGGCTGAAGGTGACTCGCAGCGCTTTCGCTCGGTGCTGACCGAGTACCAGAAGGCTCCCATCGTCACGCGTGACCGCCTGTACATCGAAACCATGCAGCAGGTCTATTCGAACGTCAGCAAGGTCATGGTCGACAGCCGCACCGGCTCCAACCTGTTGTACCTGCCGCTGGACAAACTCATTCAGCAATCGGCGCCAGCGGGCCCGGTGGGGCCGGCGCTGAACACCGCCACGCCGCCGTCGGCCACCATCGACCAACCCACGCCCACCCCTGCCGCCGACCCGCGCAGCCGCGATGGCGGCCGCACCCGCGACCGTGACGGCCGCTGATTGACCCCAAGAGCGGGCACTCCATGAACAAGATCATCTCAGCTGTATTCGTTGTCATCGCTGCCGTCATGGCTGCAGGCAGCATGCTCTTTGTCGTTGACCAGCGCCAGGTGGGTGTGGTCTACGCACTGGGCGAAATCAAGGAAGTCATCACCGAGCCGGGCTTGAAGTTCAAGCTGCCGCCGCCGTTCCAGAACGTGGTGTTTCTGGACAAACGCGTGCAGACGCTGGACAGCCCTGAAACGCGCCCCATCTTCACGGCCGAAAAGAAGAGCCTGGTCATCGATTGGCTGGTGAAGTGGCGCATCGCCGAGCCGCGCCAGTTCATCAGAAACAACGGCGCAGATTTTCGCAACCTCGAGGCCCGTTTGTCGCCCGTGGTGCAGGCTGCCTTCAACGAGGAAGTGACCAAGCGCGACGTGCGTGGAGTGCTGTCGACCGAGCGCGTGAAGGTCATGAACGACGTGAAGATCCGCCTGGCCGATGAGGCGAAGTCGTTTGGTATCGAGATTCTGGACGTCCGCATCAAGCGCGTGGACTTCGTGGCCGACATCACCGACTCGGTCTACCGCCGCATGGAATCGGAGCGCAAACAAGTGGCCAACGAATTGCGCTCGCAAGGCGCGGCCGAGGGCGAAAAGATCCGCGCCGACGCCGACCGGCAGCGTGAGGTCATCATTGCCGAGGCCTACCGCGACGCACAGAAGATCAAAGGCGACGGTGACGCCAAGGCCTCGGCCTTGTACGCCGATGCCTTTGGCAAGGACGCCCAGTTTGCCCAGTTCTACCGCAGCCTGGAGGCCTATCGCGCCACCTTCCGCAGCAAGAGCGATGTGATGGTGGTCGACCCCAACAGCGAGTTCTTCCGTGCCATGCGTGGCGCCGGAAACAAGTAACGTTGCTGTCGATCGTTTGCGGCGCATGGCGCCGACGTGGCAATTGCGGGCCTGGGTGGCGCTGATGTCTGAGCTCTGGCTGGGTGCCTTGGCCCTGATGTTCGTGCTCGAAGGCCTGCTGCCGCTGCTGAACCCCGGCGCCTGGCGCCGGGTCTTCGAGGGCGCCACCCAGCTCACCGACGGCCAGCTTCGCTTCGTGGGCCTGGGCAGCGTGGCTGTGGGTGGCCTGCTGCTGGTGGTCTGGCTCTGAGGCTTGCCAACCGCTCGGCCCCTGCGTCAGCAGCACCGAGGCCGCCTCTTGACGGCAGATGCGGCCGGTACAATCTCACTTTTTACACCGGTGTCTTGCATGCGTTCAGCTTGGCTGTTGCCCGAGCACATTGCCGATGTGCTGCCCGCCCAGGCCCGGCGCATCGAAGAGCTCAGGCGGGCGCTGCTGGACCGGGCGCGCGGCCATGGTTTTGAACTGGTCACGCCCCCGTTGCTGGAGCATCTGGAGTCGCTGCTGTCGGGCACCGGGCGCGAGCTGGATCTCAAGACCTTCAAGCTCGTGGACCAGCTCAGTGGCCGCACGCTGGGTCTGCGCGCAGACACCACGCCTCAGGCCGCGCGCATCGATGCCCATCTGCTCAACCGCGAAGGCGTCACCCGCCTGTGCTACTGCGGCCCGGTGGTGCACACGCGGCCCACCGGACTTGCGGCCACGCGCGAACCACTGCAGTTCGGCGCCGAGATCTTCGGCCACGCAGGCCTCGAAGCCGACCTGGAAGCTGCGGAACTGGCGCTGTCCGGTCTGCAGGCGGCGGTGGATGGCGCGATGCTGATCGATCTGGCCGATGCACGCGTGCTGCGCGGCGTGCTCGCCGGCGTGGCGATGGATGCCATGCAACTGCAGGACATCGTGCAGGCGCTCAGTGAAAAGGACGCATCGGCACTGCACAGCCTGACGAAATTTGTGCCGGCGCCGGTGCGTGATGGGCTGCAGGCGTTGCTGCGCTTGTACGGCGGCGATGAGGTGCTGGCCGCGGCTGAAACGGCGCTGCCGCAGCACCCGCTGGTGAGCACGGCCTTGCAGGACCTGCGCTGGCTGGCCGCGCACTTGCGCAGCACCTTTGCCGGGCTGCAGATCGGTTTTGACCTCTCCGACATGAGCGGCTATGCGTACTACAGCGGCCTGCGCTTTGCGATCTACGCGCCAGGCAGCGTCGACGCGCTGGTGCGGGGCGGCCGCTACGACGAGGTGGGCGCGGTGTTTGGCCGCAACCGACCCGCCGTGGGTTTCAGCCTGGATCTGAAGTCGCTGGCACTGGTGGCTCGGCCCACGCCAGCGCCGCTGGCCATACGCGCACCGTGGAGCGAAGAGGCTGCGCTGCGCAGCGCAGTGCGCCGCCTTCGCGATGCCGGCGAGATTGTGTTGTCGGTGCTGCCGGGCGATGGTGTGCCGGCGCCGGCCTTCGAGTGCGACCGAGAACTGGTGCGGGTGGCCGACCACTGGGTGTTGCAGCCGCTGGACACGCCGGGATCCGCCCGCCATTCAACAACGACCCTGAAGCAGAAGGACTGACTGAACATGCAAGCAGCCGTACGGCGTGGCGCAGGCCGCAACGTGGTGGTCGTGGGGACCCAGTGGGGCGACGAAGGCAAGGGCAAGATCGTCGACTGGCTGACCGACCATGCGCAGGGAGTCGTGCGTTTCCAGGGGGGGCACAACGCAGGTCACACCCTGGTGATCAACGGCCGCAAGACCGCTTTGCAGCTCATTCCGTCGGGCGTGATGCGCGCCGGGGTGGCCTGCTACATCGGCAATGGTGTGGTGGTCGATCCGGCACACATGCTGCAGGAGATCGCGCGCATCGAGCAACTGGGCATCGATGTGCGTTCGCGGCTGTATCTGTCCGAAAGCTGCCCGCTCATCCTGCCCATTCACGGCGAACTGGACCGGGCGCGCGAGGCAGCGCGCGAGAGCAGTGGCAACGGCAAGATCGGCACCACGGGCAAGGGCATCGGGCCGGCTTACGAGGACAAGGTGGCGCGCCGCGCGCTGCGCGTGCAAGACCTGAAACACCCGGCACGTTTCGAGGCCAAGCTGCGCGGCCTGCTGGAACTGCACAACGCCGAGTTGACGGCCGTGCTGAAGGCGCCGGCGCTGCCGCTGCAGCCCATGCTCGACCAGGCGCTGTCGGCTGCCGAGCATCTGCGCCCGCTGATGGCCGACGTGGGCTACCGCCTGCACCAGGCCCACCTGGCGGGTGACAACCTCTTGTTCGAAGGTGCGCAGGGCACGTTGCTCGATATCGACCACGGTACCTATCCGTATGTGACGTCCAGCAACTGCGTTGCGGGCAATGCGGCCGCAGGTTCGGGCGTGGGGCCGGGCATGCTGCATTACGTGCTGGGCATCACCAAGGCGTACACGACCCGTGTCGGCGGCGGCCCGTTCCCGACCGAACTCGGCATCGACCAGGCGGGAACGGTGGGGCATCACCTGTCTACCGTGGGCCAGGAGCGCGGCACTGTCACCGGCCGGGCACGCCGCTGCGGCTGGCTGGACGCCGCGGCGCTGAAGCGTTCGATGATCATCAATGGCGTGTCGGGCCTGTGCATCACCAAGCTCGACGTGCTGGATGGCCTGCCCGAGATCAAGATCTGCATCGGCTACAAGATTGGCGGCACGATGCTGGACGTGTTGCCGCTGGACGCCGACGAGATCGAGGCCTGCGAGCCGCAATACGAGTCGTTGCCGGGCTGGACGGAGACGACTGCGGGCCTGACCCACTGGGAGCAGCTGCCGGTGAACGCCAAGCGTTATCTCGAGCGCATGCAGACACTGATCGGCGCACCGATCGACATGGTGTCCACCGGGCCCGATCGTGTGCACACCATCATGCTGCGTCATCCCTACCGCGCCTGACGCCCGAACCGCGGCGCCACAGACCCATCACGAGGAGATTGCGAGCATGCTCACCGACGACGGCAAACACCTGTACGTTTCCTGGGACGAGTACCACCTGCTCATCGAGCGCCTGGCACTGAAGGTTGCACATTCGGGGTGGGAGTTTGACCAGATCCTGTGCCTGGCCCGTGGAGGCATGCGGCCTGGAGACGTGCTGTCGCGTGTCTTCGACAAGCCGCTGGCCATCATGTCCACCAGTTCCTACCGTGCCGAGGCCGGCACCATCCAGGGCCGGTTGGACATGGCCAAGTACATCACCATGCCCAAGGGTGAACTGGCCGGACGCGTGCTGCTGGTCGACGACCTGGCCGACACCGGCCACACGCTGCGTGCCGTGGTGGACCGCCTGCGCGGCATGCCCTCCATCCGCGAACTGCGCGCGGCGGTGATCTGGGTCAAAGGGGTGTCGACCTACGTGCCCGACTACCATGTCGAGTCGCTGCCCACGAGCCCATGGATCCATCAGCCGTTCGAAGAGTACGACGGCTTGCGGCCCGACGGATTGGCCAAGAAATTCGCTGTCTGAAGGCGGGCTGCCAGCAGGGTCGCCAGGAAGAGGCCGCGTGGTCGAAGGCCTGCGGCGGAATGCGTACGGGCGGATGGGCAGGCCGCATGCCTGCAAATCCGGCAGCCCTGCGCCATGCGCCTGGCGACGGTGTCCAGCCCCCGCAGGTCAGCGGCGCAGCCGGGGTCAAGGCCTGGTGGCGCTGCAACGACGGCACGCCATGGGTCATGGGCCGCACGCGCTCCACAAAGCAAAATGGCCAGCACTCTCGTGCCGGCCATCGTGCCTATCAATCCAATCTGTCAACACATTCCAGAAGCTTGTCTGGTGCCCAGGAGAGGACTCGAACCTCCACGCCGTTAAGCGCTAGTACCTGAAACTAGTGCGTCTACCAATTCCGCCACCTGGGCAAGGTGTTCAAGCTGTCAACAGCCAAGGATCATATCATCAAAATCAAGAACATTTCAAACGATGCGCCCACCGGTGCTTCCCTGCTGGCCGAATTCGAAGGCATCGTCGAGGGCCATCGTGACGGCCACGGCTTCGTCGTCCCCGACACCGCCGGTGAGCCGTGGGTGTACCTGCCCGAGCAGGAGATGCGCTCGGTGCTGCACCGTGACCGCGTGCGCGTGCGCGTGCAGCGGGTCGATCGCAAGGGCCGACCAGAGGGCCGTGTGCTCGACATCGTCGAACGTCGCAAGGCGCCGATCATTGGCCGCCTGCTGCTCGAAGGTGGCCATTGGGTGGTGGCGCCTGAAGACAGCCGCTACGGCCAGGACATCCTGATTCCGAAAAACGCCACCGCCAGCGCGGCTGCCGGACAGATCGTGGTGGTCGAACTGACCGAGCCGCCATCGCTGCACTCGCAGCCCGCGGGCCGCGTGGCCGAGGTGCTGGGCGAGATCGACGATGCCGGCATGGAGATCGAGATCGCGGTGCGCAAGTACGAGGTGCCGCACGAGTTTTCGCCTGCTGCGCTGACCCAGGCCGCGGCCTTGCCCGACAAGTTGCGCGCGGTCGACCGCAAGCAGCGGGTGGACCTTCGCGACGTGGCGCTGGTCACCATCGATGGTGAAGATGCGCGCGACTTCGACGACGCGGTGTACTGCGAGCCGTTTGTTCGCGGTCGCGGCAAGAGTGCCGTCTCGGGCTGGCGACTGATCGTCGCCATCGCCGACGTCAGCCACTACGTCAAGCCGGGCGAGGCCCTGGACGAGGACGCCTATGAGCGCGCCACGTCGGTCTACTTCCCGCGCCGTGTCATCCCGATGCTTCCCGAGAAGTTGTCCAATGGCCTGTGCTCGCTGAATCCCGATGTCGAGCGCCTTGCGATGGCCTGCGACATGATGGTGCTGGAAGACGGCAGCATCGAGGCATATCAGTTCTACCCGTCGGTGATCAAATCCCATGCGCGGCTGACCTACACCGAAGTGGCCGCCATGCTGACCAACACGCGCGGGCCCGAGGCGCAGCAGCGGGCCGACCTGGTGCCGCACCTGCTGCACCTGCACGAGGTGTACCGCGCGTTGCTCAAGCAGCGCGGCAAGCGCGGCGCCATCGACTTCGAGACCACCGAAACACAGATCATCTGCGACGACAACGGGCGCATCGAACGCATCGTGGCGCGCACGCGCAACGAGGCACACCGCCTGATCGAAGAGGCTATGCTGGCGGCCAACGTCTGCGCAGCCGAATTCATCGCCGAGGCCGGGCACACCTGCCTGTACCGGGTGCACGAAGGCCCAACGCCCGAGAAGCGCGTTGCCCTGCAGGCGCAGTTGCGTGCGCTGGGTGTGGGTGTGCATCTCAGCGACGATCCGACGCCCATCGAGATCCAGGCGATCGCCAAGGCCACCCAGGACAGGCCGGATGCAGCGCAGATCCATGCCATGTTGCTGAGGTCGATGCAGCAGGCCATCTACACCGCCAAGAACAGTGGCCACTTCGGGCTGGCCTACGACGGCTACACCCACTTCACGAGCCCCATCAGGCGCTACCCCGACTTGCTCGTACACCGTGTCATCAAGGCCGTGCTGTCGGGCAAGCGTTACCACCTGGCGGCCAATGCCAAGACGCGTGTGCTACCACCCAAACGGGGTGCCCGGCCGTCGGCCGAGGCCGCCAAGCCGATGAGCGCCGAGATGGCGCTGTGGGAAGCCGCGGGCGGTCATTGCAGCGCCAACGAACGGCGTGCCGACGAAGCCAGCCGTGACGTCGAAGCCTGGCTCAAATGCCGCTATATGCGCGAGCATCTGGGCGAAGAGTTCGCGGGCACCGTCAGCAGCGTGGCCGGCTTTGGACTCTTCGTCACGCTGGACGCGATGTTCGTCGAGGGCCTGGTGCACATCACCGAACTCGGTGGCGAGTACTATCGGTTCGACGAGGCGCGACAGGAGCTGCGCGGCGAGCGCACCGGCATTCGCTACGCCGTAGGTACGCGGGTGCAGGTGCAGGTCAGTCGCGTCGATCTGGACGGGCGCAAGATCGATTTCCGTCTGGTTCAGGAAGGCGCGGGCCTGGCGCCGGGCTCCGCGCCGCGGCCGCCTGCGCGCAGCAGCGACACGCCGCGTGCGGCGTCGGCCAGCGGCGAACTGGCCCGGGTGCGAGAGGCTGACAGGCAGCAGAAGGCCGCGCTGCGCAGCGCGCGTGCCGCGACGCGTGGACCGCGCGGGGCTGAGCTGCCCGAGCGAGCCACCACCGTTGCCGCGCGCTCAAGCTCACCTGGTGGCGAGCGCAGGTCGCGCAAGCCGGGTCCGCAACGGCCCGCGCCCAAGGCGCGAACACGGCGCTGATATCGCCCGCGGACGGCCGGTGCTTCTAGTCGCCCCGAGCCAGCGCTTCGATCAGCGCGCTGGCACGCAATGGCTGGCCGAGCAGGGCGCCGGAAAACCGGTCGGCGCCGCCGCCATGCTCCCATGCTGCGGCGGCCGCCACGTGCTGCGGCGGTGTATCAGGCTCTTGCGCCCAGCGTCCCGCCAACCAGCCGGCCAGCACGTCCCCTGTGCCGGGGCCGGCCAACGCTGCGTTGCCGGTGGGGTTGATCGTGGGCAAGGCACCCGGCGCGGCCACGATCGAGCCCGAGCCCTTGAGCAGCACCACGCATTGCATCGATTCGGCCAGCCCGATGGCCGCCGCGAGGCGGTCGTTCTGCACCTGCGCCGCACTCAAGCCCAGCAAGTGCCCGGCCTCCAGCGGGTGCGGTGTCAGCACGGTGGGCAGGCCGCGCGCGGCGCGCTGCCGCAGCTGTTGCGCCAATGCCGTGTCTTGCGCCACGGCGTTCAAGGCATCGGCGTCCAGCACCAGCCGCGCTGCATGGGTCAGCAGCGGCGGCAGGGACTGGGCCACAACCAGGCCGCCGCCGCAGCCGCAGACCACCGTCTGGCGGCCGAGCTGGGCTGGCGGGCCCAGCCACCACCGTGCGCGCGCCATCAGTTCAGGGTGCAGGGGGTCGACAGCAGACGGGCCCTCGTCCAGCAGGCTGACGAAGACGCGCCCGGCGCCCGCGGCCAGTGCCGCGCGTGCGGCCAACCACGCGGCGCCGGTCATGCCAGGCGCGCCGGCCACCACCACCACATCGCCATGGCTGCCTTTGTGGCTGGCGTGCCGCCGCGCAGAGCGAGGCGGCGGCACGTGCAACTGTGCCGTCGGGCTGCCGGCTGCGACCCCCAGTGTGTGCAGCCAGTTGGCGCCGGCGTGGTCACGGCCCAGCGCAGTGAAAGTGCCGGGCTTCAAGGTCAGCAGCGACAAGGTGGCGGTAGCCCTCACGGCCTCGTCGCCCCAGCGATCCCCAGTGTCGGCATTCATGCCGGACGGCACGTCCACGGCCAGAACCACCGCGCCACTGCCGTTGATGAGCCGGATGCAGGTGGCCAGGGCATGGTCTGGCGGGCGCGATGCGCCGATGCCGAGCAGCGCGTCGATAACCAGATCGGCGTCGCTGCCACAGCTTGCAGCGGCGGCGTCGCCTTCGACGATCTCCACGCCGTGGTGCTGCGCCTGCTGCAGGGCCCAGCGGGCATCGGCAGGTCTTGCCGCTGACGATCCGAGCAGGCTGACGACCACCGAAAACCCCGCGCGGCGCAGGTGCGACGCCGCAACCAGGCCATCGCCACCATTGTTGCCGGGCCCGGCAGCCACCCACACACGCCGGCTGTGTGGCGCCAGCGCCAGCGCCAGGCGCGCCACCGCCAGACCGGCGCGCGCCATCAGTTCGTGTGGCGCTTCCATCTGCGCCAAGGCAGCCCGCTCGGCGGCCTGGCTCGCCGCACGGCTGTACAACGGCCAGGAGCGGCTTGGGTGGTCGATGGGCCATGGCCCTTGGTCCGGCTGCATGGTTCGATTGTGGCGCCGTTGCAGGGTGCCGCCACCGGCCTGCGCGGTCTTCGGGCGGGCGTTCAGGCGCGCAAGCGTTCCCGCGTCAACCGGCTCAGGTCCAGCGGGGAAGGGCGCCCGCTGACGCGTTCGGCCAGCACGCGTGCGCTGCCGCAGGCCAGTGCCCAGCCGCTGGAACCGTGGCCCAGGTTGAGCCAGACACCGGGTGCGCCGCTCTCGCCCAGCACCGGCGGCCCGTCTGGCAGCATCGGGCGCGCGCCTTTCCAGTGTTGTGCATCGGCTTGCTGCATCGCGCCGGGGAACCACTCGTTCAGCACGCGGTACAGCGTGCGCAAGGGTGCCTGGCCCAGATGCGCCAGGCTGCCGCCCAGTTCGGCGCTGCCGGCCACCCGCACGCGCCGGCCCAGGCGCGAGATGGCGACCTTGTAGCGTTCATCCATCAGCGCCGACACTGGCGTTTGCTGTTGCTCCAGCGCCTGGGGTCGCAGCGGCGCCGTCACCGAGTAGCCATACACCGGTGCCAGTGGCAGCCTCAGGCCAATGCTTCGCAACACCTCGTTGGCTTGCACGCCGGCGCACACCACCACCGCATCGAAACCGCGTGAGGTGCCGTCCTGAAACTGCAATTCCGGGCGGCTGCCTGCGGCGATGCCCCGCACGGTCGCGTCGAAGACGAACTGCACGCCCAGTTCCTGGCTCTTCTGCCGCAGCAGGTGGGCGAAGTGCCGGCAGTTGCCGACGCCGTCCTGCGGCAGGTGGATGCCGCCTTGCAGTTGGGCTTGCGGATTCAGGCCCGTCTCGATCAGACGGCAACGTGCGGCGTCGATCAGTCCATGACCCACACCGAGCTCGCGCAACAGCGCCAGGCCCGGTTCAGCGGCCGCAACCGCCGCGGCATCACGCAGCAGCACCAGGTATCCGGTACCTTGTTCGTAGTCGAGGTGCAGTTTGTCGGTCAACTCCAGCAACCGCTGGCGGCTGAAATGCGCCAAGCGTTGCATCGCGCTTCGGTTGGCGCCATGGGTTTTCGGGTTGCAGGCGCGCCACCATTGCCAGATCCACGGCAGCTGGCCCAGCGCATTCCAGCCAGCCACGCGCACCGGGGCGTGGCGACGCAGCAGCTGACTCAGCACCTTCCAGGGCATGCCCGGTGCCGCCCAAGGCGTCACGTACCCGGGAGCCACCACGCCGGCATTGGCGTAGCTGGTCTCGGCAGCCACGCTGCCGCGACGTTCGTAGACCACGGTCTCATGGCCCAGCTCGGCCAACTCGTAGGCACAGGTCACGCCGATGACGCCTGCGCCGATGACGGCTACCCGCATGCCATGCTCGATCCTTGGATGGCAGGGGGCCCCGGCGGGTGTGACCTTGAGTCAGCAGGTGCTGCCTCGGTGGGCCGTCCACAGCGGAGGGAGTCGCTGTGCATGGGCGCAGCGCACGGTAGTCGTGCTAACATCTTTGGGTTTGCCTGAAGGTGTTCATCTTGTTCTGGTATCCACCGAGTCTGCGGGCTGCGTGGGCCCCAGGCGGATGAATGAATCCAGGCAAATCAATCGCGAACCCGACCGAACCAAGGTGTCGCCGCACAAGAACGTGGTGTCCTCAACAAGAGGGCACTGCCGTGCGGCGATGAAGCGGCGGGATTCTAGACTCAACCTTCGGAGTAATCATGACTGTATCCATGCGCGAAATGCTGGAAGCCGGCGTCCATTTTGGTCACCAAACCCGCTTCTGGAATCCCAAGATGGCACCGTATATCTACGGCCATCGCAACAAGATCCACATCATCAACCTCGAGAAGACGCTGCCGCTCTTCGAAGACGCGATGAAGTTCGTGCGCCAGCTTGCCAGCAAGCGCGGCACCATCCTGATGATCGGCACCAAGCGCCAGGCGCGTGAGGTCATTGCGCTGGAAGCCCAGCGTTGTGGCATGCCCTATGTCGACCAGCGCTGGCTGGGCGGCATGATGACCAACTTCAAGACCGTCAAGGGGTCGCTGAAGAAGCTCAAGGACATGCAGGCCGCGAAGGAAGCGGGCACCGACGCCATGATCAAGAAAGAGGCGCTGCTGTTCGCCCGTGACCTGACCAAGCTGGAAAAGGACATTGGCGGCATCCAGGACATGGCGGCTTTACCCGATGCGATGTTCGTCATCGACGTCGGCTACCACAAGATCGCCGTGGCCGAAGCCAAGAAGCTGGGCATTCCGGTGATCGGCATCGTCGACACCAATCACTCGCCCATCGGCATCGACTACGTGATCCCTGGCAACGACGACTCGGCCAAGGCTGTGGCGTTGTATGCGCGTGCCGTGGCTGACGCCGTGATGGAAGGCAAGGCCAATTCCACGAATGAAGTGGTGCAGGCCGTGACGGGCAACGACGAGTTCGTCGAAGTCAGCGCCGACGCCTGATCCCGGCTTTTCCTCAGGCCCGTGCAGGCTTCTGGTCTGGACGGGCCTTGTTGATGCGGCATGCCGGCAGCGCACCCGACGGTGGCTGCTACAGCTCTGGTGCAGCCAGCCTGCTGGCCCTTGGTACCGCCGCGTCAGCACCCATCTGTCCCCCTTGAAGGAGAAATCTAATGCCCGCAATCACTGCAAGCATGGTGGCCGAACTGCGCGCCAAGACCGATGCCCCGATGATGGAGTGCAAGAAAGCACTGACCGAAGCCGATGGCGACGCTGGGCGCGCTGAAGAAATCTTGCGCGTCAAGCTGGGCAACAAGGCCAGCAAGGCAGCTTCCCGCATCACCGCCGAAGGCGTCATCTCTGCCGCGGTGCAAGGCGCCAGCGGTGCGCTGGTCGAAGTCAACTGCGAAACCGACTTCGTGACCAAGAACGACTCGTTCCTGGCCTTCACGCAAGCCTGCGCGCAACTGGTGGTTCAGCACCACCCGGCCGACGTGGCCGCGCTGTCGGCGCTGCCGCTGGCGCAAGATGGTTTCGGCCCCACAGTTGAAGACGTGCGCAAGGGTCTGATCGGCAAGATTGGCGAAAACATGTCGATCCGCCGCTTCAATCGTTACACCGATGGCGGCAGTCTGGCCTACTACCTGCACGGCACGCGAATCGGTGTCATGGTGCAGTACAGCGGTGACGAAGTCGCCGCCAAGGACGTGGCCATGCACGTGGCGGCGATGAAACCGGTGTCGTTGGCGTCCAGCGAAGTGCCGGTCGAACTGATCGAGCGCGAGCGCCGCGTGGCGGCCGAAAAGGCCTCTGAAGATGCCGCTGCGGCTGTCGCTGCGGGCAAGCCGGCGCAATCTCCCGAGATCGTCGCCAAGCGCGTCGAGGGTTCGGTGCAGAAGTACCTGAAAGAGGTTTCGCTGCTGAACCAGACATTCGTCAAGAACGACAAGCAGACCGTCGAGCAGATGCTGAAGGAAAAATCCACCCAGGTGGCGGGTTTCACCCTGTTCGTGGTGGGTGAAGGCATCGAGAAGAAGGTGGACGACTTCGCGGCCGAAGTGGCGGCCCAGGTCGCTGCAGCCAAGGCCGGCTGAACGACGGGCATGGCCCGGCAAGGATGCCCGTGAAGCGCAGGGCCGCGTCACGGGCAGCCTTACACTGCACGCTTTCATTCCGGAGTTGAACCGATGCCCGCTTACAAGCGCATCCTGCTCAAGCTGTCTGGCGAGGCCCTGATGGGCGACGACGCCTACGGCATCAACCGCGCCACCATCGTACGCATGGTGCGTGAGGTACAGGACGTCACGCGTCTGGGTTGCGAGGTGGCCGTGGTGATCGGCGGCGGCAACATCTTTCGCGGCGTTGCTGGCGGCGCCGTGGGCATGGACCGCGCCACTGCCGATTACATGGGCATGCTGGCAACGGTGATGAACTCGCTGGCCCTGGCAGACACCATGCGCCAAGAGGGCATGACGGCCCGTGTGATGTCGGCCATCAGCATCGAGCAGGTGGTCGAGCCCTATGTGCGCCCCAAGGCCCTGCAGTACCTGGAAGAAGGCAAGGTGGTGGTCTTTGCTGCCGGCACCGGCAATCCCTTCTTCACCACCGACACCGCGGCCGCGTTGCGGGGAGCTGAGATCGGGGCCGAAGTGGTCTTGAAGGCGACCAAGGTCGATGGCGTGTACAGCGCCGATCCGAACAAGGATCCCAAGGCCACACGCTACTCCACCATCACCTTCGACGAAGCCATTGCGAAGAATCTGCAAGTGATGGACGCCACGGCCTTTGCGCTGTGCCGCGACCAGAAACTGCCCATCAAGGTGTTCAGCATCTTCAAGGCCGGCGCGCTGCAGCGGGTGGTGCGCGGTGAAGACGAAGGCACCCTGGTGCATGTCTGACGAGGGAACTGTGATGACACTGGTCGACATCAAGAAAACCGCCGAGCAGAAGATGGCCAAGTCCATCGAAGCCTTCAGGAGCGAACTGCACAAGATCCGCACCGGCCGCGCCCATCCGGGTCTGCTGGACCAGGTGCAGGTGGACTACTACGGCCAGCTGTTGCCGATCAGCCAGGTGGCCAACGTGACACTGCTGGACGCGCGCACGATCAGCGTGCAGCCCTGGGAAAAAGGCATGGCCGCCAAGATCGAACGGGCCATACGCGAGTCGGACCTGGGCCTGAACCCCTCGTCCCAGGGCGAACTGCTGCGCGTGCCGATGCCGGCGCTGACCGAAGAGCGCCGCAAGGAGTTGACCAAGGTGGTCCGGCATGCCGGTGAAGAGGCCAAGATCGCCGTGCGTTCGGTGCGTCGCGAAGGCAACGAGCACCTGAAGAAATTGCTGAAGGACAAGGTTGCATCGGAAGACGACGAGCGGCGTGCCCAGGACGAAGTGCAGCGGCTCACCGATCGCACCATTGCCGAGATCGACCGCCTGGTTCACGGCAAGGAAGCGGAAGTCATGGCCGTATGACCGACCCAGTGCGCTGCGCACATCCGTCGCATGGACAGCCGCATGGCCGCGTCTCGTGCCCAGCTGGATGGCTGCAGTCGGTCGAGGCTGACGGCCTGACGGCATGAGCAGCAGCGCCTTCAGCGTCGTGCCCGTCGTGGAAGCCTCGGCGCCCGCTGTGGCTGCCGCTTCGCCCCAGGTGCCGCGCCATGTTGCCGTGGTGATGGACGGCAATGGCCGCTGGGCTCGCCGCCGCTACATGCCGCGTTTCTTCGGTCACAAACAAGGGGTCGACGCGCTCGTCAGGGCCGTCAATGCGTTTGCCGACCGCGGGGTCGAGTACCTCACGGTGTTCGCGTTCTCTTCCGAGAACTGGAAGCGGCCGTCCGAAGAGGTGACGGGCCTGATGAGCCTGGTGCTGGTGGCGGTCTCCAAGTACCTCAGCAAGCTGGCCGATGACGGCGTGCGCATCCGCATCGTCGGTGACCGCTCGGCCGTGTCCGACAAGCTGCGGCGGGCATGGGAGCAAGCCGAGGGCCTGACCCGCAACAACACCCGCATCACGTTGGCCGTGGCGTTCAATTACGGCGGCCGCTGGGACGTGATCCAGGCCTGCCGTCAGGCCCTGGCGCAGGGCCTGAAGCCCGATGAGCTCGACGAAACCTGGATGTCGCGGCACATGGCCCTGTCGTTTGCGCCCGACCCTGATCTGTTCATCCGCACCGGTGGCGAGATGCGCATCAGCAACTTCCTGCTCTGGCAGGCGGCCTATTCGGAGTTGTTCTTCACCGATTGCTTGTGGCCCGATTTTGGTGAAGCCGAAATCGATGCAGCGCTGGCGGCCTTTGCCCGCCGAGACCGGCGCTTCGGGGGCTTGCAGCCCGGTGCTGGTGCGGCCCAGGCGACCTAGTCTCTGATGCTGCTGCAGCGTGTCATCACTGCGCTCGTGCTGGTTGCCGTGCTGTTGGTCGCATTGGCGGCCTCGAGCCCATGGCCATTCGCCGTTCTGACGCTGGTGTTCATGGCCGCGGGCGGGTGGGAATGGGGCCGGTTGAACCAGGCCCAAGGAGGCCTGGCCTGGGCGCTGGCGGCTGTGGTGGCTGTGGCCGGTGCCGCGTCGCTGGCGGCCGGCTGGACGGTGCAGGTCCCCGCGGCGCTGTGGTGGTGTGGCGTGCTGCTGTGGGTGCTGGGTGGCACGGTGGCCTTGCGGACGGGCCCTTCGGGGTGGCCACGTCTGGCATTGCCGGCGCGTTGGCTGCTGGGCGTGCTGGCGCTGTGGCTGGCCTGGCTGGCGGTGGCGCATGCGCGCACGGTGAGCATCAATTTTCTGTTGTCGGTGCTGTGCCTGGTCTGGATGGCCGACGTGGCGGCCTACTTCGGCGGTCGCGCCTGGGGGCGTGCCAAGTTGGCGCCCTCCATCAGCCCGGGCAAGAGCTGGGCCGGCGTGTGGTCGGGCATGGTGGGTGTGCTCGTGCTCGCGGCTTTCTGGATGTGGCTGGACCAGCGCATGGGCTTTGACGGCGCCAGCCTCTACACGCGTCTGTTCACGAACCTCGGTGGCCTGGGCATGGCGATGGCACTGGTGCTGTTGTGTGCCTTGAGTGTGGTGGGCGATCTGGTGGAGTCATTGGTCAAGCGTGCCGCAGGCGCCAAGGACAGCAGCCAGCTGCTGCCCGGTCACGGCGGGGTGCTGGACCGCGTGGACGCGTTGTTGCCGACCTTGCCAGCGGCCATGGCCTTGATGACCTGGGGTGCCCGATGACCGACCAGGCCGCGGCATCCAGTCGGCCTGCTGCGGGCCGCGATGGCGAACCGCCCCGGCGTCAACGGGTAGCCATCCTCGGTTCAACCGGGTCGATCGGCGTGAGCACGCTGGACGTGGTGGCCCGGCATGCCGATCGGTTCGAGATCGTCGGGCTCAGCGCCTATCAGCGTGTTGATCTGCTGCTCGCGCAATGCCGCCAGTTCAAGCCCCGCGTGGCGGTGCTGCCCACTGAAGAGGCGGCGCGCCGCTTGCGTGACGTGCTGGCCCAGGAAGGGCTGCAGGTCGACGTGCAAACCGGTGCCCAGGCCCTTTGCGACCTGGCTGCCGCCGAAGACGTCGACTGCGTGATGGCGGCCATCGTGGGCGCAGCCGGCCTGCCCTCTTGCATGGCGGCGGCGCGCGCCGGCAAGCGGCTGCTGCTGGCCAACAAGGAGGCCCTGGTGGTGGGCGGGGCGCTGTTCATGCAGGCAGTGGCCGACGGGGGCGCCACGCTGCTGCCCATCGACAGCGAGCATTCAGCCATTTTTCAATGCCTGCCCGAAGACCCGACGACCTGGTCGCGCCGCATCGACCACATCCTGCTCACCGCCAGCGGCGGCCCTTTTCGCGACCGCGATCACGCGAGCCTGCGTGGTGTGACACCCGAACAGGCGGTCGCGCATCCCAACTGGGTCATGGGGCGCAAGATCTCGGTCGACTCGGCGACGATGATGAACAAGGCGCTCGAGGTCATCGAAGCGCGCTGGCTTTTCGGCCTGCAGCCCGATGCCATTCGTGTCGTCATCCATCCCCAGAGCATCATCCATTCCATGGTGGTGTGCCGGGACGGCTCGGTGCTGGCGCAGTTGGGCACTCCCGACATGAAGGTGCCCATTGCCTACGGGCTGTCGTTCCCCGAGCGCATCGAGGCCGGTGCTGCGCGGCTGGACTTCTCGCAACTCAAGGCGCTGACCTTCGAGGAGCCCGATCGCCAGCGCTGCCCGGGGCTCTTCCTGGCCTGGGACGCGCTGCGCGCGCCGATGGGCACCACCGCCATCCTCAACGCGGCCAATGAAGAAGCGGTGTCCGCGTTTCTTTCGGGAACCATTGCCTTCACCGCGATTCATAGGACCAACGCGCTCACACTCGAGCGGCTGCAGCCCGCGCTGGGCGACCAACCCAGGCTCGAAGATTTGTTGGAGCTCGACCACCGTGCGCGCACGGTGGCGCGCAGCTTGATGCACACCCCTTGATGAGAGCAGCGTTTCCGTGATCAGCACCGTTCTGGCCTTTCTTCTGACCCTGGGCATCCTGGTGGTGATCCACGAATACGGCCACTACCGCGTGGCCGTGGCCTGTGGCGTGAAGGTGCTGCGGTTTTCAGTCGGGTTTGGCCGCGTGCTGTGGCGGCGCCAGGCCACACCCATGAGCACCGAATTCGTGTTGTGCGCGCTGCCGTTGGGCGGCTACGTGCGCATGCTCGATGAGCGCGAAGGAGAGGTCGCGAAGGAAGAGCTTTCGCAAGCCTTCAATCGCAAGAACTTGTGGCAGCGCACCGCCATCGTGGCTGCAGGGCCGCTGGCCAATCTGCTGCTCGCGGTGGTGCTGTTTGCGGCGGCGCACTGGATCGGCGTCGAAGAACCGAAGGCGCTGATGGCGCCCCCGGCCGCGGGTTCGATGGCCGAACGCGCCGGCCTGCGCGGTGGCGACTGGGTGCGCGCCAGTTCCACCGACGGCCAGAACTGGACTGAACTGCGTTCCGTCGCCGACTTTCGTTGGCAAGTGACGCAGGCCGCCATGCAGGCCGGTCGACTGCACCTGCAGGTGAGCGCCAGTGACGGCCGCAGCCCGCGCAACCTGCTGCTGGACATGCGCGCGGTAGACCCGCGAGAAGTGGATGCCGGCTTTGTGAAAAAGGCGGGCCTGGGTGGCCTGGCCAGCGAGCCCGTGCTGGGTGAGCTGAAGGTCGGTGGTCCGGCCGACCTGGCCGGTTTGCGCAGCGGTGACCGCGTGCTGCGCATCGACGACAAGGCCGTGGTGGACGCCGCCGAGATCGTGACGCTGGTCCGTGCGGCGGTGATCGACGGCCAGCCGCGGGCCATGCAATGGCAGGTGGAGCGCAGCGGCCGCGCACTGGCGCTGCCAGTCACTCCCCGGGTCGTGCAGGAAGGTGGCTTGAGCTTTGGCCGTATCGATGCCCGGCCCGGACAGCCGCCGGTGATGATGTTGGTGCAGTACGGTCCGTTGGACGGCCTGGTGCGTGGCTTTGAACGGACCTGGGACATCTCGGTGCTGACCGTGAAGATGATCGGCCGCATGCTGATCGGCGAGGCATCTATCAAGAACCTCAGCGGCCCGCTGACCATCGCTGATTACGCCGGACAATCGGTGCAACAGGGCTTGCCGTACTACCTGGGGTTCCTGGCCCTGGTCAGCGTCAGCCTGGGTGTGCTGAACCTGTTGCCGCTGCCCATGCTCGATGGGGGGCACCTGATGTATTACATTTTCGAAGGCATCACGGGCCGCCCGGTATCTGAACTGTGGCTGGCCCGGTTGCAGCGCGGCGGCATTGCCGTGTTGCTGATGATGATGTCGGTAGCCCTCTTCAACGACGTGACCCGCCTGTTGGGTCTTCACTGAATCCCATGTTCCTTGTCTCTTCGTTTGGGCCGCTGCGCCCCGCCACCGCCTGTGTGGTTGCAGCCGGGGTTGCAGCTGTTTTGGGCACGGCGGCCTTGCCGGCGCTGGCCGTGCAGCCGTTCGTCATCAGGGACATCCGCGTCGAAGGGCTGCAGCGCACCGACCCCGGTACCGTGTTTGCTGCCTTGCCCTTTCGCATCGGCGACACCTACACCGACGACAAGGCCGCTGCCGCGTTGCGCGCCCTGTTCGCCACCGGACTGTTCAAGGATGTGCGCATCGAGATCGACGGGCAGGTGCCCGTCGTCATCGTCGAAGAGCGCGGCATCATCGCGTCGGTCAGCTTTGTCGGCCTCAAGGAGTTCGACAAGGACCCGCTGACGAAGTCGTTGCGCGACGCCGGCATAGGCGAGGGCCTGCCTTTTGACCGTGCGCTCATAGACCGCGCCGAGCAGGAAATCAAGCGCCAATACCTGAGCCGCAGCCTGTATGGTGCCGAGGTCGTGACCACCGTCACGCCGCTTGAGCGCAACCGTGTCAACGTGACCTTCACGATGACCGAAGGTGACGCGGCACGCATCAGCGACATCCGTATCGTTGGCAACTCGGTGTTCACTTCGTCGCAGCTGATGGAGCTGTTCGAGCTCACGCCCAGCGGCTGGTTCACCTGGTACAGCAAGTCCGACCGCTATTCGCGCAGCAAGCTCAATGCCGACCTGGAGAAACTGCGCGCTTACTACGTCAACCGCGGATATCTCGAGTTCGCCATCGAGTCCACGCAAGTGACGATCTCGCCCGACAAGCAGTCCATCGCGGTGGCCATCTCGGTGAAGGAAGGTCAGCCCTACACCGTGACCGCAGTGCGCCTGGAAGGCGACTATCTGGGCAAGGAAGAAGAGTTCCGCAGCCTGGTGCTGTTGCGCCCGGGCCAGCCCTACCGCGGCGATGCGGTCACCGAGACGTCGCGCCGCTTCCAGGACCGCTTCGGCCTGTACGGCTACGCTTTCGCGCGCATGGAACCGCGACCCGAGATCGACCGTGCCACGGGCCAGGTGGCGGTGGTGTTTGCGGCTGAACCGCAACGCCGTGTCTATGTGCGCCGCATCGACGTAGCCGGCAACACGCGCACTCGCGACGAAGTCATCCGGCGCGAATTCAGGCAGCTCGAATCGGCCTGGTACGACGGCGGCTTGATCAAGTTGTCGAAAGAACGTGTCGACCGGCTGGGCTACTTCAAGGACGTGGAGGTCGAGACCAACGAAGTGGCCGGCGCGCCCGACCAGGTCGACCTGGTGATCACCGTCACCGAGAAGCCCACCGGCAACCTGCAGATCGGCGCCGGCTACTCGAATGCCGAGAAGCTGACCTTCAACGCCGCCATCAAGCAGGACAACGCCTTTGGTTCGGGCAAGAGTCTGGGCGTGGAAGTCAACACCAGCAAGTACCAACGCACGCTGGTCGTCGGCACCGTCGACCCTTACTGGTCGGTGGACGGCATTTCGCTGTCTCTGGATGCCTTCTACCGCACCAGCCGCCCGGTCAACTTCCTGGGCGACAGCTATGAGCTGCGCACGCCAGGCGCGAAAGCCGTCTTCGGCGTGCCGTTCTCGGAGTACGACACTGTCTTCATGGGCTTCGGCTGGGAGCGCACCGAACTCGGCACCTCCACCGGTTTGCCGCTGGCCTGGCAGAACTACCGCGTGCTGTACGGCAACAAGACCGACGCCTTCGCGCTCACCGTGGGCTGGGCGCGTGATGGCCGCGACAGCCTGCTGGTGCCCAGTTCGGGCCGCTACCAGCGTGCGCTGTTCGAGTGGAGTTTCGCGGGCGAGGTGCGGTATCTCAAGACCAATCTGCAGTACCAGGAGTACTGGTCGCTGCCGCTGCGCATGACGCTGGGCGTGAACGCTGAAGTCGCGCTCGGCAAGGGCTTGGGCGGCAACCCCTATCCGGTCTTCAAGTTCTTCAGTGGTGGCGGCCTGGGCACGGTGCGCGCTTTTGAACAAGGCTCGCTGGGCACGGTAGACCCCACTGGCGCCTATCTGGGTGGTGCCAAGCGGCTGAACCTGAACAGCGAGTTGTACTTCCCGGTGCCCGGCACTGGCAACGACAAGAGCCTGCGCATCTTTGCATTCGCCGACGCCGGCAACGTCTGGCGCGAAGATGAGCAGGTGCGCACCGATTCCCTGCGTTCGTCGGTGGGCCTGGGCCTGAGCTGGATCTCTCCGGTCGGCCCGCTCAAGCTCAGCTGGGGCAAGCCGGTGAGCGTGAAGCGCAACGATAGAATCCAGAAATTCCAATTCCAGATCGGGACAGCGTTTTGATGAAGACCATGGATATGCGCGCAGCGGCTGCGCTTTCTTCCTTTGCGGTTGCACTGCTGCTTGCAGCGCCCGCGCCGGTCCTGGCACAGGAATTGAAGATCGGGTATGTCAACAGCGAGCGTGTGCTGCGTGAAGCCACGCCTGCGAAGGCCGCGCAGACCAAGCTGGAAGCCGAATTCAGCAAGCGCGAGCGTGAGCTGAACGATGTCGGCGCGCGGCTGAAGGTGGCCGCTGACAAGCTGGAAAAAGACGGTGCCACGCTGGCGCCGTCCGAACAAAGCCGTCGCCAGCGTGAACTGGTCGAGCAGGACCGTGACCTGCAGCGCAAGCGCCGCGAGTTTCAGGAAGACCTGAACCAGCGCCGCAACGAAGAGCTCGCGGCCGTGGTCGAGCGTGCCAACCGTGCCATCAAGCAGATCTTCGACGCCGAGAAGTACGACCTGATCATCCAGGAAGTGGTGTTCGCAGGCCCGCGCATCGACATCACCGACAAGGTGATCCGCATGCTCAACGCAGGCCCGGCAACGCCCGGCAAATAAGGTCGATTGGCGGCTGTGCAACCACGGCCGCTGAGACCATGATGCGGGTGCCCCTGGCTGAACTGGCCCGCATCGTGGGCGGTCAGCTGGTTGGCGATGCTGGACAGACGGTGGAGCGCATCGCGCCGCTGGAAACCGCGCAGGCCGACTGCATCAGCTTCCTGTCACAGGCTCGCTATGCAGCCCAACTGCTGACCACTGCCGCGGGTTGCGTCATCGTGCATCCATCGCAGCGCGAGCTGGCACTGGGCGGCAGCGAGGGCCAGGGGCCTGTGCGTGCAGTGATCGTCTGTGACGATCCCTACCTGGCCTTTGCGCGGCTCACGCAGTGGTGGGCCCGGCAGCGCAGACCCGCATCGACCCCGGGCATCCACGCCAGTGCGGTCATCGAGCCTGGCGCCCAGGTTCATGCCACGGCTTCGGTGGGTGCCCTGGCCTACGTGGGTGCCGGAGCGCGCGTGGCTGCCGGTGCCACCGTGGGCGCGCAGGCGCACCTGGGCGCTGGGGCTGCTCTGGGTGAGGGCAGTGTGCTCAAGCCCCACGTGGTGTTGGCTGAAGACTGCTCGATCGGCGCGCGCTGCCTCGTGCATTCCGGGGCGGTCATCGGCGCCGATGGCTTCGGCTTTGCACCCCACCAGGGCCAATGGGAAAAGATCGAGCAGCTCGGCGGTGTCCGCATCGGCGACGACGTCGAGATTGGCGCCAACACCTGCATCGACCGCGGCGCGCTCGAGGACACGGTGGTTGAACAAGGCGTCAAGCTCGACAACCTGGTGCAGATCGGACACAACGTCTTCATCGGCGCACACACGGCCTTTGCGGGCTGCGTCGGCGTGGCCGGCAGCGCGCGCATCGGTCGGCATTGCACCGCCGGTGGCGGCGCCATCATCCTGGGGCACTTGCAGATCGTGGACCACGTGCACATCACGGCAGCCACCGTCATCACGCGATCGATACACAAGCCGGGCCAGTACAGCGGCGCGTTTCCGTTCGATGACAATGCGTCTTGGGAAAAAAATGCCGCCACCTTGCGGCAATTGCATGCCTTGCGGGACAGGCTGCGTGCGCTGGAGCGAAATACATGACATCGGTACCCATGGACATTCAATACATCCTGCGCAAGCTGCCCCACCGCTACCCCTTCTTGCTGGTCGACCGGGTGCTCGAGGTGGAAAAGAACGTCCGCATCAAGGCGCTGAAGAACGTCACCGCCAATGAACCTTTCTTCCCGGGACACTTTCCGGCGCGCCCGGTGATGCCCGGCGTGCTGATGCTCGAAGCGCTGGCCCAGGCAGCCGCGCTGCTGTCGTTCGAGTCTTTGGGCTCAGAGCCTGGTGAAGACACGGTGGTGTACTTCGTAGGCATCGACAACGCGCGGTTCAAGCGCCCTGTGGGGCCTGGCGACCAGCTGATCCTGGAAGCCAGCATCGACCGCGCCAAGTCGGGCATCTACCGCTACAAGACCCGTGCCAGCGTGGACGGGCATACCGCTGTCGAAGCCGACCTGATGTGCACCATGCGCAAGGTGGCTTGAGGTTGGCGTGAGCACCATCCACGCGACGGCACTGATCGATGCCGCGGCCGAACTCGACGGCAGCGTGCAGGTGGGGCCCTATGCCGTGATCGGCCCCGGCGTGCGCATCGCGGCTGGCACCCGCGTGGGCGCACACTGCACCATCGAGGGCCCGTGCACCATTGGTCGCGACAACACCATCCACGCCCATGCGGCTCTGGGCGGCGCGCCGCAGGACATGAAGTACCGCGGCGAACCCACGGAACTGGTGATCGGCGACCGCAACACCATTCGCGAGTTCTGCACCTTCAACCGGGGCACCGCCCAGGACCAGGGCGCCACGCGCGTGGGCGACGACAACTGGGTGATGGCCTATGTGCACCTGGCCCACGACGTGCAGGTGGGCCACCACACCATCCTGGCCAACAACGCCACGCTGGCGGGCCATGTGCACATTGGCGACTGGGTGATCGTGGGCGGGCTGACGGGTGTGCACCAGTTCTGCAAGATCGGTGCCCACGCGATGACGGGCTTCCAGAGCCATGTTTCGCAAGACGTGCCGCCCTTCATGCTGGTCAGCGGCAACCCTTTGGGTGTGCATGGCTTCAACGTCGAAGGTCTGCGGCGCCGCGGTTTTTCACGCGAGCGCATCGCGCAGGTCAAACAGATGCACCGCCTGCTGTACCGCGACGGCCTGGCCCTCGAAGCCGCGCGCGAGGGCATTGCTGCACTGGAAGCGGTGGCGCCTGGTGACGGAGCCGCCGATGTGCAGCTGATGCTGGGCTTTCTGGCAGCCTCGACACGCGGCATTGCGCGCTGAAGCGGGCGCAGGCGTGACCGCGACCGTGCGTCTGGGTCTGGTGGCCGGAGAGGCCTCGGGCGATCTGCTCGCTGCCCACCTGCTGGCGGGGTTGCGCCAGCGCTGGCCCACGCTGCAGACGTCGGGCATCGGCGGGCCGAAGATGGCGGCGCAGGGCTTTGAGGCCTGGTGGCCCAGTGACAAGCTGGCCGTGCGGGGTTATGTCGAGGTGCTGCGCCACTACCGTGAACTTTCCGCCATCAGGAGCAACCTGGCCGAGCGGCTGTTGCAGTCGCCACCACACGCTTTCATTGGCGTCGATGCGCCCGATTTCAATCTCGGCCTCGAACAGCGGTTGAAGGGTGCCGGCGTGAAGACGATTCATTTCATCTGCCCGTCCATCTGGGCCTGGCGCGGCGGACGGGCCCGCAAGATGGCGGCCAGCGCCGACCATGTGCTGTGCCTGTTCCCATTCGAGCCTGAACTGCTGCGCGCGCATGGCGTGGCGGCCAGCTACGTCGGCCATCCTCTGGCCGATGCCATTGCGTTGGACGTTCCGCGCAGCGCCAGCCGGCAGGCGCTGGGCCGGAGCGCCGACGAGCCCGTGGTGGCTGTGTTGCCTGGCAGCCGTCGTTCTGAAATCCAGTACATCGCGCCCCATTTCTTTCAGGCCATGGCGCTGATGCACCAGCAACGCTCGCAGATTCGTTTTGTGCTGCCCGCAGCGCCGGGCCTGCGGCCACTCATAGAGCCCCTGTTGCAGCAGCATGCGCCTGGCGTACCGGTGCAGCTGCTGGATGGCCAGTCGCAGACGGCGCTGGCCTCCTGCGACGTGACACTGATTGCCAGCGGCACGGCCACGCTCGAAGCGGCGCTGTTCAAGCGGCCCATGGTCGTGGGCTACAACATGCACCCCCTGAGCTGGCAATTGATGAAGCGCATGCGTTACCAGCCCTGGGTGGGCTTGCCCAACATCCTGTGCCGCAGCTTTGTCGTGCCGGAACTGATCCAGGAGGCCTGCCGCGCCCCCGCACTGGCGCAGGCCACACTGCGCTGGCTGGACGACCCTGCCGCGGCCGAACAGCTGCAGCACCGGTTCCAGGAGCTGCACCACGAACTGCGCTGCAACACGGCGCAAAAGGCCACCGATGCCATCGCGCAAGTCCTTCAACTTTGAACAGCTGGGCCCGGGCTGGGCCACCCCGGGCCTGCTGGCGGGCGTCGATGAGGCGGGCCGCGGGCCGCTTGCCGGCCCTGTCGTGGCGGCAGCCGTGATCCTGGACGATCTGAAGCTCATCAAGGGGCTGGCCGACTCGAAGGCGTTGACCGCACGTCGGCGCGAGGCCTTGGCCGAAGAGATCCTGGCCAAGTCCTTGTGTTGCTGCGTGGCCATGGCCAGCGCCGAAGAGATCGATCGGCTCAACATCCTGCAGGCCACGATGCTGGCCATGCAGCGCGCGGTCGCCGGGCTGCGCTTGGTGCCACACCGCGTGGTGGTGGACGGCAACCGGCTGCCGCGCCTGGCCATGACCGCGGCAGCGGTGGTGAAGGGCGACGCCAAGGTGGCCGCCATCTCGGCCGCGTCGATACTGGCCAAGACGCACCGCGACAGCCTGTGCATGCAGTTGCACGACACCTTCCCAGGTTATGGGTTCGCGGCTCACAAGGGCTACCCCACGGCCGAGCACTTGCGTGCCTTGCAGCTGCTGGGGCCTTGTGCCGAGCACCGTCGCAGCTTTGCGCCCGTGCGGGCCGTGTTGCCGCCTGACCGGGCCTGAGCATGGCGGCACCCATCCACATCCAGTCGCGCGACAACCCGCTGCTGGTGCGCGTGCGCCGGCTGGCGCAGGACGCCACGGCCTATCGCAAGGAAGGCCAGCTCTGGCTCGAGGGTGACCACCTGTGCCGCGCGCTGCTGGCGCGCGGTGGGCTGCCGACGCAGGCGATGGTCAGCGCCACGGGCTGGCAGGACGATGCGGTGCACGACCTGGCGCAGGCAGCGCCGCGCATCGCCGTCATCCCCGACGCCTTGTTCGCGGCGCTCAGCGCGCTGGAGTCCCCGGCGCGGCTCGGCTTTCTGGCCCCGCTGCCACCTGCGCCCGCGCTGTTGCCCTCAGTGCCCAGCGTCGTGCTCGACCGCGTGCAAGACGCCGGCAACGTGGGCAGCATCCTGCGCAGCGCTGCGGCCTTCGGCTTCAGGCAGGTGCTCTCGCTCAAGGGCACCGCGGCGCTGTGGTCACCCAAGGTGTTGCGCGCGGGCATGGGCGCACACTTTGGCCTGCATCTGGTCGAAGGCTTGACCGGGCAGGACCTGGCTCAGCTGCAGCTGCCCTTGCTGGCCACCAGTTCACACCAAGGCGAATGGCTGCCGCAGGCCCGGCTGCCCTGGCCCTGCGCCTGGCTGCTGGGACACGAAGGGCAGGGTGTCAGCGCCGAACTGATGGCGCTGGCGCGGATGTCGGTCCGCATCCCGCAGCCCGGCGGTGAGGAGTCGCTGAACGTGGGCTGTGCGGCGGCCGTGTGCCTGTATGAGTCGGCGTGCCAGCAGTGGCCATCTCGAACCCCAGGCGGGCCGAGCGCTTAGCCGGCTGCGCAAGCGCGGGTTGGTGCGGCCCGGTGCGGGCCATCGCTCACCGGCTTCAGTAGATCAGGCGGTCTGGCCGCAGGTCGCGCAGGATGGTGGTTGCGATCTCTTCGATCGACTTGTGCGTGGACGACAGCCAGGCCACACCTTCGCGCCGCATCATGGCCTCCGCCTCGTTGACCTCGTAGCGGCAATTTTCCAGCGCGGCGTACTTGCTGCCCGGGCGGCGTTCGTTGCGGATCTGCGCCAAGCGGCCGGGGTCGATGGTCAGGCCGAAGCATTTGCGCTTGAAGGGCGCCAACGGGGTGGGCAGCCGGCCGCGGTCGAAGTCCTCGGGTATGAGGGGGTAGTTGGCCGCCTTGATGCCGTGCTGCATGGCCAGGTACAGCGAGGTCGGTGTCTTGCCGCTGCGGCTGACACCGAGCAGGATGACATCGGCCACATCGAGGTTGCGCGCGCTCTGGCCGTCGTCGTGCGCCAGCGAGAAGTTGATGGCCTCGATGCGGTCGTTGTATTCCCGGCTCTGGCTGGCGTCGGAAAAGCGCCCGATGCGGTGGTTGCTCTTGACGCCGTATTCCAGCTCCAGCGGCTCCACGAAAGTGCGAAACATGTCCAGCACCAGGCCTTGGCAGGACGGGTCGGTCAGGATGCTGCGCATCTCGTCGTTCACCAGCGTGATGAACACGACCGGCCGCCGGCCTTCGCGGGCCCCCGTGGCATTGATCTCCGCGACCACGTTGCGCGCCTTCTCGACGCTGTCGACGAAGGGCATGCGCACATGCCGGTGACGGGCCGGAAACTGCGCCAGGATGGAGTTTCCAAACGTTTCGGCCGTGATGCCGGTGCCGTCAGAGACAAAGAACACGGTGCGTTCGGGCATGAGGCTCATCTGGTGCCGGTGCGAGGATGCAATTGAAAGCCATCATAAGGAAGAAATCCCTAGAATCTGCAGTCATTCGCCCGCAGCAACCGCTCAGCCCGACCAGCCGCCAGCGCGGCCGGTCCGGCCAGCAAAGCCCATGACGCTCTTGAGACCGACGCCCCACACACCACGCGATTTCGCGCGGCTTGGCTGCGTGTCCGCGGTGCACCAGAATCTTTCATTGCCTGGAGTCTTTGCATGTCTGTGTTCACCGCCCCCGTGGCCGCCTTGGACGGTGCGCTGGTCGCACCATTTGAACAACTGAGAATGACCGACGTCGAGTCGGTAGGCGGCAAGAACGCCTCACTCGGCGAGATGATCAGCCAGCTGGCTGGCAGCGGCGTGCGGGTACCTGGTGGCTTTGCCACCACGGCGCTGGCGTTCCGCGAATTCCTGCGCCACGGCGGGCTGGACCGGCGCATCCAGGACAAGCTGGCCACTCTGGACATTGAAGACGTGCGCGCCTTGGCCGATGCCGGGGCCCAGATTCGTCGCTGGATGGTTGAAACCCCACTGCCGGCAGCGCTGGAAGCCGCGATTCGGGAACAGTTTGCGCGCCTGAGCGCGGGCAACCCGCAAGCCAGCTTTGCCGTGCGTTCATCGGCCACCGCCGAAGACCTGCCCGACGCTTCATTTGCGGGCCAGCAAGAGACATTCTTGAATGTCACCGGCATCGACGCGGTGTTGCACCACGTCAAGGAGGTTTTCGCCTCGCTGTACAACGACCGGGCCATCAGCTACCGCGTGCACAAGGGTTATGCCCATGCCGACGTGGCCCTGTCGGCAGGCGTGCAACGCATGGTGCGCTCTGACCTCGGCGCTGCCGGCGTGATGTTCACCATCGACACCGAATCGGGTTTCACCGAAGTCGTGTTCATCACTTCCAGCTATGGTCTGGGCGAACTGGTGGTACAGGGCGCCGTCAATCCCGACGAGTTCTACGTGCACAAGCCGATGCTGGCCGCGGGCAAGTTTCCCGTCATCAGGCGTGCACTGGGCAGCAAGCTGCAGCGCATGGAGTTCGCCACGGCGCAGGAAAAGGCCGACAGCGGCCGCCTGGTGAAGGTGCTGGACACGCCGCCCGAACAGCGCAACCGCTATTCGCTGTCGGACGCCGATGCGGTGGAACTGGCGCGCTACGCGGTCATCATCGAGAAGCACTATGGCCGCGCGATGGACATCGAGTGGGGCAAGGACGGCGTCGACGGCCAGCTCTACATCCTGCAAGCCCGCCCCGAAACCGTGAAGAGCCAGGCGGGTGCGGGCGGGCGCGTCGAGCAGCGCTACAAGCTCAAGGGCGACACCAGCAAGAGCACGGTGCTGGCCGAAGGGCGCGCCATTGGGCAGAAGGTGGGTACCGGGCCGGTGCGGCTGGTGCGCAGCACGGCCGAGATGGAGCGTGTGCAACCCGGCGACGTGCTGGTCACCGACATGACCGACCCCAACTGGGAGCCGGTGATGAAGCGCGCTGCTGCCATCGTCACCAACCGCGGCGGCCGCACCTGCCACGCTGCCATCATCGCCCGCGAACTGGGCATTCCCGCCGTCGTCGGCTGCGGTGATGCCACCGAAACCTTGCACGAGGGCGCGTTGGTCACGGTGTCCTGCGCCGAGGGCGACACGGGCTTCATCTACGACGGGCTGTTGGAAACAGAGATCAGCGATGTGGTGCGCGGCGAGATGCCGTACTGCCCGATCAAGATCATGATGAACGTGGGCAACCCGCAACTGGCCTTCGACTTCTGCCAGATGCCCAACTCGGGCGTCGGACTGGCGCGGCTCGAATTCATCATCAACAACAACATCGGTGTCCACCCGAAGGCCATCCTCGACTACCCCAACATCGACCCCGACTTGAAGAAGGCCGTGGAGTCGGTGGCCCGTGGCCACGCGTCGCCGCGGGCGTTTTATGTCGACAAGCTGGTTGAAGGCGTGGCCACGATTGCCGCCGCCTTCTGGCCCAAGCCGGTGATCGTGCGCCTGTCGGATTTCAAGAGCAACGAGTACCGCAAGCTCATCGGCGGCCAACGCTACGAGCCTGACGAAGAAAACCCGATGCTGGGTTTCCGCGGTGCCAGCCGCTACATCAGCGGCGACTTCGGCGACGCGTTTGCGATGGAGTGCGAGGCGCTGCGCCGCGTGCGTGAAGACATGGGTCTCGTCAACGTCGAGATCATGGTGCCGTTCGTGCGCACCGTGCGCCAGGCGGCGGCGGTGAACCAGATGCTGGCCGAGCGCGGCCTCAAGCGCGGTCAAAACGGGCTGCGCCTGATCATGATGTGCGAAGTGCCCAGCAACGCCATCCTGGCCGATCAGTTCCTGGAGCACTACGACGGCATGTCCATCGGTTCCAACGACTTGACCCAGCTCACGCTGGGCCTGGACCGCGAGTCGGGCATCGAGCAGCTGACGCAGGATTTCGACGAGCGGGACCCTGCGGTCAAGGCCTTGATCTCCCGGGCCATCATGGCTTGCCGGGCCACGGGCAAGTACGTCGGCATCTGCGGCCAGGGCCCCAGCGACCACCCCGACTTTGCCGACTGGCTGGCGCAGGAAGGCATCGTCTCGATGTCGTTGAACCCCGACTCGGTGGTCGAGACCTGGCAACGGCTGGCCAAGAACTGAAGCCGTCCGGAGCTCGGCCACCGCTATGCGGTCCCGCGTGGAAACAGGCCGGGAAACAACGCTGGAGACAGCGGCTGTTCAGCCGCTGCTGCCGTCGTAGTAGAATCATCGGCTTTCCTTGCTGCACCCGTCATGTTGACGCATCGGGGCAGCTTCCACCACGGATGCTGAAATCAACAGCAGCCGGAACCCACAAGGAGTATTCATGCGTCACTATGAGATCGTTCTGCTGATCCATCCGGATCAAAGCGAACAGGTTCCGGCCATGCTGGAGCGCTACAAGGGCCTGGTCACCGCTGCTGGTGGCAAGGTGCACCGCGTGGAAGACTGGGGTCGGCGTCAGCTGGCCTACATGATCCAGAAACTGGCGAAGGCACACTACCTGTGCCTGAACATCGAGTGCACCTCGGTCACGCTGGGCGAGCTGGAAACCGGCTTCCGCTTCAACGACGCCGTGTTGCGCCACCTCACCGTGGGCAAGACCAAGGCTGAGACGACGCCGTCCATCATGATGAAGGCCGTCGAACGCGAAGAAGCCCGCAAAGAGCGCCAGGAGGCCTCAGCCTGAATCTTCTGCTTGCGCGGCCAGATGTCGCGGCCTGTCACCCAGCGGATCTGCTTTGATGAACCGCTTCGTACTGGCGGCCAACCTGGTAGAGCGAGCAGCACTGCGTTACACCCCCGCCGGCCTGCCGGCCCTGGATTTGAGCTTGAAGCACGAATCCGAGGTCAGCGAAGACGGCCAGCCGCGCAAGGTCTCGATGGAGATGAAAGCGGTTGCCATCGGGGCCATCACGCAGCCGCTGACCGCACTGGCGCTGGGCAACGGAGGCCTGTTTGCAGGCTTTCTGACCAGCACCCGCAATGGCCGAGGCCTGCTGTTCCACATCACCTCGTTCGAGGCCGACCCGGCGCCCATCCTGATGACGCCAGAGACTGCCGACGAGACCCTGTTATCCGGATCGAATCAATTTAAGTAGGAGCTGACTATGCCCCCACCACGTGGTAAAGGTCGTTTTTCCAAAGACAAGCGCCCCAAGCGCAACAACCAGTCGCTGCTGTTCCGCCGCAAGCGGTTCTGCCGTTTCACGGTTGCTGGCGTCACCGAGATCGACTACAAGGAAATCGACGTGCTGCGCGATTTCATCAGCGAAAACGGCAAGATCACGCCGGCTCGCCTGACCGGCACGCGCGCCTTCTTTCAGCGCAAGCTGACCACCGCCATCAAGCGCGCGCGCTTCCTGGCGCTGATGCCTTACTCTGACCAGCACAAGGTCTGAGGAGCACACCATGCAAATCATTCTTCTCGAAAAGGTCGGCAAGCTGGGCAACCTCGGTGACGTGGTCAACGTCAAGGCCGGCTACGCACGCAATTTCCTCATCCCCACCCGCCAGGCACGCCGTGCCACCGAGTCGGCGATCAAGGAATTCGAAGCCAAGCGCGCTGAACTGGAAAAGGCTGCTGCAGGCAAGCTGGCCGCAGCGCAAGCCGTGGGCGAGCAAATCGCCGGCAAGACCGTGCGCGTGGCCCAGAAGGCGGGCGTTGACGGCCGACTCTTCGGCTCGGTCACCAATGCCGACGTAGCCGAAGCGCTGACGAAGATGGGCACGCCCATCGTCAAGGCCCAGGTGCGCATGCCCAACGGCCCCATCAAGACCATCGGCGAGCATCCGGTGTCGGTTTCACCCCACGGCGACGTGGTGGTTGAAGTCACCGTGCATGTGGTGGCCCAGGCCGACTGACAGCACCTTGCGACCAGGGTGCGGGCCGCGTGCCGGTGCCCCGTCCACAGGCCGGCATCAGCCGGCCTTTTTCTTTTGTGGATCGATTTGCACTGCTGGTGCACAGCCGGCCCACCGGTCATCCACAGGCTTGCGCACAGGGGTGGCTATCTACCGGTGTTGCTGTTTCAACCGGTCTCGAAAGTCGCTCTACAAATCCGTTGAGAAACCGTCTAGCCTTCACCCATGAGCACCGTCTTCGATCCCCGTGACAGCACCTCCACCAGAGACGACGAGGTGGCGCGACTGCGCGTGCCGCCACATTCCGTCGAGGCCGAACAGAGTGTGCTGGGTGGCCTGCTGCTGGACAACCTGGCCTGGGACCGAGCCGCCGAGCTGCTCAACGAAAGCGACTTCTATCGCTTTGAACACCGCCTGATCTTCTCGGCCATGGCCGCTCTGGTCACGCACAGCAAGCCGGCTGACGTGATCACGGTGTTCGAACAACTGCAGAGCCTGGGCAAGGCCGAGGACAGTGGCGGCCTGGCCTACCTGAACGCGCTGGCGCAGAGCGTGCCCAGTGCCGCCAATATGCGGCGTTATGCCGAAATCGTCCGCGAGCGCGCCATTCTGCGCAAGCTGATCGCGGCCAGCGACGACATCGCGACCAGTGCTTTCAACCGCGAAGGCCGTGCGGTGCCGCAGATCCTGGACGAGGCCGAAAGCAAGATCCTGAAGATCGGCGAAGAAGGTTCACGCCAGCGCCAGGGCTTCCAGGGCATTGATTCGCTGGTGGTGGCGCTGCTGGACCGCGTCAACGAACTGGCTGAAAACGGCGCCGAAGACGTGACGGGTGTGCGCACCGGGTACTACGACCTGGACAACATGACCGCAGGCCTGCAAAAGGGCGACCTGGTGGTGCTCGCAGCGCGCCCTTCGATGGGCAAGACCGCCTTTGCGCTGAACATCGCTGAGCACGTGGCCGTGAAGGAAGAGCTGCCGGTGGTGGTGTTCTCCATGGAAATGGGCGCCTCGCAGCTGGCACTGCGCATGGTGGGTTCACTGGGCCGCATCAACCAGCAGCACCTGCGCACCGGCAAGCTGCAGGACGACGAGTGGGGCCGCCTGGCCGAGGCCGTTGAACGGCTGGGCAAGGTGCAGATGTTCATAGATGAAACGGCGGGTCTGACATCGGCCGAGCTGCGCGCCCGCGCGCGGCGCATGGCGCGTCAGTTTGGTGGCACGCTGGGGCTCATCGTCGTGGACTACCTGCAATTGATGAGTGGCAGCGGCGGCAACGATGAAAACCGGGCCACGGAGCTGGGCGAGATCTCGCGTGGCATGAAGGCGCTGGCCAAGGAGCTACAGTGCCCGTTGATCGCACTGTCGCAGCTCAACCGCAGCGTGGAATCCCGAACCGACAAGCGCCCCATGATGAGCGACCTGCGCGAGTCCGGCGCCATCGAACAGGACGCGGACATCATCATGTTCATCTACCGCGACGACTACTACACCAAAGACGCCAGCAAGGAACCGGGTGTGGCCGAGATCATCATCGCCAAGCAGCGCAATGGCCCCGTGGGCACGGTGAAGCTGGCCTTCCTGAAGCCGCTGACCAAGTTTGACAACCTTGCGCCGGGCAGCAGCAACGAGTTCTGAGGCCACGGTGTCGGGTCGGTCACCGCATACGGGCTTGCCGCCGCGGCTGATCGGTGCAATGGGCCGGCTGCTGCCCCAGCACACCGCTTTCTGGCAGGCTGCTTTCGTTGCGCTGCTCGTGGCCATGGTGCCCGCCGGTGCCGCTGCCCCGGTAGCAGACACCATGACCCAGCGCGTCATGGCCTGCACCGCCTGCCACGGCCCTCAGGGCAGGGCTTCTGCCCAGGGCTACGTGCCCCGCATCGCGGGCAAGCCGGCTGGCTATCTGCACCAGCAGTTGCTGGCCTTCAGGGACGGGCGCCGTCGCCACGACGGTATGGCGCGCCTGCTCGAGCACCTGAACGACGCCTATCTGGCGGAGATTGCCACGCATTTCGCGTCGCTGGACCTGCCGTACGGCCCCCTGCCCGGCAACCAACCAGCGTTGCCCGCAGACGTGGCGAGCCGCGGCGCGGCGCTGGCACTGAAAGGCGATACCGCGCGCGGACTGCCTGCCTGCAGTGCCTGCCACGGGGCCGCGTTGACGGGCGTTGTGCCGTCGGTACCGGGCCTGCTGGGCTTGCCCAAGGACTACGTGCTGGGGCAACTGGGCGGCTGGCGTGTCGGTGCCCGACAAGCCCTAAAGCCCGATTGCATGGCACAGATCGCAAAGCGCCTGAAGCCCGACGAAGTGACCGCCGTGGCTGCATGGTTGCAGGCGCAGCCGATGCCGGCGGTGGCAGCGCCCGTGGCTGGGTTTTCCGGGACCTGGCCGATGGACTGTGGCAGCGTGAGCCGATGATCCACGGTCTGCGCAGACCCGGCCTGCAATGGCTGGTGGCAGGGGCGGCTTTGCTTGCACTGGTCGTGATGTTCACGGCAGGTTTGTCGGTCTGGTTCGAGCACACGCTGGATGAAAGCGCCACGCCAGTGGCCAGCGATGCGATGCGCGAACCGGTCGATCCGTCGCTTGCGCAGCGCGGGGCCTACCTCGCCCGGGTGGGCCATTGCGCGGGCTGCCACACGGCCCGTGGTGGCGCCGAGATGGCCGGTGGACACGCGCTGCCGACGCCGTTTGGCAACGTGTATGCCGGCAATCTCACACCCGATGAAACCACCGGGCTCGGGCGGTGGTCGGCTCACGATTTCTGGCGCGCACTGCACCTGGGGCGCTCGCGCGACGGGCGCATGCTGTTGCCGGTGTTCCCTTACCCTCACTTCACGCAGGTCACGCGCTCGGACAGCGATGCGCTGCATGCTTATCTGCGCAGCCTTGCTCCAGTGCGCAGCGCCACGCCACCGCACGAATTGCGTTTTCCCTACAACACACAGACTGCTGTGGCGGTCTGGCGGCTGTTGTCATTCAGACCATCGGCGCCAGTCGTGGGCCAGGCACCGCTGACGTCGCTGCAACGCGGCGCCTACCTGGTGCAGGGCCTTGGACACTGCGGCGCCTGCCACGCGCCGCGCAGTGCCTGGGGCGCCGCGGCCGAGCAGTTGACGGGCGCCGACATGCCCGGGCAACGCTGGCACGCGCCCTCGCTGTTGCCCGGCGGCCCCGGGCAGGGCAGCGTGGAAGACACGGTGGCGCTTCTGAAGAGCGGCGGTTCGGTGCTGGGCCGGGCATCGGGCCCGATGGCCGCCGTGGTGGGCGGCAGTCTTCAGTACTGGACCGATGACGACCTTCGTGCGGCCGTGCTGTATCTGCGCAGCCTTCCTGCGCAGGGGGCCGGGCGCCCGTCGGCCACGCCGGATGTTCCAGATCACGAAGAGCTGGGTGGCCGGCTCTATCGAGCCCACTGTCGCGATTGCCACGGCGTACGAGGCGAGGGGGTGACCGGTATCTATCCGGCGCTGGCGGGCAATGCCACGGTGCTGCAAGCTACCGCATTGAACCTGGTGCAGGTCATCACGCATGGTGGTTTCGGGCCCACCACCGGCGGCAACCCGCGTCCCTTTGGCATGCCGCCGCTGGTGCTGGGCGACGCCGAACTGGCAGCCCTCGCCAGCCACGTCAGGCAGTCCTGGGGTAACCAGGCCGGTGCCGTGTCAAGCCTGGACGTGCTGCGCCTCAGGTGAGACCAGGCTGCGCACAGTTCCGAACTGGGCTGCCACATCGCTTGCCGAATCCCACATAGCTGTATATATTTACAGCATGCCGCTTTCACCCCTTCTTGCCGGCGCAGCGATGCCAAGCGCGCAGTTGCCTGAGCCCCAGCGGCCGCAGTCTGCGCGGTCTCTTTCAAACCACAGCGGCGGTGCACCGGTCACTTTGATGCTGGCCCCTGCTGCTGCGCTGAAGGGCCGTGGCACGGTCTGGGCGATGGAGCATCGTTTTCAGGGCAACAACCGCAGCGCCTTCAACGACGGCTGGGGCACGCTGGAACAGGCGGCGGCAGAAGAGCAGGTGCCGCCCGACACGGAGGTGGTCGAAACCCAGGTGCAAGGCATCCTATCGGCCAACGACTCGCCCGACATCGGGTTCGATGTCTCGATCAACCCTTACAGGGGCTGCGAGCATGGTTGCATTTACTGCTACGCCAGGCCCACGCACAGTTACCTGGACCTGTCGCCGGGGCTGGACTTCGAGACGCGCATCGTCGCCAAGATCAACGCGGCTGAACGCCTGCGCGCGGCGCTGTCGGCGCGCAGCTATGCACCGCTGCATTTGAACATCGGTTCGGTCACCGACGCCTACCAGCCGGCCGAGCGCAGGCTGCGCATCACGCGCGGCGTCATCGAGGTGCTGTCCGAGGCACAACACCCCTTTTCGATCATCACCAAGAGCAGCCTGGTCGAACGTGACATCGACCTCATCGCGCCCATGGCACAAGAGCGCATGGCGGCGGTTTACGTTTCCATCACCACGCTGGACGGTGCGTTGGCCCGCGCGATGGAACCCCGTGCAGCGGCGCCGCACCGCCGCCTGCGCACTGTCGAGGCCCTGGCTCGCCAGGGCATCCCGGTGGGAGTGAGCGTGTCGCCGGTGATTCCGTTTCTGAACGAGCCCGAGCTGGAGCAGATCCTGCAAGCCGCGCGCGACGCCGGTGCCACCTCGGCCTTCAGCGTCGTGCTGCGCCTGCCTTGGGAGGTGAACCCGCTCTTCCAGCAATGGCTGCAGCAGCATGTGCCCGACCGCGCCGAGCGCATCATGGCCCGGGTGCGCGAGATGCGCGGCGGCAAGGACAACGACAGCCGCTTCGTCAGCCGCATGCGCGGGCAGGGCGTATGGGCTGACCTGCTGCGGCAGCGCTTCGACAAGGCCTGTGCCCGGCTGGGGCTGAACCGGCGCAAGAACGAACTCGATCTGACGCGCTTCAGACGGCCCGCGGTGATGGCAGGGCAGGGGCAATTGTTCTGAGCTGGGTGCGGGTGCGGTCCTGCTGCTGCGCGGGCACGCCGGGCAGCTTGACGATCAGGCGGTCGCCTGATCGCTCGCGTAAACAGCGCCGGCCGTTGCGGGCGACACCGTTGCCATGGACACGGCCAAGGCCGTCGGCGTTGCGCTTGCGCTGGGTGCCTGTGCCCTGGAGAGCAGCGTCAGGCCACCGGGGGTGCGGTTGGACGCTCCGCCACCGACCAGCGCATGGCGGCCCACCGACACCGCACGCAGCCGCGCAGTTGCGCGCTCGATCAGCACCGCGGCATCGGGCAGTTTCGCCTTCTGGCGCTCAGCCAGGCCACGCGCCATGTCCAGCAACTTGGCGTTGAGCGTGCGTTCACCGGCTTCCAGCAACTGGGCCACGGCCGGCCCCGGCTGCCCTTGCAGCGACAGGTCCATCGCGGCCTCGGCAATGGCGCCCACCTGGGACTGACATTGCCGGATGATCTGCGCCGCCGGTTCGGCGCGTCCGGCGTGTGCCAGCAAGACCTCGGTCACGGCCTTTGAGGTGCAAAAGCGCAGCGCCAGGCGCTTGATCGTGCTGTCCAGCCTCGCTTCGCTGCGGTGTGCATCGGGCACGCGGTGCAGCAGGGCCAGCAGCAGGTTCGCCGCCTCGAGATCGAAGTCGTCCTGGGTTGCAGCGTCGCCCAGCGACTGCAGACCAAGCAGGGCCGGCTTCAGGTCGGAGCCCATCAGGCCGTCCAGCACGGCAGTGGCCAGTTGCATGCGCTGCAACCGGGCATCGGGCGCCTGACGTTCGCCATAGCGCCGCAGCTGCTCGCGCACGGCGGCCACGCCGCTGGTGTCGGCGTTGTCGTGTTTCAACAAGGCCAGCAGCACGAAGGTCTGTGGGTCGAACAGGCGGGATTGCGTGCCCATCGACACGGCGCGGCTCAGCCACTGCAACGCCGGCACAGCCTTGCCCTGGTAGTAGGCCAGCGTGCCGGCTTGCTGAACACGCAGCATGCAGCCAGGCGTCAACTCGGCGGCACGCTGGCAGGCCGCGAGTGCGCCTTCGTGGTCCGACTGTTCGATCAGCAGCCGCCCCTGCAGTTCGTGGGCGTCGGCACAGTTGGGCTCGTCCTGCAAGATGGCCTGCAGCGTCTTGCGCGCACCGCCGAGGTCGCTGCGCGCCATCTGGGCCCGGGCTATGCCCAGCCGCGCCCAGGACGAGGAGCGTGCCGCAGCCAGGTGTTCGAACATGCGTTGCGAATCTTGCGCGCGGTGCATGGTGAGAAACAGCTCCGCCACCAGGCGGCCGCAATAGGTGGCGAACGGCAGGCGGTCCTGGTAGCGTTTCATCGCCCGCGCCAGCGCCACTTCGTTTTCGCCAGCGTCCAATGCGCGCAGCACATCAGCCAGCTGGGCCTTGCGCTGTCGTGCTTCTGTCAACCGTTCGATCAGAGCCGCCGCGCTGTAGGGCCGGATCAGCAGTCCGTCCAGCGCGGCCTCGCCGGCCTCCACCACCTGGTGATAGCTGGCGCGCGCGGTGACCATCAGGAACACGGTGCTGTGGGGCAGCAGGTGTTCGCGGCGCAGTTCGTCCAGCAGGTCCTGTCCGCTCTCGTCGCTGCCTTCGAACTCGCGGTTGCACAGGATGATGTCGAAGCGTTCGCGTTCGATCATCAGCCGCGCGTCCTTCACCGAACTGGCCATCACCAGGTGGCCGACGCCGGCGTCGCGCAACTGTGCGCCGGCCACGCTGCGCAGCAGCGGGTTGTTGTCCACGAGCAGGGCCCGGGCGAGATGGATGTCGCGGTCTATCACGGGCGCAGCTGCGGGTTGCGCGCGACACAACCGGGGGCAGGCGAAGGCGCCTGAACTGCGGCTGTGCTGCACGGTGGGTTCCGTGGGCAAGACGGGAGTGCCTGGTTCACCCCTGGTGTATCGGCCGCGACAGCGCTTACTTGAACAGGTCCTTCACGCGGTCGGCCCAGCCTTTGCTGTTCGGCGAGTGGCGGTCGCCAGACTTGCGGAACGACTCGTCCAGGTCCTTCAGCAGCTTGCGCTGGTGCTCGGTGAGCTTGACCGGCGTTTCCACCGACACATGACAGTACAGATCGCCCGGGTAGCTGGAGCGCAACCCCTTGATGCCCTTGCCGCGCAGGCGGAAGGTCTTGCCGTGCTGGGTGCCTTCAGGCAGTTCGATCTCGGCCTTGTTGCCCAGCGTTGGAACCTCGATGGTGCCGCCCAGTGCCACCGTGGTCAGGCCCACCGGCACGGTGCAGTGCAGGTCGTCGCCGTCGCGCTCGAAGATGGTGTGCTGCTTGACACGGATCTCGATGTAGAGGTCGCCCGCGGGGCCGCCGTTGGTGCCCGGCTCGCCATTGCCTGCCGAGCGGATGCGCATGCCCTCGTTGATGCCGGCAGGAATCTTGACCTCCAGCGTCTTCTGCTTCTTGATCTTGCCGGCGCCGCTGCAGGTGGTGCAAGGCTCGGGGATGATCTTGCCGGTGCCGCGGCAATGCGGGCAGGTCTGCTGGATGCTGAAGAAGCCCTGGCGCATGTGGACGTTGCCGCTGCCATTGCAGGTGGTGCACGTCTTGGGGCTGGTGCCCGGCTTGGCGCCCGTGCCGCTGCAGGTTTCGCAGTTCTCCCAACTGGGCACGCGGATCTGGCTTTCCTTGCCGAAGGCCGCTTCTTCGAGCGTGATTTCCATCGCATAGCTGAGGTCGCTGCCACGGTAGACCTGCTGGCCACCGCCGCGCCGCGCGCCGGCTGCGGCACCGCCAAAGATGTCGCCGAAGATGTCGCCAAAGGCTTCGGCAAAACCGCCGAAGCCTTCGCCGCCCGGGCCGCCGCGACCGCCCAGATTGGGGTCGACACCGGCGTGGCCGTGTTGGTCGTACATGGCGCGTTTTTGCGGGTCCGAGAGCATCTCGTAGGCTTCCTTGGCCTCCTTGAATTTCTCTTCCGCTGCCTTGCCGCCTTCGTCCTGGTTGCGGTCGGGATGGAACTTCATCGCCAGCTTGCGGTAGGACTTCTTGATGTCCTCATCACTGGCGTTCTTGGGCACGCCCAGGATGTCGTAGTAGTCACGCTTGGCCATGAAAAAACCCTTGAACCTTGAAAACACAATCGCCGCGCCGGCTGGCGGGCGAAAAGCCTGCCATTCGAGCGCGGCGCATACCGCATGCACAGCGGCCCGGACCGCACGAAGGCGGCCGGACCGAGCGCCGGATCACTTCTTGACTTCCTTGAAGTCGGCGTCCACGACGTTGTCATCGGCCGGCTTGGCCTTCGGCGCTTCGCCGCCCGCGGCGGTTGGGCCAGCCCCGGCAGGGCCGCCTGCGGAAGCCGCGGCTGCCGCCTGCGAGTCGGCATACACCTTCTCGCCCAGCTTCTGGCTGGCCGTCATCAGCGCCTCGGTCTTGGCTTCCAGCGTGGCCTTGTTCACGCTGTCGTCCTTCAACGCGGTTTCCACGTCTTTCAGCGCGGCTTCGATCTTTTCCTTCTCGGGTCCTTCGAGCTTGTCGCCATGTTCAGCCACGCTCTTCTTCACGCTGTGAAGCATCGCGTCGGCCTGGTTGCGGGCCTGCACCAGTTCCACCTTCTTGGCGTCTTCGGCGGCGTTGAGCTCGGCGTCCTTCACCATCTTCTGAATCTCTTCTTCAGACAGGCCGGAGTTGGCCTTGATGGTGATCTTGTTTTCCTTGCCCGTGCCCTTGTCCTTGGCGCTCACGTGCAAGATACCGTTGGCGTCGATGTCGAAGGCCACCTCGATCTGCGGCAGGCCGCGTGGTGCCGGCGGAATGCCTTCGAGGTTGAATTCACCCAGGCTCTTGTTGCCCGTGGCCAGCTCGCGCTCGCCCTGGTACACCTTGATGGTGACGGCCGGCTGGTTGTCGTCGGCAGTGCTGAAGGTCTGCGCAAACTTGGTCGGGATGGTCGTGTTCTTCTTGATCATCTTGGTCATCACGCCACCGAGCGTTTCAATGCCCAGCGACAGCGGCGTCACGTCCAGCAGCAACACGTCCTTGCGGTCGCCGCCCAGCACCTGGCCCTGGATGGCTGCGCCCACGGCCACCGCCTCATCGGGGTTGACGTCCTTGCGCGGCTCTTTGCCAAAGAACTCCTTGACCGTTTCCTGCACCTTGGGCATGCGTGTCATGCCGCCGACCATGATGATGTCGTCGATGTCCGACAGCTTCACGCCGGCGTCCTTCACCGCGATCTTGCAGGGGTCGATGGTGCGCGCGATCAACTCGTCCACCAGGCTTTCCAGCTTGGCGCGGGTGAGCTTGATGTTCAGGTGCTTCGGACCCGAGGCATCGGCCGTGATGTAAGGCAGGTTGACGTCGGTCTGCGTGCTGTTACTCAGCTCGATCTTGGCCTTCTCGGCGGCTTCCTTCAGGCGCTGCAGGGCCAGCACGTCCTTGGTCAGGTCGACGCCTTGCTCCTTCTTGAACTCGGCCACGATGTAATCGATGATGCGCTGGTCGAAGTCCTCGCCGCCCAGGAAGGTGTCGCCGTTGGTCGACAGCACCTCGAACTGCTTTTCACCGTCGACGTCGGCGATCTCGATGATCGAGATGTCGAAGGTGCCGCCGCCCAGGTCATAGACGGCGATTTTGCGGTCGCCCTTGCCGTGCTTGTCCAGGCCGAAGGCCAGTGCCGCTGCGGTGGGCTCGTTGATGATGCGCTTGACGTCCAGGCCGGCAATGCGGCCGGCGTCTTTCGTGGCTTGGCGCTGGCTGTCGTTGAAGTAGGCCGGCACGGTGATCACGGCCTCGGTCACTTCTTCGCCCAGGTAGTCCTCGGCGGTCTTCTTCATCTTGCGCAGCACTTCGGCGCTGACCTGCGGCGGCGCCATCTTCTTGCCGCGCACTTCCACCCAGGCGTCGCCGTTGTCGGCCGCAGCGATGGTGAAGGGCATCAGGCCGATGTCCTTTTGCACTTCTTTTTCGGCGAACTTGCGGCCAATCAGGCGCTTCACGGCATACAGCGTGTTGCGCGGATTGGTCACACTCTGGCGCTTGGCGCTGGCGCCGACCAGGATTTCGCCGTCGTCTTGGTAGGCAATGATCGACGGCGTGGTGCGCGCACCTTCGCTGTTCTCAATCACACGCGTGGTGTTGCCTTCCATGATGGCCACGCACGAGTTCGTGGTGCCCAGGTCAATGCCGATGATCTTGCCCATGTTCTTGGCTCCTTCAGGAGTGAATAGCAGTTGCTGCTTGAGTTGTGGATAAGTTGCCAGCTTTCAAGGGCCGGCGACCCTAGATGACTATTTGGGTGCCGCCACCGTGACCAGCGCGGGCCGCAACACACGCTCGGCGATGAGGTAGCCCTTTTGCAGCACGGCCACCACGGTGCCGGCTTCGTTGTCGGCGGGCACGACGCTGATGGCTTGGTGCTGGTGCGGGTCGAACTTGGTGCCGGCGGGCGGCGCGATGGCCACCACCTTGTTGCGCTCCAGCGCGGCGCTCAACTGGCGCAGCGTGGCGTGCACGCCTTCGAGCACCTGCGCCACCGGGGCGTCAGGCGTCGCGATGGCGGCTTCCAGGCTGTCCTTCACCGGCAGCAGGCTGTCGGCAAACCCTTCGACGGCGAACTTGCGCGCTTTCGAGATTTCGTCTTCGGCGCGCCGGCGGATGGTCTCGG
>JANOZF010000195.1:0-1570 GCA_031429255.1 Rubrivivax sp.
CCGACATGCCGAAGAAGGACTGGCTCTTCAACCTGGCCACCGACCCCACCGAAAAGATCAATCTCGCAGGCAAAGAGCCCGAGCGCGTGGCTGCATTGAAGGCGCAGTTGCTGGCGTGGAACAAGACCCAGCGCAAGCCGATGTGGCCATCCCTCGGTGCAGGGCCGATTGCGATCGATCATTCGTTGAAGCAGCCGACCACAGCGAACGACGAGTACGTGTACTACGGCAACTGAAGCCAGGCGGAGGGCGATCTTGAGCGGGTGGCCGCCACCTTGCGCGGCATGCTGCCGGCCGTGGGCGTGCGGCCCGAGCAGTTTGCGGTGATGGACACCTGGATGGCCGGCATGCTTGATCTGCTGAACGCCCATTTCGCGCAGCACCACTTCCTGTTCGGCGACCGCCCGACCCTGGGTGATTTTGGTCTCGTCGGCAGCATGTACGGGCACCTGGACCGCCACCCCTGGCCGGCCCGGGAACTGGTGGCGCCGCGCCCCCATCTGCGCGCTTGGATCGACCGCATGGCCGGGCCGGAGCAGTCCAACGGTGCGGCGAGCGCGCCGGCGCTGCTGGCCAACGACCAGATCCCGCCCACGCTGACGCCGGTGTTCCTGGCGATTGCGCGGGAGTTCGTGCCGCTGCTCCAAGGCATCAACGAACAAGTGCGGGCCAAGCTGGCGAATTGGCCACCCGGCAAGCTCTTGCCGCGCCGGCTTGACGATCTCGAGGTGCCCATGGGGCCCGGGCGCTTCCGCCGCGTTGCGCTGCCTTACAGCTTGTGGATGGCGCAGCGCACGCTGGACGTCTATCGCGGCATGAACCCGGTGGAGCAGCAGCAGGTTTGTGGCTGGCTGGCGTCCATCGGGGGTGAGCAGTTGCTGGCGCTGGACATTCCCAGGCTGAGGCTGCACGGCGTGCGGGTGGCCGTCGAAAGCGGTCGCCTCCAATGATTTCCTGAAGCGCCTGGGGCGGAGCGTGTGGGGTGTCAGCGCCTCTGCTGGCATGTCCGGTCTTGAAGCAGTCGAACTGGCAGTCCCGGCCATCAAGAGTCGTTCGTGGCCGGCGGCTTCGAGGCGAGCTGAAGATCATTGCGGCCATACTTGAGCGGCCGGTGATCGAAAAGATCCTCACGCACCTGGGTCTGCGGGCCCGGGCACCGCCGCGCTCAACTGCGCGTGGCCAGGCGCTGGAAGCGGCTTGACTCTGCTGAACTCTGACCGTTCAGGCGACCCGGCGCCCAGGGCCGCGGGGATCAGCTGAGTCCAGGGGTTCCGGGAAGGGTCAATCCCGCCCGCAGATCAGGGCTCAACCACATTCGACCCCCACGACAGACGCGTCTCGGCGGCACTCTCGACGATCTACAGGTTTCAGCCGACGCCAAAGACTGTATCAAGCGCACTCAGGTGCGTCGCCGGGGCGGTCATGGGCAAGTAAGAAGGGCATCCAAATTTCCTACCCTCCCCGCATCACCAACACCGATACCGCCGGCGCGGCTTGCAGGTTGCTGGTGTGCGCAGCCAGGCCGCTGACGTGGATGACCAGGCATCCGCGGCCCGGCTCGATGGCGAAC
>JANOZF010000196.1:0-2009 GCA_031429255.1 Rubrivivax sp.
GGCCCTGCGGCGGTGTCCAGGGCGCCACTCCGGATGCCCCGGGCCAGGGCCAGCCCGTCGGTGCCGGGCATCTCCAGATCGATCAGGACAACGTCGTAGGGCTGCCTGGCCAGCAGGGTCTCGGCGTCTTTGGCTGAAGCGGCCACCTCGCCGTGATGGCCCAGGTGCTGAACGGCTTCCTGCAGCGCGCGCAGCACCTCGGGGCTGTCGTCGACGATCAGGACGTGAAGAGGATCGGGTTCACCGTTGCCACCAGCCAAACCGGAAGGTTTGGGTTCCGGCGCAGCGGCTGTCGCGTCTTCGGCGGCGGCTACCGGTATCTCCACGCGGGCCACCGTGCCCTGGCCGGGTTGACTTTGCACCTGGATGCGGCCACCGAGCTGTCGCAGTACATCGCGGATGACGAACAGGCCGATGCGCATGCTCTCGTCAGGGGCCTCAGAGTCGAGCTCGAAGGCGGCCTGGTAGGACTGCAGCCGGCTGGCATCTTCTGACGACAGACCCGGGCCGGTGTCGGAGACAGTAAACCGCATGCAGCCGGCGCCACCAGGGGCGCCCATGGGATTCGCATCCGCCTTCAGCAGGCGCACTTCCACAGTTCCGGCGCTGGTGTACCGAACCGCGTTTTGCAGCAGATTGCGCAGCACCTGCGCGATACGGATGGGGTCGGCGTGTGCCGTCTGGTGGGTGGCGGGCAACACGACCTGGAACGCCAGGCCCTTCGCGGCGGCAGCGGCTTCAAAGTCGGCACAGACATCGCGCATCAGTTCAGAGCAATCGAAGGTCTCGCGCTGCAGACCGATTTGACCGGTGTCGCTGCGGGCGATGGTGAGCAGGTCGCGCATCTGCGCCTGGATGCCCGAGACGGCCACCTCGATGCGGCGGATGGCTGATGCGCTTTGCGGGCGGCTCTGGCCGAGCGCTGTGTCGCGCGACAGGGACTCGGCTGCGGTCACGATGCTTTGCAGCGGCGAGCGCAGTTCATGGCTGACCATGCCCAAAAACCGGCGCTTGGTGCTGATGGCCTGTTCCATCGCCTGCACGGCCTGCTGGCGCTCCGCGGCTGCCCGGGCATAGCGCCGTGCGGCGTGCGTCGCGTACAGCAGCCACAGGGCGAGCAGGCCCCAGCACAAACCAAAACCGGCCCAGGCCCAGCTCAGGCGCCGGTGCAGGCTGCGCAGCAACTCTTCCTTGGCAACCAGCTCGGCTTGGCGCACGTCGTTGCTCAGCTGGCTCAGAAACGCCTCGTCGCCCGCGTCCCTCATCGAGCTGAGCACCTGCGCGGCCGAGGCCTGCGAGAAGGCCGCCAGCTCCAGCAGCGGCGCCATGCGCTGGTGCAGCTCGGCCACGCGCTGCGTAGCTTCCTCAAAACCCGTGACGCCCTTGAGCATGGTTCTGACTTCTGAGGGTTCGGTCAGGATGCTGGCTCGGGACGCCAGCACGGCCCAGCGCTGGCTCAGCGTTTCGGGTTGGACGGGTTCACCCGCTGCGATGGCCCGCAGTTCCTGCTTGAGGCGCTGGTGGGCGATCTGGTACTGGCTCACCGACCAGTAAAAGCCCTCGCCCGACGCCGTCCGCTCGGCCTGGGCCAGTGCCCATTGCTGGCTGAGCAGCGCTGCGCCGGCCACCACGGTGGACAGCAGCACGATGACGAGCACCGGCACCAGGGCGATGCCTCTTCGTTGCTCGGGCACGCCGCCGGACCCCGCGTTGCCGGACCATGGCGGTCCGTTCGGGCTCAAGCCTTGACCTCGATCCTGTTGACTTGCCAGATGAACCTCGATTCTGCGATCGGCCCTGAAAGCGCTCTGGGGTAGCGGTCCCGTGGATACATCGTCCACAGCGGACCCCAGCGCTTGTTGTTCAGGCGCTGGCCGTCCTGGCTGTGCGCCAGGATCACGCCGTAGCGTACAAGGTCGCTCCACGGAATCGGGGCCGAATAGTCGTCCAGCGTCCGAAAGATCAGCGTGCCGCCCGTGACCCCTGCCGCGCGCATCACGGTCAGCAGG
>JANOZF010000197.1:0-11621 GCA_031429255.1 Rubrivivax sp.
GCGCTGACCACCTGGGAACATCATGAAACAGTCCAAAAGCTCCACCAAGCCTCTGAACGCACAGCAGTTCCCGCTGCAGGCTCAGACCGATGCGACCGCGGGGCGAGACAAAGTCCGCGAGATCGTGCCTGTGCATGCGCCGCGTCAATCAAAACGTCCCGTGGAAAGAACGAGCAAGGGCCGGACTGGCACCTGATCCTGGGGCAGGACACTCAGCGGTGCAGTTCAGCGGAAAGCAACTGCGCAGGCTGACGCCTGTCGTCGGCATCGGTCACCAGCAACAGGTTGATCGTTTCGCCTGCGGCCGATGCGGTGATGCCTTCCACCTTGCAGACCCGTGAGAGGCGCTCCAGCAATCGGATCGTGCCGCCCGCATCGATGAGTCCGATGGCCGATCCGACGCAGCGTCCGTCGTTGTAGGTGTCCGCGGTGTCCTCTGCGGCGGCGCTGAACAGCCATTCGCCGCTGGGCAGCGGCGCGCAATCGGTGAACGACAGGGCGACTCCTTCGATGGCTCCGAGCGCGAAGCGTGTGATCGCAGCGGGTTTCGGCGCCGGGCCAGCCTCGGCGAGCCAACGTTGCAGACCGTGCCAGCTCCAGTCAATGCGTGCGTTGGTGGCCGCGCCACTGTTGCCGCGCTGAAGCAAAGAGAACACGTCGCCTTGGACAAGCGCACCCTCGATGTTGAGATCAGGAATGAGTTCATGCAGCGGGGCCAGCAATGGCGCAAGGTCAACGGTGCGTGCCGACCCCTGGATCTCGGCTGCAGCGTCCAGTGCCAACAGGGCAGCACGCTGGCGCGAAGGCCGCGACCCCGATCCCAAGGCCATCAAGGCCCCGTGCGGGTAGCCGGCGAACGCGGGCAACGCGAGCAAGGCCTCGCAGTCCGGCTTGGCCGCCTTGCGCGCCTGGTGGCGCAGCGGCAGTTTTCCGTCGAAGAGCGGCACCAGCCGACCCGGTTCGCGGTTGGACCGGTCGAACATCGCCAAGTGGTGTTCGTCGTCGGCCACCACGAACAGGCGGTGGCCCAGCTTCACGAGACCGCTGGCGGCACTCAGGTGAGCCTGCCCCGCGCCGCCTGTGGCGTCGTCAACCAGCAGTTCTCTGACGATTCGGGTTTCCAGCATGAGGGGAATTGGCATAGGTCACCGAAAACAGGCCCGATTCTCCATGGCGCACTCATCGGCCATGCCTACCTTGCACGGAAGTGCCGGCGGGCCTGGAGCCGCACGCACACCCCATGCGCAGGCGCGCCGGTTCACAGCGACAGTCACGATCGCGACAGATTGCGAACAACAGCTGCTTGGCCGCTTGGCCGTCCGCCTGGGGTCGGTACTGTGGGTTCACGCTGCAGGAAAGCGGTCGTCGGAGCGGCCAGACCGCCCCGGTCCATCAACGGCTTCGCCATCGCCATGGGCGGCCAGGGATGGCGCAGGATGCACCGCTGACAGGGGCATGGCGGACGTCGCGCTTGTTCAGCGCCCGCGCGCCGTGCTGCCTTTCCAGCGCCGCAGCAAGAGCGCGTTGCTCACCACGGTGACGCTGCTGAAGGCCATCGCGGCGCCGGCCACCACAGGCGTCAGCAGGCCAGCGGCGGCCAGCGGGATGCCGATGGCGTTGAAGACGAAGGCCCAGAACAGGTTCTGCTGGATCTTGCGCACCGTGTGGCGCGACAGGTCGATGGCCTCGGCCACCAGCGTCGGGTCGCCGCGCATCAGCGTGATGCCGGCGGCGTGCTGCGCCACGTCGGTGCCCGTGCCCATGGCGATGCCGATGTCGGCGGCGGCCAGCGCCGGTGCGTCGTTCAGGCCGTCACCCACCATCGCCACCGGGCCGTACTGGCTGCGCAGCTGTTGCGCGATGGTGGCTTTCTCTTGCGGCAGGACCTCGGCGCGTACGTCAGTGATGCCCAGCTGCTGCGCCACCACCGCGGCACTGCGCGGGTTGTCGCCGGTGACGAGCACGGTGTGCACACCCAGCGCCTGCAGGTCTTGCACGGCCCGCGCCGCTGTGGGCTTGATGTCGTCGCCAAAAGCCATCAGGGCCAGCAGTTGCGGCGCGCTGGCGGGTGCGGCAGCGGCCTCACCACGGCCTGGTGCTGCGCCAGCGGCCGCTGCACCGGACGCGGCACCGGGTGTGGCACCGGGTGTGGCACCGGGTGTGGTGGCGAGTGAAGCAGCGGGTGTGGTGCCGGGTGTGGTGCTGGGTGTGGCACCGGGTGTGGTGCCGGCCAGCCAAGACACCGTGCGCCCTTGCGCCGTCTGTTCGTCGGCCTGCGCCTGCAAGGGGCTGGTGTCGACGCCCAGGCTCAGCATGTAGCGGCTGCTGCCCAGGTGCAGTTGCTGGCCTTCGAACCCGCCCTGCAGGCCCAGGCCGGCCGCCGCCTGCATGCCGGTGGCTGCAGCCGCCGGCACGCCTTCGGCGTGCGCCGCCTGCACCACCGCGTGCGCCAGCGGGTGTTCGCTACCGGCTTGCAGCGCGGCGGCCTGGCGCAGGCGCGTGCTGCGGCCCGCGCCAGCAGGCCAGGGCAGCAGCGCCAGCAGTTGCGGCCGACCCACGGTGAGTGTGCCGGTCTTGTCGAAAGCCACCACCTTCAGGCGGTGCGCCACTTCCAGCGCCTCGGCGTCCTTGATGAGGATGCCGCGCCGCGCCGCGGCGCCCGTGCCCACCATCGTGGCCGTGGGCGTGGCCAGGCCCAGCGCGCAAGGGCAGGCGATCACCAGCACCGCCACCGCGTTCAGGATGCCGGCGTGCCAGTCCGGCGCGCTGCTGCCGATGCCGAGCCCCCAGAACAGCAGCGTCAACAGCGCCACCACCAGCACCACCGGCACGAAGACCGCACTCACGCGGTCCACCTGGCGCTGGATGGGCGGCTTCTTGGCCTGCGCCGAGGCCACCATGCGGACGATGCGCGACAGCGTGCTTTCGGCACCCACCGCGGTGGTGCGCAGCAGCAGCAGGCCTTCGCCGTTGACGGCTCCGCCGGTGACGCTGTCGCCCACGGCCTTGGCCACGGGCAGGCTCTCGCCGGTGATCAGCGACTCGTCGACATGGCTGGCGCCTTCTTCGATGCGGCCGTCCACCGGCACGCTTTCGCCCGGCCGCACCACCACGCGGTCGCCCACCTGCACCTGGGCCAGGGGAATCTCCACTTCGACGATGGCGTCGGGCGGGCCGCGCCGAACGCGGGCCACGGCGGGGCGCAGCGCCTGCAGCGCGCGCAAGGCCTCGGTGGTCTGGTGCTTGGCGCGCGCTTCCATCCACTTGCCCAGCAAGACCAAGGTGATGACCACTGCCGAGGCCTCGAAATACAGCTGGTGCGGGTCGCGCGTGCGCAGCCACTCGAACACGCTCAGCCCATAGGCGCTGCTGGTGCCGATGGCCACCAGCAGGTCCATGTTGCCGGCGCCGGCGCGCACGGCCTTGTAACCGGCGCGGTAGAACCGTGCGCCCAGCCAGAACTGCACGGGGGTGGCCAGCGCCCACTGCAGCCAGCCGTCCAGCATCCAGTGCTTGCCGGCCAGCAGGCCCAGCATCGGCAGCACCAGCGGCAGCGACAGCGCGGCGCCCACCAGCAGCGGCCACACCGGGGCTGTGGGTGTGTCGCGCACGGCGGTGGCGTCGTCGTCTGAGGCCACCTGCGCCTCGTAGCCCGCCCGGTGCAGCGCGCGCACCAGGGTGTCGTCTTCGACGCTGCCGGCATAGGCCTGCACCTCGGCCGTCTCGGTTGCCAGGTTGACGTTGGCGGCGGTCACGCCGGGCAAGGCCAGCAGTGCCTTCTCGACACGGCCGACGCAGCTGGCGCAGGTCATGCCACTGACCTGCAGCTGCACGGTGCGCATCGGCACGTGGTAGCCGGCGGCCTGCACGGCCCCCACCGCGGCAGCCATCAACGGCGCCAGCGCGGCGCCGGACGCGCCGGTGAGGCTGGCGCTTTCGGTCGCCAGGTTGACCGTGGCCGTGGCCACGCCAGGCGTCTTCAGCAGGGCCCTCTCGACGCGGCCCACGCAGCTGGCGCAGGTCATGTCGGAAACTGCAAAGCTCAAGCCCGGGGCCTCGCTGGCCACCGGCGGGCTGCCGGCCAGGGCGGTGCTCACGCGGCTGCCCGCCCGCGCGGGTCAACGCGGGATGCGTGCATCAGGGCGCCTTCTGGATCTCCATCACCATGTATTGGCCGTTGTCACGGCCGGCGCGGAAGCGGATCTTGCTGCCCGGCTGCAGGCCTTCGACCATGGCCTTGTCACGCGCCTGGAACACCATCGTCATCGGCGGCATGTCCAGGCTCTTGATCTCGGCATGTTTCAGCGTCAGCTTGCCGGCCTCGCGGTCGACCTTGCGCACCTCGGCCTCGGTCCATTCAGCGGCGGCGGTGGCCTGCGCATGGGCAGGTTTGAGCCACACGCTGGCGGCCAGCAGTGGCAGCGCGGCGGCCAGCGCCAGCAAGGCGCGCCGTGCCGGCAGGTTGGCGGTGGTGGCGCGTGGGGAAGCTTGTTTCATGGGGGGTTCTCCAGGGTCAGCAGCGTAGATGGGGACAAATGGTGGGAATGGAAGGTGGGAACGGGAAGTGGGAACGGAAGGTGGGAACGGAAGGTGGGAACGGAAGCAGGCCCTCAATGGTGCGCGCCACCGCCCGCGACTGGCTTGCGGGCCTTGACCTCGATATCGGTCTTGCGGGGTTGTGCTGGCGGCATCGACACACCGCCCTCGGCCTTGAAACGTGCCGGGTCGGGCAGGGCGCCGGTGAATTCGTAGGCCACGGTGCCCGGTGGGTGCTGGTACCAGCCCGGGTCGCTGTAGTCGCCGGGCTTTTGCCCCGGGCGCACTTTCAGCACGCTGAACATGCCGCCCATGCCCACCGCACCAAAAGGCCCCTGGCCGGCCATCATGGGCGCCGTGTTGTCGGGCAGCGGCATCTCCATCTCGGTCATGTCTTTCATGCCGCGGTCGCCCATCACCATGTAGTCGGGGATGAGGCGGGTGATCTTGCCGGCCAGGCCGCTGTGGTCCACGCCGATCATCGTGGGCACGTTGTGGCCCATCGCGTTCATCGTGTGGTGGCTCTTGTGGCAGTGGAAAGCCCAGTCGCCGGGTTCGTCGGCGATGAAGTCCAGTTGTCGCATCTGGCCCACCGCGATGTCGGCGGTGACTTCGTACTGCCGCGTGCTTTTCGGCGTCGGCCCGCCGTCGGTGCCGGTGACCAGGAATTCGTGCCCGTGCAGGTGGATGGGGTGGTTGGTCATCGTCAGGTTGCCCACGCGCAGGCGCACGCGGTCGTTCTGCCGCACCACCAGCGGGTCGATGCCGGGGAAGATGCGCGAATTCCAGGCCCACAGGTTGAAGTCCAGCATGGTCATGATTTTCGGCGTGTAGCTGCCGGGGTCGATGTCGTAGCTGTTCAGCAAGAAGCAGAAGTCGCGGTCCACATCGTCGATCAGCGGGTGTTTGGCCTTCGGGTGCGTGATCCAGAAACCCATCATGCCCATCGCCATCTGCACCATCTCATCGGCATGCGGGTGGTACATGAAGGTGCCCGGCCGCCGCGCCACGAATTCGTAGACGAAGGTCTTGCCGGGAGGGATGCCCGGCTGGTTCAGGCCGGTGACGCCGTCCATGCCATTGGGCAGCCGCTGGCCGTGCCAGTGGATGCTGGTCAGCTCGCCCAGCCGGTTGGTGACGAAGAGGCGCACGCGGTCGCCTTCCACCACCTCGATGGTGGGGCCGGGGCTCTGGCCGTTGTAGCCCCACAGGTGGGCCTTGAAGCCGGGCGCCATTTCGCGCACCACGGGCTCGGCCACGAGGTGGAATTCCTTCACGCCGTTGTTCATGCGCCAGGGGCAGGTCCAGCCGTTCAGCGTGACCACCGGGTTGTAGGGTCGGCCGCTGGTGGGCACCAGCGGTGGCATGGTGTCGGGCCTGGTCTGCTGCACGGCTTCGGGCAGCGCGGCCAGCGCCACCTTGCTGACGCTGGCAGCGGCCACGCCGGCGGTGATGGCACCGGCGGCGGTGCCGGCACGGGCGAGAAAGTTGCGTCGGTTGCTCATGGCTGCTTTCGGGTTCAGTGTGCGGCAGCGCCGGCAGGGGCGGCCGCGTCGGCGGACGAAGTCATCGGCAGCAGCATGGGCTTGCCCACCAGCGCGGCGTCCAGGTCGGCCTGCGACAGCCAGTAGTCGCGCAGCGCCTCGATGGCGGCGTTCACGGTGCCGATCTGCGTGCGCGCGTCGGCCAGCAGTTCAAACACACCGATCAGCATGCCGTTGTAACGGAGCAGGTTTTCTTCTGACACCGCCTGCGCCAGCGGCACCAGTTCCTGGCGGTGGTGGCGTGCGATGTCCCACGCCAGGCGGTAGGCGCCGTAAGCCTGGCGCACCTCGCTGCGCGCGTTGATGGCGGTGTGTGCGGCCGCGTGCAGCGACTGCATGTACAGGCTTTCGGCACGCGCCACGCGGGCACTGCCCCAGTCGAAGAGAGGCAGTTCGAAGCTGACTTCCCAGCCCGTCTGGGTGGCTGCTTCGTTGCTGCTGTTGCGCACCAGGCCGAGCTCGAGCACGTTGATGAAACGCGTGGTGCGTGTCAGGCCCAGGTTGCGTGCCGTCGCTTCGGTGGCCAGCCGTGCGCCCTGCACGTCCAGCCGCTGCGCGATGGCGTGGCGTTCGATGTCGGGGCGCTCGGCGGTTTGCTCGGGCAGGTCGGGCAGCCGTTCGGGCAGTCGGTAGGCGGTGCTGCCCGTGGCCTGTGCGCCCCACAGGCCCAGCAGCCGCGTGAGCTGTTCGCGCGTGGCCTCGCGTTGCCCCTGCGCGCGGGCGTGGTTCAAGGCGGCTTCGGCGTAGAAGCCCTGTTCTCGCGCCTGCTGCAGGCGGTTGAAGTTGCCCGCCTGTGCCATGCGCCGCGCCAGTTCTGCACTGGCCTCGGCGGCTTCCATCACCTGCTGGCGGTAGCGCGCCACTTCAATGGCGGCCACCGCCTGCACCCAGGCGCGGCGGGTGTCAGCGGCCAGCGCCAGCACCTCGGCGGCGACGGCGCCGCGCGTGCGGTCCAGCTGGCGCTGCTGCAGCGGCTGCACCAGCGGCCAGGCCAGCAGCCGCGCCAGGTTGATGTGTAGGCCGCGTTCGATTTCGCGTTCGTCGCCTTTGCGCAGGCGGCCGAAACTGAAACCCGGGTTGGGCAGGCGGCTGGCCTGCACGAGTTCGGCTTCGCCGATGCCGAGGTCGACAAACCGGGCCTGCAGGCCACGGTTGTTCAACAGCGCCAGCTGCACCGCGCTGTCGGCCGTCAGCGGCTGCGCCAGCAAGGCCGCCACCTGGCTGTCGATGGCCATGCGGTCGCTGTCGTTGCGTTGCCAGATCAGCTGCTTGCCCAGGTGTTGGTGCGCGGCCTGCTGCACGGGGCCGAAGCCGCCATCGGCCGAGAAACTGGCGCACCCGCTGAGCACGGCGGTCAGTGCGGCCAGTGTGGTCAGGGTGCGCAGCGCCCGGAACATGCCCGAACGGGCTTTTCGGGTGCGGGGCGGTGGAGTGGGGTGTTTCATGGTCGTGCCAGGGGCTGGAGCTTTTCGGTGATGTGGGTCGGTGGTGCTGGTCGGGATGGCTTGTCGGCAGCGTGGTTCGTCGCTGCCCACCATCAGTGCCGATGCTGGGGCGCCGAAGCTGCAGGCGCTGGCGGACGTGCTGCTGGGGTGGCCTGTTGCGTGGACGGTGTGGGCGGGGTGGGCACGGTGGTGGTCGATGCAGGCCCACCAAGGCTGACAGCGGACGCGCCCGGGGCCGGGCCTGTGGCCTGGGCCTCGCGGGCGTAGGTGCGCCAGCCGCCGATGCGGTGGACGTTGTCGTTGGCGGTGCGCCATGAGCCGGGTTGCACCTCCACGCTGCTGTGCCTTCGGTAGTTTTCAAAGGGTGCCGGCGCGCGCGCGGCCGGCACCGCGGCGCGTGCATCCAGCGCGTCGGCAGTTGCGCTGGCGGTGGTGGTGCTGGGGGCGGCAGTCGAAGTCTGCGCCAGCGGTGCACCGGCGCAGGCCGCCAGCGCGGCGGCAATCAAGGCAGTTTTGAACATCTCGCGAACCTCGGGTTGGCGGGTGGGTGGCGCGGCGGCCGCAGCTGTGGCAGCGGGCCACCGTCAAGGGCGGGGGGCAGGGCAGCGGGTTGCCATGCCGGTGTATGCGGTGCAGGGCAAGGGCCCACAGCCCGGCACGCAAAGCACCAGCGGTTGAATCGCCAGACGCTCGGGCTGGGTGTCTTCAGGCTCGTGGCGGCCGCTCGGGTGCGCGCAGCAAGGGTGCCCCGTAGGCGGGGACCGGCGCCACGGTGTGGACCTGCTGCACTTTAATGGCGACCCAGCCCTGCCAGTGGCTGGGCAGCGCCGTGCCCAGGCTGCACCAGCTGCAGCTGGTGCAGCTGTGGTCCACCGAAGGCACAGAGGACGGTGCCGGGTGGTGTTGTGCGCAGTCACTGCCGTCGGTGGCCGCAGCAGGCGCTGGCGCCGCAGGGTGTGCTTGTGCCGCTCGTTCCGGCGGGTCGGATTGCGCCGCCGCGGCCATGCGGCCCATCGGCGCGGCCGCCTGGTGCCCTGCCGCGGGTGCGGTCACCGTCTGGGCGGGCCGGTTGCCCGCCTGCCGCATGCAGCCGCCCAGGCTGGCAGCCGCGGCCACCTGCAGCGGCAGCGCCAGGCTCAACAGCAACAGCAGACACCACCTGAGCGTTTTCATGGCAACCGCAGCTTACCAGCCCCGGCCCGTTGGCTTCGAACCCCTGTGCGTCATCGGTCTGAAAGCGGCATTGCCTTAGAGTCTGCGCAGGATGGCTGCCCTGGTCAGGGGGCCGACGCACCAGGCCCGAAAACCCCCACCCATGCCCGCCAGCGACCGCTCTGTCGAAAACCCGCCTTCTGCGCTGCGCCTGTTCGTGGGCGGCGCCTTGCCACTCGCGCCCGGACTGGTGGCCGAGCTGCCCGAGCAGGCGGTGCGCCATGCCCAGGTGCGCCGCGTGCAGCCCGGCGACTGGTTGCGCCTGTTCGACGGCCTGGGTGCAGACTGGCCGGCGCTGGTGCTGGAGGTGGGCCGCAAGAACGTGCGTGTGGAGGTCGCTGCACCCGAGCCGGTGGCCCTGGAGTTGCCCACCCAGGTGACGCTGGCGCTGGTGGTGCCCGCCAACGAGCGCATGGACAGCCTGGTCGAAAAGGCCACCGAGCTGGGCGTGGCGCGCATCCAGCCACTGATGTCCGAACGGTCGGTGTTGCGCCTGGCAGGTGAGCGCGCACTGCGCCGACAGGCCCATTGGCAGGCCGTGGCAGTTGCCGCGTGTGAGCAATGCGGCCGCGCGCTGGTGCCTGAAGTGGCACCCGTGCTGCCGCTGCTGACCTGGCTGCAGACCGACCTTGCCCCCACCCCAGCCGGTGCGCCCGGCGAACCGGCTGCAGCGCGCTGGCTGCTGAGCCTGCAGGCGCAGGCCCAGCCGCTGGTCGCCCAAGGCACCGGTGAATGGCGCTCGGTGGTCACGCTCAGCGGCCCTGAGGGCGGTCTGTCACCCGACGAGGAACGCGCGGCGCTGGCCGCCGGCTTCGTGGCCATCAATCTCGGGCCCCGCGTGCTGCGTGCCGACACCGCGCCGCTGGCGGTGTTGGCCTGGCTCAGCCTGCAGGCGCGCTGACGCAAGGCTGAAACCCGGACCGTGTCGCCTGACTTTGGTCGGGGACGGGGCGGCCGAGCCCTGGCGCAGAATATGAGGCATCGGGTGGCGTTCCGCTCCCGTGTGTGTGCTGACCCCTGCCCCATTTCTGGAGGTGCTCATGAGCTTGCTTGGTTCTGTAATTGGCGCTGCCCTTGGGGGTGGCTCACAAAACGGTGGTGGCGGCAATGGCGCGCTGCTCAACGTCGTGATCGGCATGCTGGGCCAAGTCGGCGGCGGTGCCGGTGCGGGTGGCCTGGGGGGCCTGGGCGGTCTGGTTTCGAAGATGTCGCAGGCGGGCCTGGGCGATGTGGTCGGCTCCTGGGTGGGCACCGGCCAGAACATGCCGGTGCAGCCGGACCAGCTGGGCAACGCGCTGGGCGAGGACACCATCTCCAGCATGGCCGGCCAGCTGGGCATGAACAACAACGACCTGCTCGGTCAGCTCGCGCAGATGCTGCCCCAGGTGGTGGACAAGCTCACGCCGCAAGGCCAGGTGCCGCAAGGCGACTTGAGCAGCATCCTGGGCAGCCTGGTCGGTGGCGGCCAGCAGGGTGGCGGCCAGCAAGGCGCTCCCGGCATGGGCGACCTGGCCGGCATGCTGGGCAGCCTGCTCCGGCGCTGAGCCCATCGGTGCCAGCGCAGCGCTGGCCATGAAACAGCGGCCGCTCCTGCGGCCGTTGTCGTTGCTGCTGCCGGTCGGGCCGGCGATTGCGGGCCGTTGGTCAGTCGGTCTTCAGACCGAATGCGGGGTCGATGCGAATCAACGCCGCGGCCGCAAACGAAGGCAGCGTCGCCACCACCGTCCAGATGAAAAAGTCGGTGTAGCCCAGCTGCTGCTGCAGCCAGCCGGCCCACATGCCGGGCAGCATCATGCCCAGCGCCATGAAGCCGGTGCACAAGGCGTAATGCGCCGTCTTGTGCACGGCGTTGCCGTTGGGCCCGCCGGCGACCATCAGCATGTACACCATGTAGGCGGTGAAGCCCAGGCCGTAGCCGAACTGCTCGGTGGCTATGGCGGCGCTGACCACCCACAGGCTGGTGGGCTGCCACACCGCCAGCGCGATGTACACGGTGTTGGGCAGGTGCATGCACAGCACCAGAGGCCACAACATGTTCTTCAAGCCGCGCCGCGAGATGATCCATCCACCCAGCAAGCCGCCCACGGTCAGCGCGGCAATGCCCGCCGTGCCGTAGGCCACGCCCACGTCCTGCGTCTGCAGGCCCAGGCCGCCCACGCTGCGCGCATCCAGCAAAAAGGGCGTCACCAGCTTCAGCAGCTGCGCTTCGGCGAAGCGGTAGAGCAGCAGGAAGGCCAGGACGCGGGTGATCTCGGGCTTCTTGAAGAAGGCGGCAAACACCGCAAGCCCGTCGTTCAGCAACGTGGCGCTGCGCGGCACCGGGCCGTCGCTGGCCGGCCTGGGCAAGGCCCACAGGTGGTACGCCGCTGCCAGCAAGAACAGCCCGCACAACAACCAGAACACCAGCAGCCAGGCCTGCACGAAGCTGCCGCTGCGGGTGTGCAGCCAGCCTGCCAGGTACACCAGCCCGCCCTGGCCGCCGATCATCGACAACCGGTAGAACGTGCTGCGCACGCCCACAAACGCGGCCTGAGAACGCTGCGGCAGCGCGAGCATGTAAAAGCCATCGGCCGCGATGTCGTGCGTGGCCGATGCAAAGGCCATCAGCCAGAACATGGCCAGCGACATCTGCAGCCAGCCGGGCCCGGGCAGGGTGAGCGCGACGCAGGCAAAGGCCACGCCGATGCCGAACTGCAGCCCCACCACCCAGCGCCGCTTGCTGCCCAGCAGGTCCACCAGCGGACTCCACAGCGGCTTGATGACCCAGGGCAGATAGAGCCAGCTGGTGTACAGCGCAATCTCGGTGTTGCCCACGCCGAGGTTCTTGTACATCACCACCGCCAGCGTCATCACCACCACATAGGGCATGCCCTGGCCGAAGTAC
>JANOZF010000198.1:0-4505 GCA_031429255.1 Rubrivivax sp.
TGCTGCCCTTTGCATCGGGCTACGGCTTCTTCGAGCAGATGGGTGCACGGGTGCTGCCTCGAGGCCACAGCGTGCTGGGCACGCAGGCCAGCCTGCACAGCAGCTACAGCGCGCTGGGCGACTACGCGCAGGTGCTGCAGGTCGCCCATGGCGCAGCACGCGCCCAGGCCGTGCTGGCCTTTGCGCCGCAGAACGTGGTGTTCTACCCGTCGATGGCGCTGAAAGGCGCGCCGCAGGTGATGCGGGTGCTGCGCCCCCAGGCGGCGGACGACACCGTGCTCGAGGCCTGGGCCTTTCAACCCGAGGGTGCGCCGGACGCGCTGCTGCACATCGCCCTGCTCTACAACCGCCAGGTGTTTTCGCCGCTGTCGATGGTGGCGCACGACGACTTGCACCTGTTCGAAGGCATCCAGCGCAGCCTGGCCGGTGACGGCAACCCCTGGGTGAACCTGCACCGCGGCGCCGTGGCTGGTTTGGATGAGGCCGCACCGCGCGATGTGGGCGGGATCGACGAGGCCGTGCTGCGCAACCAATACCTGGCCTGGGCCCAGGCCATGGCCTTGCCATGAGCGGTACTGCGCCAGCGGCGGGCAAGGCGGCGGCGGCATCGCCCACGCCGGCAGAACTGCAGGCCTTCGTCGCACACGAGGCATGCTGCCTGGACGAGCGGCGGTGGGACGACTGGGCCGCACTCTTTGCGCCTGGCGGCTGGTACTGGCTGCCCGCCGACGCCAGCCACACCGACCCGCTGGCCCAGGCCTCGCACCTGTACGACGACGCGCTGCTGCGCAGCGTGAAGCTGCGGCGCTTGCAAAGCGAGCAGGCCCATTCACAAAAGCCGGCCGGCTGTTGCCACCACCTGCTGCAGATCAGTGACGTGCGGGTGCACGATGTGACAGGCAACCGCTACGAACTGCGCACGCCCTTCATCTACACCGAGCTGCGCGCCGGCCGCACCGTCACACTGCCCGGCGTGGCATGGCATCAGTTGCGGGTGCAGGACGGCTTGTTGCGCATCGTGCTCAAGCGCGTGGATCTGCTGCACGCAGCCGAGCCCTTGCCCGCGGTGGAGTTCTACATCTAGCCAGGGGGAAGGTTTGCCAGCGACGCCACAACCCCGGTCAGACCGGGGTGGCGCCCAGCCACTCAGGCACCTTGGCCCTTGCGGCGCTTCGCGCTGGCGCCAGCCGCAATGAGTGCCAGACCCACCAGTGCCAGTGAGGTGGGCTCGGGCACAGCCTGCAGCGAGATGTTGTCGAAAAACACATTGCGGGCGACGGCCCCAGAGCCATCCCAGTCTTCGGCCATCACGCGCAGCGTGTTGCCCCATTCCGACGTGAAGCTGAAGGTGTAGCTGTGCCATGCGCCGTCATCGACGAGGTTCAGCGGCGTGGGAAAAGTACCGGTACCACCCACCCAAAGGCCGGAGCCGTCCATGGCGGTGACAACGCCAATGTAGCCACCCAGGTCACCGGGAATCCCGCCTTGGCCCATCAGTCCCAGGTAATCGAAGGTCAACATGAACTTGCCGCTGTCGCTGGTCACAGCCTCGCTGCTGAACAAGGTGCCGCTGGAACCGACCCGCTGGAAGGTCAGGACCTGGCCACGGCCCGAGCTCAATGGGTCGGCCACGATCAGACCGGTGGGGTTGGCCGGTGTGCGCTCGGTCCAGGCCGAGAGGTCGCCTTCGAAGTCGGCCGTCATCATCGTCAGCGGACTTGCCTGGGCCCAGCTGGCCAAGGACAGAGCCGAAACGAAACCAAGCGCGCGGAAGGTGGAGTTGAGCTTCATGTGTGTCTTTCGAATCGGGGTTTCAGGAGGACCGGCAAGTTGCTTGCGGTCCCGACAGCGAACACTGTTTGCAAGTGCGAGGCCAGGCTGAAGGCCAAGGGCCGCCCGGGCCAAGGATGGGGGCCTTCTCCGTGATGCATTGCTCAAACGGTGGCCCCGACAAGGGCTCGAACGGGCACGAGGGCCCCGCTGCAAAGCGGGCGCAGTCCGCAAAGTGCCGCTGGTGCAACCACCCCGGCCGTGAGCAGGGTGAAAGTCTGGGGCATTCACCCCAGACGGGGCGCCTTACAGAAAAACGCCAGCCTCGAGGGCTGGCGTTTAGGGCATTCGCCCCAGGTCACCGGGGTGGCGAAAGAGCCTGCGGGCTTATGGTCGACAGGCCGTCGGCACGGCCGCGAAAACGGTCACAGGCGTTTGCAGACAGCGCCATCAGAACGCCGAAATCCCCGTCTGCGCACGCCCCAGGATCAGCGCATGGATGTCGTGTGTGCCTTCGTAGGTGTTCACCACTTCCAGGTTCACCAGGTGGCGCGCAACGCCGTATTCGTCGGAAATGCCGTTGCCGCCCATCATGTCGCGCGCCACACGTGCAATGTCCAGGCTCTTGCCGCAGCTGTTGCGCTTCATGATGCTGGTGATTTCCACCGAAGCCGTGCCCTCGTCCTTCATGCGACCCAGACGCAGGCAACCTTGCAGGCCCAGCGTGATCTCGGTCTGCATGTCGGCCAGCTTCTTCTGGATCAGCTGGTTGGCCGCCAGCGGCTTGCCAAACTGCTGGCGGTCCAGCACGTATTGGCGGGCGCGGTGCCAGCAGTCTTCGGCTGCGCCCAGTGCGCCCCATGAAATGCCATAACGCGCGCTGTCCAGGCAGGTGAAGGGGCCCTTCAGGCCGCGCACATCGGGGAAGGCGTTTTCTTCAGGGCAGAACACGCCGTCCATCACGATCTCACCCGTGATGCTGGCGCGCAGGCCCACCTTGCCGTGAATGGCTGGGGCGCTCAGGCCCTTCATGCCCTTGTCCAGGATGAAGCCGCGGATGGCGCCGGCGTCGTCCTTGGCCCAGACCACAAACACGTCGGCGATGGGGCTGTTGCTGATCCACATCTTGCTGCCGCTGATGCTGTAGCCACCGGGCACGGCCTTGGCGCGCGTGACCATGCTGCCGGGGTCGCTGCCGTGGTTGGGCTCGGTCAGGCCAAAGCAGCCGATCCATTCACCACGCGCCAGCTTGGGCAGGTACTTCTGCCTTTGCGCTTCGGTGCCAAAAACGTTGATCGGCAACATCACCAGCGAGCTCTGCACGCTCATCATGCTGCGGTAGCCGCTGTCCACCCGTTCGACCTCACGCGCCACCAGGCCGTAGCAGACGTAGTTCAGGCCAGCGCCGCCATAGGCTTCGGGAATGGTGGCGCCCAACAGGCCCAATTCGCCCATCTCGCGGAAGATGGCGGCGTCGGTCTTTTCGTTGCGAAAAGCCTGCAGCACACGCGGCGCCAGCTTGTCCTGGCAGTAGGCCTGGGCAGCTTCGCGCACCTGGCGCTCTTCGTCGGTGAGCTGCGAATTGAGCAGCAGCGGGTCGTCCCAGTGAAAACTTGCCTTGGTGGCCATGAGGATGCTTCTTTCTTGAAGGTGAAGATGGAATGCTTAGGTGGGCACAACAGCGGTGACCTCGATCTCGACCTGTGCACGGTCTTCGATCAACGCCACCACCTGAACCGCGGTCATCGCGATGCCGAAGTCGCCGATCAGCTCGCGAAATACTGCGCCGATCTCGCGGCCGCGGGCCAGGTATTCACGTTTGTCGGTCAGGTACCAGGTCATGCGGGTGATGTGGGCCGGCTGCGCGCCGGCGGCAGCCAGCACATCGACCACATTTTGCAGTGCCTGGCGCACCTGGCCGACCAGGTCGTCGGTGTGGAATTGGCCCTGGGCGTCCCAGCCGATCATGCCGGCGACAAAAATCTGCTGGCCCGTGGCCGCCACGCCATTGGCATAACCCTTGGGGCGGGCCCAGTGGGCAGGTTGCAAAACGGTCTTGTTCATGGGGACTTCCTGCGCGCTGCGCGCTTCGGTATGGGTGCTTGGGAGCGGCCCGGCGCCCTCATGGCGTTTCCTTGATCAGGTCGCGGCCGATGATGAGTTGCTGCACCTCGGTGGCGCCTTCGTAGATGCGCAGGCTGCGGATTTCGCGGTACAGGCGCTCCACTGGCGCGCCGCTGACCACACCCAGGCCGCCAAACAGCTGCACAGCCGCATCGATGACATGCTGCGCGCCTTCGGTGGCGGCCAGCTTGGCCATTGCGGCCTGGCGGGTGACGTTTTTGCCCTGGTCGCGTTCCCAAGCGGCGCGGTAAACCAGCAAGGCCGCGCTGTCGATGGTCAGCGCCATCTGCGCCAGCTTGGCTTGCGTCAGTTGAAAGTCGGCCAGGTGCCCGCCAAACATCGGCCTGCTTTTGGCGCGCGTCAAAGCTTCCTCCATCGCGCGGCGGGCGAAGCCCAGTGCTGCTGCGGCCACGCTGGTGCGAAACACATCCAGCGTGCGCATGGCAACTTTGAAACCTTCGCCAGCGCCACCGATCCGGTGGCTTAGCGGCACCCGGCAGTTGTTGAAACGCAGCCGCGCCAACGGGTGCGGCGCGATGACCTCGATGCGTTCGGCGATCTCAAAACCCGGCGTGCCGGCTTCGACCACAAACGCCGAGATACCCCGCGCG
>JANOZF010000199.1:0-14971 GCA_031429255.1 Rubrivivax sp.
CAGTTCGCGCAGCGCGACGGCATCGAGATCCCACGCTGGGTGGCTTTGAAGATGGAAGGCTATCTGGACGACGCCGCCAGCATCCGTGCCTTCGGCATCGACGTGGTGGCGCGCTTGTGCGAACGGCTGATTGCCGGCGGCGCACCAGGCATCCACTTCTACACGCTGAACCAAAGCGCGTTGTCGCTGGACGTGTGCCGGCGGCTGCAGCGCGCCTGAGCCACGACCACCGCCCTCAGGGCTGCTGCCAGGCCAGTCCTTCGTCGGTCAAGATGGTGTGCAGCGGCACGTCGTGCGCTTCGGCCTGCAGCCACGGCACGAAGCCGTTGGCATAAGCCAGCCCCACCGTGTGGGGCTGGGGCTGCAGCGAAGCCAGGGTGCGGTCATAGAACCCACCGCCGTAGCCCAGACGCACGCCCTTGGGCCCATAGCCCACACAGGGCACCAGCAAGACCTCGGGCTTCAGTTCGGGCGTGTCCTTGGGCTTGGGGATGCCATAAGCGTCGTCCTCCATCTCGCAGCCCGGAAACCACATGTGAAAACTCAGCCGCTTGGTGACCTTGTCCACCACGGGCAGGCCAATGCAGCGTTCTTCGTCGGCCTCGGCCCAGCGGTACAAGGCCGGCAGCGCGTCAAATTCGCCCTTGATGGGCCAGTAGGCCCCCACCGTCTTGTGACCGCGGTCCATCAGCCAGACGCGCAGCACTTCTTGCAGTTGCATGGCGCGCTGATGACGGTCGATCAGCGTCTGGCGCTCGGCCTGCAGCTGGCGGCGCAGCGTCTGCTTGTCGCGCGAGGGTTCGAAACCAGGCTGGAAACCGGGCAGGGAGGTCGGCGTCATGGGCTTGTGGACAGCAGCTGCATCGGGCCCTTATTGTCAGGCCATGGCCCCACCCACGACCACCCGCCCGGCTGCAGGCCCGCCACCCTTGGTAAGCCACTGCATGGAATTGCTCGAAAGCGCCGGCTCCGTGCGCGCCAGGCGCATGTTCGGCGGCTGGGGGTTCTATGTGGATGATCTCTTCGTGGCGCTGCTCGCCGACAACCGTCTGTATCTGAAAGTGAACCTGCACACCCGCCCGACGTTCGAGGCCGCCGGTGGCCAGGCCTTCGTCTACGCAGGCAAGCACCAGACGGTGCAGCTGGCCTACTGCACACCGCCCGACGAAGCCCTGGAAGCGCCAGCGCTGATGCGGCCATGGGTGGCGCTGGCCCTTCAGGCCGCGATGGCCGCGCGGTCCCTCAAGCGAGGCGGCGGCACCCGGTTGCGATCGACCGCGGCGGTGCCTGGTGCAGCTGTCACCCCCACGCGACGCGGCGCGGCCAGGCTGCGCAGCAACAACAGTCGATGAACGGCCTTTTTCTTGTCGCTTGCAGGCGCCGGGCGCTGCGCTAAATTCAAGCCATGATGAATTCCGTTACAGGCCCTGCCGGCTACACACCGACAGCGCATCCGGGCCGACGCCTCGCCTTCGGCGCCATGGTGGCCGTGTCGGGGCTTTTGGCAAGCTTGGCAGCCCTGCCCCCGGCGGCACGGGCGCAAGGCACGGTCAGCCCGGCCGCAGCCGCCGTTGCGTTGAGCGCCGGCAACAGTGTGGTGCTGCAAGCCCGCGAGGCACTCACGCGCAAGGACAAGACGCTGGGCGCCCGCCTGGCCCAGTTGCGCCAGTCGGTCCAGGGCCACCCGCTGGCGCAGTGGGTCGAGTACTGGGAGCTGAACAACCGGCTGGCCGAAGCGCAGCAGCCCGAGCTCAGCGCCTTTTTCATGCGCTGGGCGGGCAGCTATGTCGAAGACCGTCTGCGCAACGACTGGCTGCTGGAACTGGGTCGTCGACGTGACTGGGCCAACTTCCGTGCCGAGGCACCGCGTTTTCGGATGAACGACGACCGCGAGGTCGGCTGCTATGCGCTGCTGGTGCAGTACCTGGACGGTCACGACGTGCGCCAGGCCGCGCGCGACGCTTGGCACCAGCAGAAGGACGCTGGCGACGGCTGCACGCTGCTGGCGCAGACGCTGGTGCAGGCGGGACAGCTGAGCAAGCAGGACGCCTGGCAAGAGGCCCGGCTGTCGGTGGAAGCCAATCGGCAGCGCGCCGCGCGCATCGCCGCCGAGCTCGCCAGCCCCGGGGCCGATCAAGTCTTGGCCACACTGTGGGACAACCCGGCGCGTTTCCTGTCCAAGCGCAGCGGCCCGGGTATCGACACCGCGCGTGCCTTTGAACTCGATCTGCTGGCCCTGATGCGCGCCGCCGCAGCCGACCCCGATTTCACCGCCGGGCAACTCGAAGGCGCGTGGGCCAACCGCCTGCCAGCCACCGCGGCGGCCACCGCGTGGGCCCATGTCGCCAAGCAGGCGGCCTTCAAGCAGCAGGCTTCGGCAGCCGACCATGCACGCCGCGCCTGGACAATCTGGGACCGTGCCCACAAGCCCGGCGTGCAGCCACCGTGGAGCGAAGACCTGCTGGCCTCGCACGTGCGAGCGGCGCTGCGGGAAGGCGGCGACAAACCCGAACGCTGGCGCCTGGTGCTGCGTGCCATCGAAGCCATGCCCGAATCGGCCTTGGCCGCGGCCACACTGCCGGGCCTGGCCTGGACGGCGGGCGGGCGCAGCGACGACCGTGAAGGCACCTGGGTGTACTGGAAGGCGCGCGCCACGCTGGCGCTGGCCAAGCCCGGCACGGCCGGCGACGCCGCGCGCGCTCAGGCGCGCGAAGCGCTGCAGGCACTGGCCGCCCAGCAGGGTTTCTACGCCCAGCTCGCCGGTGCCGACCTGCGCCAGCCGTTTGCGTTGCCGCCCCCACCCGCGCCCACGTCCGAAGAAGAGCTGGCGGCAGCCCGCCAGAACCCAGGCTTCGACCGCGCCCTGCAACTCATCGCATTGGGGCTGCGCGCCGAGGGTGTCCGCGAATGGAACTACACGCTGCGTGGCATGAACACGCGCCAACTGCTGGCCGCCGCGCAGTGGGCCTGTGAAAAGGCGGTGTGGGACCGCTGCATCAACACCAGCGAACGCACCCGCGACGAGGTGCACATCACGCAGCGCTTTCCGCTGCCGCTGCGCGAGCAGCTGATGACGGCCGCGCAGGCTTCGGGGCTGGAACCGGCCGTGATGCTGGGGTTGATACGCCAGGAGTCACGCTTCATCACCGACGTGCGCTCGCACGTGGGCGCTTCGGGCCTGATGCAACTGATGCCGGCCACTGCGCGCTGGACGGCGCAGAAGGTGGGCATGGACTACAAGCCGGAGATGATCAACGACCCTGCCGTCAATCTGCGCCTGGGCGCGGCCTACCTGAAGCGCCTGCTCGACGACTTCGACGGCTCGTTGGCACTGGCTGCAGCGGCCTACAACGCCGGCCCCGGCCGGCCGCGCCGCTGGCGCGAGGGCGTGGTGCTGGAACCGGCCGCCTGGGCCGAAACCATCCCTTTCAACGAGACCCGCGACTACGTGAAGAAGGTGCTGGCCAATGCAGTGGTCTACAACGCCATCCTGGGGCAGCCCCTGGTGGGCCTGCCGGCCCGGCTGGGCAAGTCCATAGGGCCTCGCGACCCGGCCGCCCCGGCGCCCGACAAGGAACTGCCGTGATCCCGTCTGACATGCCCGAAACGATTTGCGAAGTGCGCCGCACGAAAGTATCCCGATGAGCTCTCAACCAAGCATGGCACCGTCCGTCACCGCCGATTCAGCCGCACCGCGCAACATCCTGGTGTTGGGCGGCACCGGCTTCGTCGGCCGTTCCGTCTGCGAGGCGCTGGCGCGGCGCGCCGCAGGCGGCCGCATCATCGTGCCCACACGCCACCTGGCCCATGGCGTGCACGTGCAGTCACTGCCCACGGTGGAACTGGTGCAGGCCGACGTGCACGACAGCGCCGCACTGGCACGCTTGATGACGGGCTGCGACGCGGTGGTCAACCTGGTGGCCATCCTGCACGGCAACACCGCGGCTTTTGATCACGTTCACGTGGCGCTGCCGCGCAAGATCGCAGTGGCCTGCGCCGCCTTTGGCGTGCCGCGCCTGGTGCACATCAGTGCGCTGGGCGTGGCCAGCGATGCGCCCTCGATGTACCTGCGCAGCAAGGCCCAGGGTGAAGCCGCGTTGGCCACCCAGCCGGCACTGCGCACCACCGTGTTGCGGCCTTCGGTGATCTTCGGTGCCGACGACCAGTTCCTGCGCGTCTTCGCCCGGCTGCAGGCGCTGGCGCCGTTGATGCCGCTGGCCGGCAGCGACGCCCGGTTTCAGCCGGTGTGGGTCGAGGACGTGGCCCGGGCCGTCGTCAACTGCCTGCAACGCCCCGACACCGCCGGGCAGGTCTACGAGTGCGCCGGACCCACCGTCTACACGCTGTCCGATCTGGTGCGGCTGGCCGGCCGCTACAGCGGGCACGAACGGCCACAAGTCCCTCTGCCCACTTTCCTGGGCCGGCTGCAGGCCACCGTGATGGAACTGCTGCCCGGCCAGCCGCTGATGTCGCGCGACAACGTGGCGTCGATGCAGGTGCCCAACGTCGTCACAGGCCGCCTGCCAGGGCTGCAGGCGCTGGGCATCACGCCCACGGCACTGGAAGCCGTGGCGCCGCAGTACCTGGGCAGCCAGGTGGGCCGCGCCCGGCTGAACCGCTGGCGCGGCATGACCGGGCGCTGAGAGCGGCTGGGCACGCGGGCTCAGCGTGCGCGGAGCTTCACGCCGGTTGGCCGGATACGACCAACATCCGGGGGAAGCGGCTGAACCAACGACCCAGCATTTTCAGCTTCAGCCGGTCAGGCGGCTTGGGTTGAACGGGTTGTTCCAGCAGCATCCATTCAACCTGCGGCCCCGCCTGCAGCAGCCAACTGGAGCCCGCCGGCAGGCTCAGGCTGTCACCTTCGGCCAACCAGATGTCGGCTTCACGCGCTGCGGGCCCTGGCAACGCCGTGGCGGCCGTCACCCACAGGCGGCCGCGCTGCACCAGCAACCAGCGACGGGCGGTCACGCCCTGCAGGTGCAGCACCTCGTCAGCCGCCAGCGTGGTCAGCCACGGCGCTGTCGACTGATGCGCTGCGCGCATGGGCTTGGTGGAGGCGGACGCGTGCGACATGACGAAACTCCTGGTCTTGCTGTTAGAGGAATTCTGGCCAAGGGAGCAGACCCCGTCCAATCACCATTGAGCGGCTCACTGATAATCAGAACGCATGAATAGGTCCCTCCACCGACCGCTCGCCGTCGGCAACCTGCGTGCCTTCACCGCGGTGTCGCGGCACCTGAGTTTTCGCGCCGCGGCCGAGGAATTGCACCTCACCCAACCCGCCATCAGCCGGCAGATCAAGGCCCTGGAAGCCGAACTGGGGACGACGCTGTTTCTGCGCGGCACGCGCCACGTCGAGCTCACGCCCACTGGCGCAGGGCTGCTGCGCAGCGTGGAGCCGCTGCTGGCCCAACTGGACAGCACGGTGCGCCAAATCCGCAGCAGCCAGGGGCGCCAGCCCGTGGGGGTGGCCACCTTTGCTTCCTTTGCGTCGCTGTGGTTGTTGCCACGCCTGGCCGACTTCCAGAACCGCCACCCCGAGTCCGATATCCGCATCGCGGCCAGCGAACAGATGGCCAGTCTGGACGAGCCGCAGATCGACCTGGCGCTGCGCTACTGCCACCCGGACCAGGCACCGCAGGGCTCGACGATGATGTTCGGCGAGGTGCTCACACCGGTGGTCAGCCCGGCCCTGATGCAACGCCAGCCACTGCGCCGCGTGGCCGATTTGGCGCGCCACACGCTGCTGGAAGAAGACGACAACCGGTCCAGCACGGCCTATCTCACCTGGCGCCACTGGCTGCGCGAAAACGACAAGGCGGCGCTGCAGCCCCGCGGCTGGGTGTACCTGAACTTCACCTACCAGCAGGTGCAGGCTGCGCTGGCCGGTCAGGGCGTGGCGCTGGCCCGCCTGCCACTGGTGCAGGAAGCCCTGCAGCGCGGTGAACTGATGGAACCTTTTGGTGTGGCCGGACGTGTGCCCTCGCCTGTCGCCTACTGGCTGGTACGCTGGCCTGCCCGGCATGACAGGCCGGACTTGCGGGCTTTCGAGAACTGGGTGCTGGCACAGGCGGCGTTGACGCGGCAACAACTGGCGGTGCAGCCGTCGGCGAATGGATGAGGCCGGCTCATCCAGCTCATCAGCGAGCTGCAACCCGCCCGCGCACGGCACCGCGTAGCATCACCAGCGGCTTCACCACCACGGCATACGCACCATGCAACTCGTCATAGGCAACAAGAACTACTCGTCCTGGTCGATGCGGCCCTGGGTGCTGCTGCACCAGATGGGCATCGCCTTCGAAGAGCACAAGCTGCGCTTCGACTTCACCCCGGGCTCGCCCTATCGCAAGGCCGTGGCGAGCGTGAACCCCACTGGCCAGGTGCCGGTGCTGCTGGACGAAGGCTTTGCGGTGTGGGACAGCCTGGCCATTGCCGAGTATCTGAGCGACAAGTTCCCGGCCGCTGGTGCGTGGCCTGAAGACCGCCTGCAGAGAGCTCGCGCGCGCAGCGTCAGCGCCGAGATGCACAGCGGGTTTGGAGCGCTGCGCAACCACTGCCCGATGAACATCGAAGCGCGGCTGCCCGAGGTCGGCGCGCGCCTGTGGCAGGAGCACGAGGCGCTGCGCGCCAGCGTGGCGCGCGTGCAGGCGCTGTGGGCCGACGCGCTGAAGACCAGCGGCGGGCCTTTCCTGTTCGGCCGTTTCTGCGCTGCCGATGCCATGTTCGCGCCCGTGTGCATGCGCATGGTCACCTACGCGCTGCCGATGTCCGAAACCGCACACGCTTACGTGCAGCGCGTCAGCGCCGCGCCGGGCGTGGCCGCGTGGATCAAGGACGCGCTGGCCGAGCAGGACTACCTGGACTTTGAAGAGCCCTATCGCAAGCACCGCTGAAACCACGCCCCCGCCACGCACACCCCGCCTGTATGTGGTGGGCGGGGCGGTGCGCGATGCGCTGTTGGGCCTGCCCGCCAGCGACCGCGACTGGGTGGCCGTGGGCACCACGCCGCAGACCCTGCTGGACCAGGGCTACCGTGCGGTAGGCAAGGACTTTCCGGTCTTCATCCACCCGCAGACGGGCGAAGAGGTGGCGCTGGCGCGCACCGAGCGCAAGTCGGCGCCGGGCTACCGCGGCTTCGTGGTGCACGCCGCACCCGAGGTGACGCTGGAAGAAGACCTGGCGCGGCGCGACCTCACCATCAACGCCATCGCACAGGCCGAAGACGGCACGCTGGTCGACCCCTATGGCGGCCAGCGCGACATCCAGGCGCGAGTGCTGCGTCATGTCTCCGACGCCTTTGTCGAAGACCCGGTACGGCTGCTGCGCCTGGCAAGGCTGGCGGCACGTTTCCCCGACTTCACGGTGGCACCCGAGACTGCGGCCCTGTTGCAGCAGATGGTGCAGCACGGCGAAGTCGATGCCCTGGTGCCCGAACGCGTGTGGCAGGAGCTGTCACGCGGCCTGATGACGCCACGGCCCAGCCGCATGCTGCAGGTGTTGCGAGACTGCGGCGCGCTGGCGCGTCTGCTGCCCGAGGCCGACCGCCTGTGGGGCGTGCAGCAGCGGCGCGATTACCACCCCGAGGTGGACACCGGCGTGCACCTGATGCTGGTGCTGGACCGCGCTGCCGAGTTGGGCGCGGCGCTGCCCGTGCGCTGGGCCTGCCTGATGCACGACCTGGGCAAGGGCACGACGCCGGCCGAGTTGCTGCCGCGCCACCACGGCCACGAACAGCGCAGCGCGCGGCTGGCTCGGGGGGTGGCCGAACGCCTGCGTGTGCCCAACGACTGCCGCGAACTTGCCGACGTGGTGGCGCGTGAACACGCACACATCCACGCCAGCGGCACCCTGAATGCCGCCGCGCTGTTGCGCCTGTTCGAGCGCTGCGATCTGTTGCGGCGCCCCGACCGCCTGGGCGCCGTGCTGCAGGCCTGCCAGGCCGACGCGCAGGGCCGCACCGGTCTCGAGCGCGTGCCCTACCTGCCGGCACACAGGCTGCCACCTTTGCTGCAGTCAGCGTTTGCCGTAGACAGTGCCAGCGTGGCAGCAACGGCCGCCGGGCGAGGGGCACGGGGGCCCGCCATCGGCGACGCGGTGCGTGAAGCGCGCGTGCAGGCCGTTCACCATTGCCAGCAGCAGAAAGCCGCCGGCATAGAGGCAGAACCGGGGACAGGACCCGGCCTGGAGCCGCACTGAACCGCGCCTGGCGCCGCGGTCCACTCCCTCACGGCGCCTTCAGCCACTCCGGCATGCCACCCCTGAACCAGTACACCTGCTTGAAGCCGGCGGCCAGCGCGGCGCGGCTGGCCTTGTAGCTCTTCCAGCATTCGGCGCCGTTGCACAGGAAAACCGTCGGCTTGCCCTTGTCCAGCGCCGACAGGCCGGCAAAGTCGTCGGCCTTGGTGTCGTAGACCACGTCCTTCAGGCTCTTCTCGACATAGGGCACCCAGCGCGCGCCATCGATGTGGCGTTGATCGAATTCAGCCTGGGTGCGCGTGTCCACCAGCACCGCACCCTGCGCCTGCAGTCGCTTGACGACGGCCGCGTCCACCACGGTGGCACCCGCCAGCGCCACCGGCGTGAACGTGCCCCACTCGGCGACACGCTGATAGGCGGCACGCTCGCTGCGCAGCGCTACCGGTTTCAGCCCCGCCGTCGGGGCCGCCGTCTCGAACCAGCGCGCCACGCGGCTGCGCAACTCGGCCGGCAGGCTGGCCTTTACCGCCACCGACAGCCCGCCCGGCACCGGGCCCGATGTGGCCAGCTGGCGGGCTTCGCCGGGGTTGGCCAGGGCCCAGGCCTCCCAATCGGCGCGGCGTATCACCGTCGCATCGGCCAGTTTCATGGTCAGCGCCGTCAGGCCGGCCTGCGGGAATCGCGCGTACTGCACCTGCTTCAGGTCGCGGAACGACAAGGTTTCTGCCGTCAGCAGGCCGCGCGCCAGATAGGTGTAGATCGAATCCTGCTGCGGCAGGTACAGGCGGCCCTGGCCGCGCAGCGCAGCGGCGCCGGCCAGGCCGGCCCTGCCGATCAGCAGGTACTGCTCTTCACCTTCGGTGCTGCCCACCAGTTCATAGCCATGGGCCAGCGCCGACGCCACCACCTGGGGTGGCGCAATGAAGACATCAGGCCCGCCACTGCGCGAAAGCCGCATCGCGTCGGTCAGGTCTTCGGACGATTGCACGTTCACCGTCTGCCCCAGCGCCTTGCCCAGGCCGGCTTCCAGCCCGCTGCGAGACACCAGGTTCCCGTCCTTGCGTTCGGTTGGTTCGATCACCAGCAGCGCGCTCACCTGCGCCCAGAGTGGCGAAGTGGTCATCAAGCCGAGCACCAGCGCTGCCACTTTCAAGCGCGAGGTCGGGTACGGGGGCCGGGGGCGTGACGGGCCTGAATGGGTAGCGTGCATCTGGAGTTGTTCGGGTGTTTGGTCCGTCTCCCGGACGTCATCTGGCGCGTCGGTCGAGCGCGGCGCTTCTGGCTGAAGTGTGACACCATGTGCCCGCCCCGCAGCCAAAAACCATCACCGCTGGAGCAGGATCCATGAAGCTGGCCGACGGCATCAAGAAACATGGCTTTCGCAAATGGTACGAACGGGAGCTGCTGCAGAGCCACGCCCATCTGGTGTTGATGATCCTGTGCGTCATCGGCCTGCTCGCCGCGTTTGAAGCAGCCTGGCGCTTTCGGGGCTGGCAAGACCAGGTCACCGACTTGCTGGCCGGCGGGGTCTGCGCCGCCATGGGCTTGTGGGCCATGCGCCGCTATCTGGGCCTGCTGTCGCACGCCGAGGCGGCAGCCAAACAGGCAGACTGCCCGCAGTGCCAGACCTACGGGCGTCTGGAACTGCTGAAGAGCGACGCTGAGGGCACCTGCGTTGCGGTGCGCTGCCGCAAGTGCGCACACGAGTGGACCATCTCAAGCTGAAGGCGGCCCTATCGCGCTGCAGGTGCTGCAGCGCCGCACTGCCTCAGCGGGTGTTGACGAAGTGAATGGCACCCGCGTGCCATTCACTTCGTCAACACTCTCTCAGATGAACATGCCGATCAACATGCCCAGCACGCTGAGCACCACCGAGCTGGCCAGCGGCACATAGATTTCGCGCCCGCCCAGCCTGATGCTGAAGTCGCCGGGCAACTTGCCCAGGCCGATCTTGCGCAACCAGGCCTGCAGCCCGTTGAAGAGCACAAAAGCCAGCAGGAAGACCAGTATCCAGCGCATCGTGGCGCTGAGTGTTTCACACCCTGGGGAACACGCCGAAGCTGCGCGGGCCAAGGCACGCCGGCAGCCGCCATGGTCACAGCATGTGGCAACGGTCGCCGCTGGCAAACCCGAGCGCGTCCAGCTCGATGCCACGCGACAGCGCCAGCACCTTGAACAGCTCGCCCATCTCGTGCTCGGTCATCAGTTTCTGCGCGTGGGCCACCGTGCGCACGTCGGCACCCTGCAGCAGCGCGGGCAGGCCGCAGTTGATGAGAAAGTGCGCCTGGCTGGTGTAGCCCAGCACCTGCAGGCCGGCGTCCTGCGCCGTCAGCGCCAGGCCGCTGAAGTTGACGTGCGCGGTGATGTCCTTGTCGCCCACGTCGAGCAGCGGGTTGTCGTCGGCGCGGTGCGCACGGTGGCACATCAGCGTGCCGCCGCTGCGCTGCGGGTGGTAGTACTCCGACTCCGGGAAACCGTAGTCGATGAAAAACGCCGCGCCGCGCAGCAGGCGCTGGGCCAGGCTGCGCACGAAGGCCTCGGCCTGCGGGTGGATCTCGGTCACCGTGCCGGGCACGAAGCCGCGCTCCAGCGGCGGCCGCAGTGCAGTGGGCCTGTCGGCCCAGGCCCAGCCGCCGCCGGCGGCCTGCTGCACCCCGCGCTCGAACCATTGCTGCCCGTCCCAGCGCAGCAATTGCACCGGCATTGCATCGAGCACCTCGTTGCCCACCACCACGCCCTCGATGGTGTCAGGCCAGGCATCGAGCCAGTCCACCCGGCCCGCCCAGGGAGCCAACCGGAGCGCCTGGCGGGCGCGCAGCGTGCTCGACACCTCGACGATGCGGTAGCGCTGCACCCGGCTGCCCAGGGCCTGCAGCAACTGCGCGGCCAGCGCACCCGAGCCGGCGCCGAATTCCAGCACCTGCCCAGATGCCGCGGCGTCCAGCGCCTGCGCCACCTGCACCGCCAAGGCCTGGCCGAACAACGGCGACAACTCGGGCGCGGTGACGAAGTCGCTGCCGTCTTCAGGCAGGGTGCCGAACACCGCATGGCCGCGTGCGTAATAGCCCAGGCCGGGCTCATACAGCGCCATGGCCATGAAGCGGTCAAACGGCAACCAGCCACCGGCGGCCGCCATCGCCCGGCCGAGCTTGTGCGCCAGTTCAGCCGTCAAGGGGTTTTGTGGGCGCGCCGATAAACTCATCGCCCCGGGTGTCTGCATCCGGTGGATTGTAAAAAGGCGATGAACAGCACCGTTTCCGTTTCTGCAACACCTGCCCGTGTGGCGCTGGTCACTGGCGCCGGGCAGCGCATCGGGCGCGAGATTGCCCTGCATCTGGTGGCCCAGGGCTGGCGCGTGGCGGTGCATTACCGTCACTCGGCCGCAGCAGCAGCGCAGACGGTGGCCGCCGCGCAGGGCCTGGCCGGCTCGCCTTGTGCAGCGCTGGCCTTTGCTGCCGACCTGGCCGACGAGGCCGCCTGCGCGGCCTTGCCGCTGGCCGTGCACCGCGCGATGGGCCGCCTGGACGCGGTGGTGAACAACGCCTCGCTCTTTGAATACGACGATGTCGCCAGTTTCAGCTACGCGATGATGGACCGCCACTGGCGCGCCAACACCGCGCCGGCCATCGTGCTGGCCCGTGCGCTGCACGCGCTGCAGCCCGCAGATGCCGACGGCCAAGCGCCAGGCGTTGTGGTCAACCTGCTGGACCAGAAACTGTTCAACCCGAACCCCGACCATGTCTCGTACACGCTGAGCAAGGCCGCGCTGGAAGCCGCCAACACACTGTTGGCGCAGGCCTTGGCGCCACGGGTGCGGGTGTGTGGCGTGGCCCCCGGCGTGACGATGCTGTCGGGCGACATGAACAGCGCCGAATTCGCGGCATCGCACCGCATGACGCCGCTGGGCCGCAGTTCCACCCCGCTGGACGTGGCACGTGCGGTGCACTTTTTGCTGGAATCGCCCGCCATCACCGGCACCACGCTGCTGGTGGACGGCGGCCAGCACCTGCAGCCTCAGACCCGCGACGTGATGTTCCTGGCCCGCGACGCTGCACCACCACCCCCATCAACATTCACATCCACATCGTCACCAACACCCCGCGCAGCACCCGCACCGAAAGCCCCCTGATGCATCTGGACTCACCCCGCCTCGCCGACTGCCGGCGCCTTTTCCTGCGCAACTACCGCGTCGATGCCCACATCGGCGTGCACGACTTCGAAAAAGGCCGCAGCCAGCGGCTGCTGATCAACGTCGACCTCTTCGTGCCGCTGGCCAGCACCACACCCAAGGCCGACGAACTGGCCGAGGTGGTGGACTACGACTTCATCCGCCAGACGGTGAGCCAGCGCATCGCCCGCGGCCACATCGGGCTGCAGGAGACCCTGGTCGACGATCTGCTGGCGTTGATGCTGCAGCACCCGCAGGTGCGTGCCGCGCGCGTGTCGAGCGAAAAATCCGACGTCTACCCCGACTGCGACGCCGTGGGTGTGGAAGTGTTTGCCATCAAGAAAGACGCGCCATGAATGCCCCTACCACCGCCGCTCAACTGATGGCCCTGCCCGAAGCAGAAACCGAGCGCCTGCCAGACCCGCGCAAGGCCGTGTTCGAGGCCAACAAGCTCAGCAAGCGGCTGCACCGCCAGGTGGGCCAGGCGCTTGCCGACTTCAACATGATCGAGGCCGGCGACAAGGTGATGGTGTGTCTGTCGGGCGGCAAGGACAGCTACGCGATGCTCGACGTGCTGCTCAGCCTGCGCAAGCGCGCGCCGGTTCCCTTCGACATCGTGGCCGTCAATCTGGACCAGAAGCAGCCCGGCTTTCCCGAAGCGGTGTTGCCCACCTACCTGAAGGCACTGGGCGTGCCCTTCCACATCGAGGAGCAGGACACCTACTCCATCGTGAAGAAGCTCATTCCCGAAGGACAGACGCTGTGCAGTCTGTGTTCGCGGCTGCGGCGGGGCATCCTGTACCGCGTGGCCGGCGAGCTGGGCGCGACCAAGATCGCGCTCGGCCACCACCGCGACGACATGGTGCAGACGCTGTTCATGAACATGTTCTTCGGCGGGCGCATGAAGGGCATGCCGCCCAAGCTGGTCAGCGACGACGGCCGGCATGTCGTGATCCGCCCGCTGGCCTACGTGGCCGAGGTCGATCTCGAACGCTGGGCCGCGCTGCAACGCTACCCGATCATCCCGTGCACGCTGTGCGGCAGCCAGCCGAACCTGCAGCGGGTGCAGGCGCGCGAGATGCTGCGCGGATGGGAGCGCGAACACCCGGGGCGGATCGACAACCTGGTGCGCGCGATGGGGCATATCGTGCCTTCGCACCTGATGGACCGGAACCTGCACCCTTTCGCGACGCTCAAAGCCACGGGCGTCGCGTCGGCGCAGGGCGATCGGGCGTTCGACCCCGACGACCTCGGGGTGACCCCGCTGCAGCCGATGCTTCTCCAGCCGGCGCACGATGCGGTGGCCAGGCCGGTCCAGAGGCCGGCGCAGGGTTGAAGCGGGTGCGCCGGTAGCGATCGACCCGGCTGGACAGCACAGGAGACACAGCATGAACAAGACCCTCGGAATTTCGGCGGCGGCGGCAGCCCTGGTGCTGCTCGGCGGCTGCGCGGCCATGCGCCAGCTCGACAGCGAGGTGTCGAGCTACAGCCAGTGGCCGGCGGCGCGCGGCGCGGCCACCTACGCCTTCGAACGCCTGCCGTCGCAGCAGACCCGCCCCGAGCGCCAGCAGGCGCTCGAAGACGCGGCGCGCGGCGCGATCGAAGCGGCCGGCTTCCGTCCGGCCAGCTCGCCGGCCAGCGCCGACGTGAGCGTGCAGCTCGGCGCCAACGTCACGCCCACCCTGCCGCTCTACCCCGACCCGCTGTGGTGGGGCGGCGGCCTGCACGTCGGCCGCGGCGCCTGGGGCCACGGCCGCTGGGGGGGAGGATTCGGGCTGAACCTCGGCTACGGCGGCCTGCGTTACGAGCGCGAGGTGATGCTGCTGATCCGCGACCGCAGCAGCGGCGCGCCGCTCTACGAGGCGCGGGCGCGCAACGACGGCTACACCGACTCGATGTCCGCCTACCTGCCGGCGATGTTCCAGGCCGCGCTGAAGGACTTCCCGAACGGCGGAGTCAACCCGCGCCGGGTATCGATCGAGCTGCCGGTGGTGCGCTGACCGTTCCGGAACAAGGACAGTTGTCTTGGTTGACTCCCTCTCCCGCATGCGGGAGAGGGAGAAAAGCAACGCACCAGGAACCTCTCCCTCACTGACCTGCTCAGCGCCGCGCCTCGGCGGCCAGGTAACGCAGGTCGCCGCTCCAGTCGGCAAGTTTGTCGGCGGCGTGGCGGCGCTGCTCGGGCGTGGTGCCGTTGTGCACCCCGGCCATGAGGGCGCAGTTGTACTGCGTCACCTCTTCGCTGTAGCGCCGGGCCTCGGCGTCCGCGGGCTGCTGCATCGCCAGCGCATAAGCCGCGAGCGCATCCTGCGTCGCCTTGCGGCCGGCTGCATCGCCGCCGGCGGCCTGGCGGAAGATCTGCACCGCATCTTGCTGCGAACGCCTTCGCTGCGCGAACGAGCGCTCGGGGTCGTAAGGAGACTGCGCCAGCGCCTCGCCGAGCCGTTCGCGCTGCGCCGCGTCGAGCTTGCCGTACAGCATCTCGGCGCGCTCGACACCGCGTTTGAGCGCGGCCTTGCGGCGCTTGGCCGGATCGGCCTGCAGGATCTCTTCGCGGTACTCGGCATTCGCCTTGGCGTGCCGGCGCTCGATGTTCTCGACCTG
>JANOZF010000200.1:0-2611 GCA_031429255.1 Rubrivivax sp.
CGGTGAGCGACAGTGGGCCGGCCCCGGGCCTGCCGATCTGGCCCGTGGCCAGGTGCAGGTTGATGAGCGTGGTGTTCTTGTCGGTGCCGCTGCTGCTCTGGTTCAAGCCCTGGCACCACAGCGACAGCGTGGGCGTGCGGCGTTGCCCCGATGCAGCGCCGTCTTTTGGCTGGCCGGCAAACCAGCGCGCCGCCTGCACGATGTCGTCAGCGCGCAGGCCGCAGGTCTTGGCCGCGTGTGCGGGGCTGAATTCACGCACGCGGTCGCGCAGCGCGGCAAAGCCGCTGGTGTGGGCTTCGATGAAGGCGTGGTCCACCAGACCTTCCCACAGCATCACGTGCAGCAGCGCATGGTGCAGCACCACGTCGGTGCCGGGCAACAGCTGCAGGTGCAGGTCGGCTTCGGCGGCGGTTTCGGTGCGCCGCGGGTCGACCACGATGACCTTCATCGCAGGCCTGGCCTTGCGCGCGTCTTCGAGCCGGCGGTACAGCACCGGGTGCGCCCAGGCCATGTTGCTGCCGGTGATGAACACCGTCTGCGCCAGCGTGATGTCGTCGTAGCAGCCGGGCACCGCATCGCTGCCCAGGCTGGCCTTGTAGCCGGCCACGGCGCTGCTCATGCACAGGCGCGAATTGGTGTCGACGTTGTTGGTGCCGATCAGGCCCTTGGCCAGCTTGTTGAAGACGTAATAATCTTCCGTTAGCAACTGGCCGCTGAGATACAGGCCGATGGCGTCGGGGCCGTGCTGCGCCACCGTGCTGGCGATGCGCTGGGCCAGGGTCTGCAGCGCCGTGTCCCAGGGGGTGGCCAGCAGTGCCTCGCTGCGGCTGGCGCGCAGCAGCGGCTGCAGTGCGCGCTGGCCCTGCAGATGCGGCGCGGCGGTCAGCGCCAGCGTGCTGCCCTTGGTGCACAGGCGGCCAAAGTTGGCCGGGTGCTCGGGGTCGCCACGCACGCCGGTGATGGTGGCGCCCTGGCTTTCGATGATGACGCCGCAACCCACGCCGCAGTAGGGGCAGGTGGATCGGGTTTCTCTTGGTTCCCTCTCCCTTGCAGGGAGAGGGTTAGGGTGAGGGTGAATGGTGACAGGCAGCGAAATCATCTTGTCGCTGAGATTGCACCCTCACCCCTGCCCTCTCCCTGAAAGGGAGAGGGAGCTGGACGCGGGCCCGCCAGCGGCGGCGCCAGATCCAGCGCCTTGCTGGCCAGTTCTGCGGTATCGAGATAAACGGCCCCTGCTTCCACTTTGCACGCAAACGAAGGCGTGCAGCCGCTGTCGGTGCCTTTGGCGCAGCCGTCGTCCAGGCCGATGTTCCAGTTGTGCAGCGGGCAGGCCACCTGGCGGCCGCTGACGATGCCCTGGCTCAGCGGACCGGCCTTGTGCGGGCAGCGGTCGAGCAGCGCAAAGACCTCGTCTTCGCTGTTGCGGAACACGGCCACCGGCAGGCCCTGTGCACGGGCCACGCGGCGCGCGCCCAGCACCGGAATGTCTTCCACGCGGCAGATCACGGTCCAGTGGCTCATCACGCCGTCTCCAGCTTCATCACCGCCACCGGCTGGAACTGGCGCAGGTCGACATTCGCTTTCTCGAATTCGAACCAGGGGTCCGGTTCACCGTCCAGGCTGAACTGCAGCTGCTCCCACAGCGCCTGGCGGCCGGCGTGGTCTTCCAGGATGCGCTTCTTCACATGGTCCAGACCGACGCGGTGCAGGTAGTGCACCGTGCGTTCCAGGTACCAGCCTTCCAGGCGGTACAGCTGCAGGAAGGCGCCGCTGTATTCCAGCACTTCTTCGGGCGTCTTCACCTTGACCAGGAACTGCGCCACCTCGGTCTTGATGCCGCCGTTGCCGGCCACGTACAGCTCCCAGCCGCTGTCGACGCCGATCACACCCACGTCCTTGATGCCGGCCTCCGCACAGTTGCGTGGGCAACCGCTGACTGCCAGCTTCACCTTGTGCGGCGCGTACATGCGCCACAGGGCCCGTTCCAGGTCCTTGCCCATCTGCGTGCTGTCTTGCGTGCCGAAGCGGCACCACTCGCTGCCGACGCAGGTCTTCACCGTGCGCAGCGCCTTGGCGTAGGCGTGGCCGCTGGGCATGCCGATGTCCTTCCACACCGCGGGCAGGTCTTCCTTTTTCACGCCCAGCAGGTCGATGCGCTGGCCGCCGGTGACCTTCACCGTGGGGATGTTGTACTTGTCCACCGCGTTGGCGATGCGGCGCAGTTCGTCGGCCGTGGTCTCGCCGCCCCACATGCGCGGTATCACGCTGTAGGTTCCATCCTTCTGAATATTGGCGTGGCTGCGTTCGTTGATGTAGCGGCTCTGCGGGTCGTCCTGCGCTTCCTTGGGCCAGCTGCTGAGCAGGTAGTAGTTGACGGCCGGGCGGCAGCTGGCACAGCCGTTGGGCGTGCGCCAGTCCATGCCGTTGTAGACTTCGTCGATGCTCAGCCAGTGCTGTGCGGTGATGGCGTCGCGCACCGCCTGGTGTCCGTGGTCGGTGCAGCCGCACATGGCCTTGAGCTTGGGCGCGGCGCTGTAGTCGCCGCCGGCCGTGAACATCAGCAGTTGTTCCACCAGGCCGGTGCAGGAACCGCAGGACGCACTGGCCTTGG
>JANOZF010000201.1:0-36352 GCA_031429255.1 Rubrivivax sp.
CATGACCAAGAAGGGCCTGCCGGTCGTCAACGAGGACGGCACACCGAAGTGGCGCATGGCCCCCGGCCCCAACGGCCCGTACTGGAAGCAGGGCATGCAGAACGGCTACCAGGACGTCGGCAGCTGGACCTTCTTTGCCGACCACCCGGCCGACAAGACGGCCGCCGCCTGGCTGTACGCTCAGTTCATCACCAGCAAGACGGTGAGCCTGAAGAAGACCATCACCGGTCTGACACCGATCCGCGAAAGCGACATCCAGAGCCAGGCCATGACCGACTTGGCGCCCAAGCTGGGTGGCCTGGTGGAGTTCTACCGCAGCCCGGCGCGCGTGGCCTGGACACCCACCGGCACCAACGTGCCCGACTACCCGAAGCTGGCGCAGTTGTGGTGGAAGAACGTGGCGCAGGCGGTCACGGGTGAGATGACGCCGCAAAAGGCGATGGACACCCTGGCCGAGGAGATGGACGACGTGATGGCGCGGCTGGAGCGCGCCGGCATGGCCAAGTGCCCGCCCAAGCTCAACCCCAAGGAGGACCCGAAGAAATACCTGAGCGACAAGGCGGCACCGTGGGCCAAGCTGGCCAACGAGAAGCCCAAGGGCGAGACCATCGCCTACCAGACCCTGCTCGACGCCTGGAAGGCGGGCAAGGTCCGGTAAGTCCACGCGCGAGTCCGCAAGGACTCGAGCCCGCCGGTGCGCGATGTCGCGCGCCGGCGGCCGCTGCCGCCACGCCGCCGGGCAGGGCCGGCGTGAAACTCAGTCGCAGTTGGTCCGGCAGCATGATGTCCGGACTCGGGCTGCGCGCAACGCGACAGGGTCCACTCGCGGCCATCGGTGGTGGGCAGATGCACGTCCTCCATCTGCAGAGTCTTGAACTTGGCGAGCATCTCGCGCGGTGTCGTGCCACCCGCCAAGGCCCTGAGCTTGGCCTTGCGCTTGACCTGCAGGCAGCAGGCCAGGAAGGCCACGAAGCCGACGACACCACGCGCTCAGGGTTATGCCTATCGGTGCTTGCCTAAAGACGCGGGCCACTGTCAGAGGACAGTAAGCAGACGCCACAACAGTCGGGCTGTCAGTTTCCAGACAGCCATGCTCACTTTTCTAAACGCCGTTCAACTCGTCCTGTACATCGCCTTGCTGGCATTGGCTGGGCAGGCTGTGCTGTTCGTCCTGGCGGGCGCCAAGCGCGAGACGAACTTCTTCTACAAGCTGCTGCAAGTGCTGTCGAAGCCCTTCACCTTGCCTGTGCGCAAGCTAACGCCAAAGTTGGTGGCCGATCAGCATGTGCCGGTCGTGACGTTCTTGCTGCTGCTGGTGGTGTACGCAGTGGTCACGTTTGAGCGCGCGGACATCTGCGTCACCAGCAACATGGTGGGGCAAGCGGGGTGCCGATGAACCAGTTTGAATACCTCTGGCTGAAGGTGCAGGCGGTCGGCCAGCTGGTCCTGGGCCGTGAAACCGCAGCCCTGGGCATCTTCAACCGCATGTTGCGGCTGTGGCCGGACGACGCTTATGCGCTGTCCAGCCGCGCGCACCTGCTGGCGCAGCTGAAGCGCACGGCTGAGGCCCTGGTTGATTCAAACCGGCTGGTGCGCCTGCCTTCCGCGACAGCCAGAACCTGGTTCAACCATGGCTTCATGCTCGAAGCTGCCGGGCACCTTGAAGAGGCCCGAGAGGCCTTTTTGAAGGCCACCGAGATGAGCCCCGAGCTCGACCGCGCTTGGTACGGCCTGGGCCTGGTGCTCATCCGCTTGCATCGTTTTGACGAGGCTGTCGCAGCGCTGAAGCGCAACACCGAACTGCAGCCGATGAGTCCCTATGGCTGGTACCAGCTGGCCAGGGTGCATGTGGACCGGCAAGAGCCCGACAAGGCGGTGAAGATCATTCGCCACCTCAAGGGCTTCGAGCCCAAGGTGGCTGCTCAGCTGGAGCGTGAGACGGGCTTGCTCGTGGAAGGCAAGGCCCCTTGACGGGGGCCGGCCTTGAAGGTGGGCCGGTGCGCCGCCGGCTGTGGTGCTGCCCCGGGACAGGCAGCGATGTGTGTTCAGACAATCAAAGCCCGAACAGGGTGAATCATCAAGAGGTGACGCAATGAAGGTGAGTGATAACCACCAGCGCTACTGGCAGAAGAACTTGCGGATCACAGCGATCCTCTTGTTCATCTGGTTTGTGGTGACCTATGTCGTGAGCTACTTTGCTCGCGACCTGAGTTTCAACTTCTTTGGCTGGCCGTTCAGTTTCTGGATGGCTTCACAAGGCTCGTTGATCATCTACTGCGTGATCATCTGGTTCTACGCGAACTACATGAACAAGCTGGACATCGAACACGGCGTTGCCGAGGAGGAATGACATGGCTGGCTTGAGTTTCGAACCCCAAGCGGGTGCCACCAACAAAGAGGCCAATGAGGCCTTCAAGAAGGGGCTGAACAAGGTCTACGGCTGGTACACCGGAGGCTTCATCGTCTTTGTGCTGATTCTTGCCCTTGCCGAACAGATGGGCCTGTCGCGCGGTGCGATCGGCATCATTTTCCTGCTGGCCACCGTGGGTCTGTATGCCGGCATCGGCATCATGAGCCGCACCAACGACGCGGCCGAGTACTACGTGGCCGGCCGTCGCGTGCCCGCCGTGTACAACGGCATGGCCACGGGCGCCGACTGGATGAGCGCAGCGTCGTTCATCGGCATGGCCGGCACGCTGTACCTCACCGGGTACGGTGGCCTGGCCTTCATCATGGGTTGGACGGGTGGCTACTGCCTGGTGGCGCTGTTTCTGGCGCCCTACCTGCGCAAGTTCGGGCAGTTCACGATTCCCGACTTCCTGGGTGCGCGTTATGAAGGCAACATTCCGCGTTTCGTGGGTGTGCTGGCGGCCATCCTTTGCTCGTTCACTTACGTGGTGGCGCAGATTTACGGCGTGGGCCTGATCACCATGCGTCTGTCGGGGCTGGCCTTCGAGATCGGCATCTTCGTGGGTCTGGGCGGCATCCTGGTCTGCTCTTTCCTGGGCGGCATGCGGGCCGTGACCTGGACGCAGGTGGCCCAGTACATCATTCTGATCATTGCCTACCTGATCCCGGTGATCTGGCTGTCTGTCAAGCAGACCGGCGTGCCCATCCCGCAAGCGATCTATGGCTACCAGCTGGAGAAGGTGACGGCCAAGGAAAAGGTGCTGATGGACGACCCGAAGGAGAAGGAAGTCATCGCCATCTTCAAGAAGCAGTCCGACGACCTGGCGGCCAAGCTGAGAGATGTGCCCGCTGCGCTGGCCGCCGACAAGGCCGCCGCTGAAAGCAAGTTGGCCGAGTTGAGGAGCACAACGGCACCGCTGACTGAACTGCAGGCTGCAGAAAGGACCTTGGCTGGCATTCCCAAGGACGCTGCCGCGGCCAAAGAAACCTGGACCAAGGCCAAGGCCGCTGCTGACGGCCGCGCCAAGCCGCTCGCCGGCATGCCCCGCCACGCTGCCCAGTACGCGGGTGACCCCAACGGCGACGAGCAGGCGCAGAAGACTTTCAACGAGTCACGCCGCAACTTCCTGGCGCTGGTGTTCTGCCTGATGGTGGGCACGGCCGCGCTGCCGCACATCCTGATGCGCTACTACACCACGCCTTCTGTGAAGGATGCGCGGGACTCGGTGACCTGGTCGCTGTTCTTCATCTTCCTGCTGTACTTCACGGCGCCTGCGCTCGCTGTGCTGGTGAAGTACGAGGTCTTCAACGTGCTGGTGGGTACACCATTCGACAAGCTGCCGGCGTGGATATCGGCCTGGGCCAAGGTCGACCCCGCGCTGCTTTCGGTGGCAGACATCAACAAGGACGGCATCTTCCAATTGGGCGAGATGCGCATCGGTGGCGACATCATCGTGCTGGCCACGCCTGAAATCGGTGGTCTGCCCTATGTCATCTCGGGCATGGTGGCTGCGGGCGGCCTGGCTGCTGCGTTGTCGACGGCTGACGGCCTGCTGCTGACCATTGCCAACGCGCTGAGCCACGACGTGTACTACAAGATGATCGACCCCAATGCGCCCACGGCGCGCCGGGTGATGGTCTCCAAGGTGTTGCTCTTGGTGGTGGCTTTGGCGGCCGCCTTCGTTGCGGCGCAGAAACCGGCGGACATCCTGTTTCTGGTCTCGGCAGCCTTCTCGTTTGCTGCCGCGGCCTTCTTTCCGGCGTTGGTGCTGGGCGTGTTCTGGAAGCGTGCCAACAAGTGGGGCGCCACACTGGGCATGGTTGCGGGCCTGGGCATCACCTTCTATTACATGGTGACCACCCAGCCCTGGTTGCGCAGCATCTTTGGCGTTACATCACCGATAGAGCTGTGGTACGGCATCCTGCCCATCTCAGCCGGCGTGTTTGGTGTGCCACTGGGCTTTGCGGTGATCATCATCGTCAGCTTGCTGACGCCAGCACCGTCGCAGGAAACACAGGAACTGGTAGAGCATGTGCGCTACCCGAACCTGAACACCACGCGCGCCTGAGGTCTTGACACCGGGGGTGGGGCTGGCGCTGGCCATTCACACCCGGGTGAAGTCGAGCTTCAAGACCCGGTTGTAAATGAATCGGCCCGCAGGGTGACCTGGGGGCCGATTGCATTTCAGTGGTGTTGCAGCCCTTCATGCAACGGTGGCGCCATGCGAGCCGGTCATCCTGCTCTACGGCAAACGCGCGAGAGGTGTCTGCGGCGCCGCCTTGGTCACCCGCACCTTGCCGCCGGTGCTGACCAGAAGAACGGCGTCACCCGGCGCAAAGCTGTCGGCAGCCAGGGCCTGCACCACCGCGCGGCGGTCGCCGTTGTTCAACTGCACCAGGATCTCCAGGGCCGGCTCTCGGGTCACGCTGCGTTCCACCACATTGCCCATCACGCCGCCCACCACGGCGCCGAGCACGCCCACCGCCATCGCCTCGCGCTGGCCACCCACCGTGCTGCCCGCCATGCCACCGATCAAGCCACCTGCGGTAGAGCCGACACCACTTTGCGAGCCTTCCACCACCACCGCCCGCGTGCTCAGCACCACGGCGTCGATGACGGTGCTCAGTCGCTGGGCTTCGCCTCGACTGACTACCTCTGGGCTGGTGGTGCTGCAGGCCGCCAACGTGGCCAGCAGCGCGGCCGTGGCCCCCTGCGACAGTGCATTTTTCATGGCTGGCCGCTTTCAAGGTTTCGGTGGCCGGGATGAGCAACCCAGACGGTGCTGCGGACCCCGTCGCCTGCCTGAAAGGCCTTCAAGCGTGCAGCCGTGAACTGCGCGGCACAGATGCCAGCAGGAAGTCCATCTGGTCGACGACGATGCGCCGGCCGCGCAGGATCATGTCCTCATGCAGGCTGGGTACATAGGGCAGAAAGAGCAGGCTCATGCGGGCTTCTTCGGGCATCCGGTTGCCTTTGTGGCCGTTGCAGGTGCGGCAGGCGGTGATGCAGTTCATCCAGGTGTCCTGGCCGCCGCGCGAAACCGGCACGATGTGCTCGCGCGTCAGCTCGTCGAACACGAAATGACCACCGCAATAGGCGCAGACGTGGCGGTCGCGCGCAAACAACTTGGGGTTGGACAAGGCCGGCGCCTGGCGCCAGGCCCTTGAAGGGATGGCACCGCGCACGGCCACGATGGGGTGCACTTCGATGCGGCTTTGCCGGCCGGTGCTGCGTTGGGTACCGCCCCGTAGCACCTGAAAGGTGTCGCCCAGCGTCCATGCGACGGCGTCACTGGCGTAAAGCACCGCCGCTTCGCGTGGGCTGATCCACGCCTGCGGGCGACCCGAGATATCGAGTTGCAGCACGTCCATCCCCGTAGCGTAGCGCATTGGGGCGGCTGCTGCGGTCCTTGCACCTGAGCGCGCGTCTGGGGGGCCGGCATGGGGCTGACTTCTAGGGCGAGCGGTCTATAAAAAGTCACGCTTGCCGGTGCGCGGGTCGGGCTGAAATCTGCAAAATAGAACGATCGTTCTTTTTTCCGCCGCCGGTGACCACGAGCACAAACCCAGAACCGACCGCAGCCACTGGCTTCCCTGCCAAGCCTGCCTCGCGAGCCCTGCACAAGGGGCAGCACACCCGTGCAGTCATTCTTGACGCCGCGCTGGGCTTGGCGTCTCACATGGGGTTGGAAGGGCTGTCCATCGGCGCGCTGGCCGAGGTCACGCAGATGAGCAAGTCGGGCGTGTTTGCCCACTTCGGATCGCGCGAAGACTTGCAGATCGCCGTCATCCGCGAATACCACGCACGCTTCGAGGAAGAAGTCTTCTTTCCGGCCATGACGCAGGAGCGGGGGCTGGCGCGGTTGCGCACCCTGTTCGAAAACTGGCTGCGCCGCGTATCGGTCGAGGTCGACTCCGGCTGCATCTACATCAGTGGCGCGGTCGAGTTTGACGACCGCCCCGGCCCGGTGCGCGATGCGCTGGCATCGATGGTCAGGACCTGGCACGCTGCGCTCGAAAAGGCGATTCGGCTGGCCATCGATACGGGTGAACTGCACACCGAGACCGACCCCACGCAGATGCTCTTCGAACTGCACGGACTCATTCTGGCGCTGCACCACGACGCCCGCTTCCTGCGCACGCCGGGCGCACTCGACCGTGCCCATGCGGGCTTCGAGCGCGCGCTGACCCACTATCTCGTCGACAAGCCCGGCAGGGTGCCTGCCTCTGCGCACAGGCCGCCCAAGGCGGCATCGGGCGGCCGGCGCTAGACCCCCATTCCATCCGTCCCCTTCTTGCTTCTCAGTTCCCCAGCCTGCCCAGGAGTCTTCCAATGGCCCAGTACACCCCTCCGCTGCGTGACATGCACTTTGTGTTGCACGAATTGCTCCAGGTCAGCGACACCTTCAAGCTGCTGCCCAAGCACGCCGAGGTCGATGCCGACACCATCAATGCGGTGCTGGAAGAAGGGGGGCGATTTGCATCTGAAGTGTTGTTCCCGCTGAACATCAGCGGCGACGCCGAGGGCTGCACGCTCGACAAGACCATCCACGAGGTGCGGGCGCCCAAGGGGTTCAAGGGTGCCTACGCGCAATATGTGGAAGGCGGCTGGGCGGCACTGAGTTGCGATCCTGCCTATGGCGGCCAGGGCCTGCCATCGTGGTGAACCAGTGCCTGTACGAGATGATGAATTCGGCCAACCAGGCCTGGACCATGTACCCGGGCCTGTCGCACGGCGCCTATGAATGCCTGAAGGCGCATGGCACCGATGTGCAGAAGTCCACTTATCTGCCCAAGCTGACCAGTGGTGAATGGACCGGCACCATGTGCCTGACCGAGGCGCACTGCGGCACCGACCTGGGCCTGCTGCGCACGAAGGCCGAACCGCTGGCTGACGGCAGCTACAAGCTCACGGGCCAGAAGATCTTCATCAGCGCCGGTGAACACGATCTGGCCGGCAACATCATCCACCTCGTGCTGGCGCGCCTGCCGGACGCACCCGCAGGCAGCAAGGGCATCAGCCTGTTCGTGGTGCCGAAGTTCCTGGTGCACGCCGACGGCACGCTGGGCGAGCGCAACCCGATCTTCTGCGGAGCGCTGGAGCACAAGATGGGCATCCACGGCAACGCCACCTGCCAGATGAACCTGGACGGCGCCGTCGGCTCCCTGGTGGGCCAACCCAACAAGGGGCTGGCGGCGATGTTCGTGATGATGAATGCCGCACGCCTGGGGGTGGGCAACCAGAGCCTGGGCCTGACCGAAGTGGCGTACCAGAACGCCGTGGTCTATGCCAAGGACCGCATCCAGATGCGCAGCTTGAGCGGCGCCAAGCACCCCGAGCAAGCGGCCGACACCATCATCGTGCACCCCGACGTGCGCAAGATGCTGCTCACCGCGCGCGCCTACGCCGAAGGCGGCCGCGCGCTGGCCATCTACATCGCGCTGCTGATCGACCAGGAACTGAGCAGCGAGGACGTTGACGAACGCAAGGAATGCGCCGACCTGGTGGCGCTGCTGACGCCCATCGTCAAGGCCTTCCTGACCGACAACGCGTGGCTGGCCACCAGCCACTGCATGCAGGTGTATGGCGGCCACGGCTACATCAAGGAATGGGGCATGGAGCAGTACGTGCGAGATGCCCGCATCAACATGATCTACGAGGGCACCAACACCATCCAGAGCCTGGACCTGCTGGGCCGCAAGGTGCTGGGCGACAACGGCGCCAAGCTGAAGAAGTTCGGCCGCCTGATCCAGGAATTTGTCGAAGAAGAAGGCACCAACGAGGCGATGCAGGAGTTCATCAACCCGCTGGCCGACCTGGGCGACAAGGTAACCAAGCTGACCACCGAACTGGGCATGAAGGCCTTCGGCAACGCCGACGAAGTGGGTGGAGCGGCCGTGGACTACCTGCGCATATTGGGCCATCTGGTGTTCGCGTTTTTCTGGGCCCGCATGGCCAAGCTGGCGCTGCAGAAGAAAGACAGCGGCGACCCGTTCTACGGCGCCAAGCTGCACACCGCGCGCTTCTACTTCGCCAAGCTGCTGCCCGAGACCGCAAGCCTGATCCGCACCGCGCGTTCCGGCGTGGCGCCGCTGATGGCGATGGACGAGGCACTGTTCTAGAGTTCAAGTTCGCACCAAACCCCGATACCAACTACAGAAGGAGACAGCCATGAAGAAGACCCTGAGCGCCCTCTTGCTAAGCCTCGCAGCCGTCGCAGCCTGCGCGCAGGCCACGCCCGTGGGCCTGTGGAAGACCATCGACGACGAAACCAAGCAGGAGAAGTCCTTGGTGCGCATCAGCGAAAGCGGCGCCGTGCTGTCGGGAAAGGTTGACAAGGTCATGGACGCCACCAAGCAGGACGCCGTTTGCGACCTGTGCACGGATGCACGCAAGGGCAAGCTGGTGCTCGGCATGACCATCATCGATGGCGTGAAGAAACACGCCACCGAGCCGTACTGGGACGGCGGCAGCATCCTCGACCCCAACAACGGCAAGGTCTACAAGGTGCGCATGACGCCCAAGGATGGCGGCAAGCTGCTCGAAGTGCGCGGGTTCATCGGGCCGTTCTATCGCAATCAACAATGGATCCGCGTTGAATAACGCCACAGGAGAAAACGTGAATCGATTCCCAGTCCGCAAGGTGGCCGTGCTCGGCGCCGGTGTGATGGGCGCGCAGATTGCCGCTCATCTGGTCAATTGCAAAGTGCCGGTCGTGCTGTTCGACCTGCCGGCCAAGGAAGGCCCCAAGAACGGCATCGTCAGCCGCGCCATCGACAACCTGAAGAAGCTCAAGCCCTCACCGCTGGGCGTGGCCGAGGACGCTGGCCTCATCGAACAGGCCAACTACGAAGAGCACCTGTCGCTGCTGGCCGGATGCGACCTCGTGATCGAAGCCATTGCCGAGCGCATGGACTGGAAGCTGGCGCTGTACAAGCAGATCGCGCCTGCGCTGAGCCCGCACACCATCGTGGCCAGCAACACCTCGGGCCTGTCGATCACCAAACTGAGCGAAGCGCTGCCCGACAGCATCAAGCCGCGCTTTTGCGGCATCCATTTCTTCAACCCGCCGCGCTACATGGCGCTGGTGGAATTGATCAACACCCCCGCCACGCAGCCCGATGTGCTGGACCAGCTGGAAGCCTTTGTCACCACAGGGCTGGGCAAGAGTGTGGTGCGAGCGCACGACACGCCCAACTTCATCGCCAACCGCGTGGGCATTGCCGGCATGTTGGCCACCATCCACGAGGCCCAGACCTATGGCCTGAGCGTCGACGTGGTGGACGACCTCACCGGCAAGAAGATGGGCCGCGCCAGCAGTGGCACCTTCCGCACTGCCGACGTGGTGGGCCTGGACACGATGTCGCACGTCATCAAGACGCTGCAGGACAACCTGGCGGACGATCCGTTCTTCCCCAGCTACGCCACGCCGCCAGTGCTGGCGCGCCTGATCGAACAAGGTGCGCTGGGCCAGAAGACCGGTGCCGGCTTCTACAAGAAGGTGGGCAAGGACATCCTGCGTCTGGACCCCGCTGCCAACGGTGGCAAGGGCGACTACGTGGCCGGGGGCGGCAAGGCCGACCCGATCGTCGACCGCATGCTGAAGAAGCCTGCTGCCGAACGGCTGAAGCTGCTGCGCGAGAGCAGCAATCCGCAGGCGCAGTTCGTGTGGGCCATCCTGCGCGACGCGTTCCACTACGCCGCGGTGCACCTGGAAAGCATTGCCGACAGTGCACGTGACGTCGACTTCGCGATGCGCTGGGGCTTCGGCATGAAGCAGGGCCCGTTCGAGCTGTGGCAAGACGCCGGCTGGCTGCAGGTGGCCGCCTGGGTGAAGGACGACATCGACGCTGGCAAGGCACTGAGCAAGGCGCCGCTGCCGGCCTGGGTGTTCAGCGGCCCGGTGGCCGACAAAGGCGGCGTGCACACGCCTGAAGGCAGTTGGAACCCGGCCGCCCAGGCCTTCGTGCCGCGCAGCAGCTTGCCGGTGTACGGTCGCCAGCACTTTGGTGAATCGGTGCTGGGCTCTGATGCCACGCCTGCACTGAAGGCCGGCACCGAAGTCTTCAAGAACGCAGAAATGCGGCTGTGGACGCTGGACGGTGAGGTGTTGATAGCCAGCATCACCAGCAAGCTGCACCTCATCGGCACCGGCGTGGTCGAAGGCCTGCACAAGGCCGTGGAATTGGCCGAGGCCGGCTACAAGGGCCTGGTGATCTGGTCGCCCGACGACGTGTTTTCTGCAGGTGCCAACCTCGAGCAGACCATGCCGGTGTTCATGAAGCAGGGCGCCAAAGGCATTGCGCCGGTCATCAAGCAACTGCAAGACGCGCTGCTGCGCATGCGCTACGCGCAGGTGCCGGTGGTGGCTGCCGTGCGCGGCCTGGCGCTGGGTGGCGGCTGCGAAATGGCGCTGTACACATCGCGCCGGGTGGCCACGATGGAAAGCTACATCGGTCTGGTGGAAGTCGGCGTGGGCCTGGTGCCCGCCGGTGGCGGACTGGCCTACATTGCGCGCCGCGCCGCCGAGATGGCCTGTGCCGCGGGTGTGGTCAATCTGGCCAATGCCGACATCGTGAAGTTCGCCACCGACGGCTTCACCAATGCGGCGATGGCCAAGGTGGGCACCAGCGCCATCGAGTCGCGCAAGCTCGGTTACCTGCTGTGGAGCGACATCATCGTGCCGCACAAGGACGAATTGCTGTTCGTGGCCAGCGCGCAGGTCAAGGCGATGTACGACAGCGGCTACCGGCCGCCCACGAAGTCGGTGTTTCCGGCGGCGGGCCGTTCGGCCATCGCCACCATCAAGGGCCAGCTGGCCAACATGCGCGATGGTGGATTCATCAGCGCGCACGACTTCCACATCAGCACCTTGATTGCCGAAGTGGTGTGCGGAGGTGACGTCGATGCCGGCAGCCTGGTGACGGAGGAATACCTGATGGCCATGGAGCGCGAGCGCTTCTGTTCACTGCTGGACCACCCGAAGTCACAAGAGCGAATCATGGGCATGCTGAGCACCGGCAAGCCGGTCCGGAACTGAGCGAGGACAAGATCATGAGCAAACAAGTGCAAGACGCCTACATCGTTGCGGCCACGCGCACGCCCATCGGGCGCAGCGGCCGTGGTTACTTCCGCAACACGCGGCCCGACGACCTGCTGGTGGCTGCCGTGCGCAGTGCGCTGGCGCAGGTGCCCAGCCTGGACCCCAAGGCCATCGAAGATGCCATCATCGGCTGCAGTTTCCCCGAGGGCGAACAAGGCATGAACATGGCACGTGCCGCGATGGTGCTGGCGGGGTTGCCGCACAGCGTGGGCGGTGTCACCGTGAACCGCTTTTGCGCCAGCGGCCTGACGGCCTTGCAGATGGCGGCCGACCGCATCCGCGTGGGCGAGGCCGACGTGATGATCGCCGGCGGCGCCGAGAGCATGAGCATGGTGCCGATGGGGGGCAACAAGCCTTCTTTCAATCCGGAGGTGTTTGCGCGCGACGAAAACGTCGGCATCGCCTACGGCATGGGCCTGACGGCAGAGAAGGTGACCACGCAGTGGAAGGTCAGCCGAGAAGACCAGGACGCCTTTGCGCTGGCTTCGCACCAGAAGGCGCTGGCCGCGATGGCCGCCGGCCACTTCGGCGCCGAGATGACGCCGGTCGACGTGGTGGACCGCTACCCCGACCTGGCCACGGGCGGCGTCAACCTGAAGACACGCACCGTCAAGCTCGACGAAGGCGCGCGGCCCGACACGTCGCTGGAAGGCCTGGCCAAGCTGCGTCCGGTGTTTGCTGCCAAGGGCAGCGTCACGGCCGGCAACAGCAGCCAGACCAGCGATGGTGCCGGTGCACTCATCCTGGCCAGCGAGGCAGCCATCAAGCGCTACGACCTGAAACCGCTGGCCCGCTTCGTGAGCTACGCGTCGCGGGGCGTCGCGCCCGAGATCATGGGCATCGGGCCCATCGAGGCCATTCCTGCGGCGCTGAAATACGCCGGCTTGAATCTCGACGACATTGGCTGGTTCGAGCTCAACGAGGCCTTTGCCGCGCAGGCGCTGGCCGTCATCCGCACCGTGGGCTTGAACCCGGAGCGGGTCAACCCGATGGGCGGCGCCATTGCGCTCGGCCACCCGCTGGGCGCCACCGGCGCCATCCGTGCGGCCACCGTGGTGCATGCACTGCACCGTCAGCAGCTCAAGTACGGCATGGTCACCATGTGCGTCGGCATGGGCCAGGGCGCGGCCGGCATCATTGAACGGGTTTGAAGGGAGCCACGGCATGAGCATCAAGACCGCCACCATCAACGGCGTGTGCACGATCGAGATTGCACGCCCCGAGAAAAAGAACGCACTCACCGTGGCCATGTACCAGGCCATGAGCGATGCGCTGAATGCGGCGCGCGACAACAAGGCGGTGCGCGCGGTGCTCATCACCGGGCAGCCGGGCATCTTCACCAGCGGCAACGACATTGAAGACTTCATGAGTCGGCCGCCTGGGCAGGGCAGCGACGGCATGAACTCGCCCGTGTTCCTGTTCATGCGTGCGCTGCTGGAATGCGACAAACCGGTGGTGGCCGCCGTCACCGGTGCGGCCATTGGCATCGGCACCACGCTGCTGCTGCATTGCGACTTTGTCTACGTGTCTGATGAAGCGCGGCTGGCCATGCCTTTCGTGGCGCTGGGTCTGGTGCCCGAGTTCGCCAGCAGCCTGCTGGTGCCGCAACTGATGGGCCACCGCCGTGCTGCCGAGAAGCTGCTGCTGGGCGACCCCTTCACCGCCGAGCAGGCGGTGGACTGTGGCATTGCCAATGCGGTGCTGCCCGCCGGTGAAGTGGTGAACCACGCGCGCCGCGTGGCCGAACGTTTCAATGCGCTGCCACCCGGCGCCGTGCGCGAGGCCAAGCAGTTGATGCGCGGCCCGCAACACGAGGCACTGCTGAAGACGATAGGCACCGAAGGTGCGCTCTTTGCCCAGCGGCTGCGCAGCCCCGAAGCGATGGAGGCCTTCCAGGCCTTCTTCCAGAAGCGCAAGCCCGACTTCAGCAAGTTCTGAGCGACGCGCCGGCGAAGCCCGAGGAAGCCGCATGTCCTTGACAGCCAAAGTGATGCTCAGCCCCGTGCTGGTGGCGCAGGCGCTGGCCACCCGGGTGCGCCTGCCCCGCCTGCCCGAGCCCGAAGGCCCGCGTCAGGGGGTGGCGGGCAACGGCAAGCCGCTGCGGCTGCTGGTTGCCGGCGATTCATCGGCTGCCGGTGTGGGCGTGGCGCGGCAACGGGACGCGCTGGCGCACCGGCTGGCGCAAAACCTGGCTGCGGCGGTGCAGGCGCGGGTCAGCTGGCAACTGCTGGCACGTTCGGGCTTGACGACGGCGCAGACGCTGGCGCTGTTGATGGAAGAAGGCGTCGGCCAGCATCACCTGGCCGCCGACGTGGCCGTGGTGGTGACGGGTGTCAACGATGTGGTTGACCAGGTGCCTTCGCACCGCGCGCTGGCGGCTCGCGAGGCCTTGGCCAACTGGCTGCGCAACGGCTGCGGTGCTCAACACGTGGTGTTTGCACCGCTGCCGCCTATCCACCACTTCCCAGGCCTGCCGCAGCCGCTGCGCTGGGTGGCGGGCACCGACGCGCGGCGCCACAACCGGGCGCTGCAGCAGTGGGCGGCCACCCGGGGCGATGTGTCTTGCGTGGACATGCACATGTCGCTGAACAGCGGCGTGATGGCGGCCGACGGTTTCCACCCCGGCGAACCGGTGTATCGCTACTGCGCCGGTGCGATTGCCACACACATTGCCACCCAGGTGTGGCCTTTGCTGCAGACCCGGCAACGTCCCTGATCCATTGATCGGCGGGGCGCGCTGCGCATCTGCGGGCGTCAAACCGGCAACGGTCGCGGCCTTCCCTGCGCGTCGATGGCCACATAGGTCAGGTCGGCCTCGGTCACCTTCACCACCTGCAGGTTGGCGGGGTTGCGCTCGGCGTAGACGTCCACGTGCACGCTGACGCTGGTGGTGCCGACGCGGGTGACTCGGGCATAGAAGCTCAACAGGTCGCCCAGGCTGACGGCCTGCTTGAAGATGAACTGGTTCACCGCCACGGTGGCGATGCGCCCCTTGGCGATGCGGCTGGGCAGCACCGCGCCAGCCAGGTCGACTTGCGCCATGATCCAGCCGCCAAAGATGTCGCCGTTGGCGTTCACATCGGCGGGCAAGGGCATCACACGCAGCACCAGATGGCGGTCGCTGCCCAGGGTTTGCGGCCCCATCTGCGGTCCGCCATGCGAGCTGGGCAGTGGAGCGTCACAGGCGCCCAGATCTGGTTTCAAGTGCGGACTCGTCCGGTCGGGGCTGGCGGGCAGATCGGCTGGCATGGTCGGCGGTGCCTCGGCTTAGGGGTGGTGGCTGCTGCGGCGACAATGGCCACATGTCCGGAGCACCCACTGTACCTGTTGCGAAAGTGCCGTCGTCTGCCGACCGGGCCCGTCTGCAGGCCGATCTGGCGCAACGGCTGCGCAAGCTCGAACGCGTGTTCGACCTGCCGGGGTTGCGCGCCGAGCCGTTGTCGGCCCCCGACGTGGTGGAGTACTACGAAAACTGCCACGACGCCTACCGCAAGTACCACTCGCAGGCGGGTGCAGTGCACATGGCGCTCAACGATGGCGACCGCTTTGACCCCGACGGTTTTTTCGGCCAGCTGCGCCGCATGGAAGGGGGCTGGGCGCAGCCCCCTTCTGCGCTGTTGGAACTGGCCTTTGGGCAGGGCTTCAACCTCGAGTACCTGGCCGCCAGGCATCCTGAAAGTGCGGTGCACGGCATCGATCTGACACCGGCGCATGTGCGCATCGCCGGCCACCGCCTGGACCGTGCGGGCCTGCATCGGGTGCAGCTGACGGAAGGCGATTTCCATCACCTGCCGTACCACGACGCGCAGTTCGACGAGGTGTTCTGCATTGAGGCCTTCTGCTATGCCACCGATGTGCCCCGGGCGCTGTCCGAGGTGGCACGCGTGCTCAGACCCGGCGGTTGTTTCACACTCTTCGACGGCTACCTGCCGCGGCCGCCCGAGGCACTGGAGCCTGATGAGGCGCTGGCGGTGGAGCTGGTGGCCAAGGGCATGGCCATCGAAGGACTGCAGCCGCTGGAACCGCTGCTGCACCAGGCCCGGCAGGCCGGGCTGGCGTTGGCTGAAATGACCCCGCTCGACACCGAGGTGATGCCCAGCCTGGTGCGGCTGGAGAGCATCACCGGCGCCGTGATCCGTTTCCCGTGGCTGGGGCGCTGGGCGCTGGCCCGCCGCAACCGCATGCGCGGCCGCAACGTTCTGGCGGGCTATCTGATGCGCAATGCGGTTGCACAGGGCCTGATCAGCTACCGTCACATTGTCTTGCGCAAGGAGCGCTGATCCCATGAAAGGAATGCACGGGGGCATGGTCGCCTCAGGCACTGTGGTTGCCGACCCAGCGCAGCGGCGGTCCGACTGGGGCACGCTGGGCAAGCTGTTGCCCTACCTGTGGCGTTACCGCTGGCGGGTGGGCATCGCGCTGGTCTTCCTGCTCGGCGCCAAGGTGGCCAACGTGTCGGTGCCCTTGCTGCTGAAGCACCTGGTGGACGCGCTCAGCATCAAGCCGGGCGACCCGATCGCCGTGCTGGTGGTGCCCACCGCGCTGCTGCTGGGCTACGGTGCCTTGCGCCTGTCGACGTCGCTGTTCACCGAATTACGGGAACTGATCTTCGCCAAGGCCACCGAGGGCACGGCGCGCAGCATCTCGCTGCAGGTGTTTCGTCACCTGCACGCCTTGAGCCTGCGTTTCCATCTGGAACGCCAGACCGGCGGCATGACGCGCGACATCGAACGCGGCACGCGCGCCGTGCATTCGCTGATCTCGTATTCGCTGTACAGCATCTTCCCCACGCTGGTGGAGGTGGTGATGGTGCTGTCGCTGCTGGCCTGGAAGTTCGACGCGGGCTTCGCCTGGATCACTGCCGCGGCGCTGGTGTTCTACGTCACGTTCACGATCACGGTGACCAACTGGCGCACGCAGTTCCGCAAGCAGATGAACGAGCTCGACTCGGGCGCCCATTCGCGCGCCATCGATGCGCTGCTGAACTACGAAACGGTGAAGTACTTCAACAACGAAGACTTCGAAGCACGGCGCTACGACGAGAGCCTGGAGAAGCTGCGCCGCGCCGCGCTGAAGAGCCAGACCACCCTGAGCATCCTGAACACCGGCCAGCAGCTCGTCATCGCGGTGGCGCTGATCGCGATGCTGTGGCGTGCCACGCAAGGCGTGGTGGACGGCAAGTTGACGCTGGGTGACCTGGTGATGATCAACGCCTTCATGATCCAGCTCTACATCCCGCTGAACTTCCTGGGCGTGATGTACCGCGAGATCAAGCAGTCGCTGACCGATCTGGACAAGATGTTCGGCCTGCTGGAGCGCAACCGCGAGGTCGACGACGTGCCCGGCGCGGCGGCGCTGCAGGTCAGTGCCGGCGTGGTGCGCTTCGACAACGTGAGCTTCGCCTACGAACCGAGCCGGCCCATCCTGCACGGCGTGAGCTTCGAGATACCGGCGGGCAAGACAGTGGCGGTGGTGGGGCCGTCTGGTGCGGGCAAGTCCACGCTGGCGCGGCTGCTGTTCCGCTTCTATGACGCCACCGGGGGCAGCATCACCATCGACGGCCAGAACATCCGCAGCGTCACGCAGACCAGCCTGCGCCAGGCCATCGGCATCGTGCCGCAGGACACGGTGCTGTTCAACGACACCGTGCAATATAACATCGCCTACGGCCGGCCCGGCGCCACGCTGGAAGAGGTACAGGCAGCGGCACGCGCCGCTCATATCCACGACTTCATCGCCAGCACGCCCAAGGGTTACGACACCATGGTCGGCGAGCGTGGCCTGAAGCTGTCGGGCGGCGAAAAGCAGCGTGTGGCCATTGCGCGCACGCTGCTGAAAAACCCGCCGGTGCTGATCTTCGACGAAGCCACGTCCGCGCTGGACAGCGCCAACGAACGTGCCATCCAGGCCGAGCTGCGCGCGGTGTCGCAGGGCAAGACGGCACTCGTCATCGCACACCGCCTGAGCACGGTGGTGGACGCGCACGAGATCGTGGTGCTGCAAGGTGGCCGTGTCGTCGAGCGGGGGCCGCACGCGCAGCTGCTGGCGCAAGGCGGCGTCTATGCCGAGATGTGGCGTCTGCAGCAGAGCGGTGACGAAGGTCCTTGATCGGTCCGTACACTCGCGCCCGTGGAAACCAAGTGGCTCGAAGACTTCGTCAGCCTGGCCGAGACGCGCAGCTTCTCCCGGTCGGCACAGCTGCGGCATGTCACGCAACCTGCGTTTTCGCGCCGCATCCAGGCGCTGGAGGCCTGGGCCGGCACCGATCTGGTGGACCGCTCGTCATATCCCACGCGGTTGACGCCTGCGGGTGAGACGCTGCACCAGCAGGCGCTGGAAATCCTGGGCTCCTTGCAGGCGTCGCGCAACATGATGCGCGGCCACCAGGCGGCAGGGCAGGACATGCTGGACTTCGCCGTGCCGCACACGCTGGCTTTCACCTTCTTTCCGCATTGGCTGATGGACCTGCGCAAGAACTTCGGCGACGTGAAGAGCCGACTCGCGGCGCTGAACGTGCACGACGCGGTGTTGCGGCTGACCGAAGGCGGGTGTGAACTGCTGATCGCCTACCACCACGCTACAGAGCCGCTGCAATTGAGCCCCGAGCGCTACGAGATGCTCAGCCTGGGCAGCGAAACGCTGGCTCCGTATGCGCGCGCTAGCGAGGACGGGCTGCCCCTGTTCAGCCTGCCTGGCAGGGCCGGCGCCAAGGTGCCCTTTCTCAGCTACGCGCCAGGTGCCTACATGGCACGCATGGTGGAGGTGATCCTGAAGCAGGCTGGCGAACCTTTGAACCTGGATGCCATCTACGAAACCGACATGGCCGAGGGCCTGAAGGCGATGGCGCTGGAGGGGCACGGCCTGGCCTTCCTGCCGCACAGTTCGGTGCGCAAGGAACTGAGAGCCCGGCGGCTGGTGCCGGCCGCACCGGCGGGAAAATTGCAGCTGACGATGGAAGTGCGCATCTACCGCGAAAGGCCCGAAGTGGCGCGACATCTCAAACCCGGCGTGCAAGCGCTTTGGGATTTTCTGGGTCGTCAGGGGTAACCCTGATCACGCATGCTGCGTATGCATCAGGGCAGGGAGAATCGGCATTGGCGATGGCCCGATGGGCCCGGTACATTGCACTGCGTCAACTGCAGTCGGCGCGGTGCCGGGATGACGGGCACCGCGTTGCGCTGAATGTCGCCCGCGGATGGCTCTGTAGCCCGCGCGGAGGCGTCAAGCGTTATGAGCGCTCCCTTTTACCTTCCTCAAGGAATTTTCATGAAGTTTTCTGTTGTTGTTGCTGCCGCGCTGGTCGTGGCGGGCGTTGGTTCGGCACAGGCCGACACGCTGGACAAGATCAAGGAGTCGAAGTCGGTGACGATGGGTGTGCGGGAGTCCTCCGGGGCCCTGTCCTACACACTGGGTGACGGCAAGTACGCCGGCTTCCACGTCGAGGTGTGCCAGCGCGTGCTGGCCGATGTGCAGAAGAAGCTGGCACTGCCCAAGCTGGACATCAAGTACCAGGCCGTGACCTCGCAGAACCGCATCCCGTTGGTGCAGAACGGCACCGTCGACATCGAGTGCGGCTCCACCACCAACAACGCCACCCGCCAAAAGGACGTGGCGTTTGCGGTCACGACCTACGTCGAAGAAGTGCGCATTGCCGTGAAGGCCAATTCGGGCATCACCAACATCGCTCAGCTCAATGGCAAGAACGTGGCCACGACCACGGGTACCACTTCTGTGCAACTGCTGCGCAAGCATGAACGCGCCACGGGCGTCGACTTCAAGGAAGTGTTTGGCAAGGACCACGCCGACAGCTTTCTGCTGCTGGAAACCGGGCGCGCCGATGCTTTCGTGATGGACGGCCAGATCCTGGCGGGCAACATCGCCAAGAGCAAGTCGCCGGCCGACTACAAAGTCGTGGGTGAAGTGCTGTCGGTGGAACCCATCGCCATCATGCTGCGCAAGGACGACCCGGCGTTCAAGAAGGCCGTGGACGAAAGCATCACCGCGATGATGCGTTCGGGTGACATTGCCAAGCTGTACGACAAGTGGTTCATGCAGCCTATCGCACCGACCAACACACGCGTGGGCCTGCCGCTGAGCGACGCCACCAAGGCCGCCTGGGCCGCGCCGAATGACAAGCCGGTGGAAGAGTACGCGAAGAAGTAAGCGGGCTCCGGTGGCCTGCGCTTGACCTGGGCCGCAGCCACCCCGGCCACGGGCCCGCCTCAGGCGCGGCCCTCCTTCGATTTCAGAGCAGCTGCCGCGAGGTGCCGCTGCCTCTCGCCCTCTCCCCGCTGCCGCGGCGGGCCGCATCGATTCCCAGACCCGAGCACATAAAAACATGTCCATCCTGGATTGGCAGGTCTTCTGCAAGGAGACCACCTCGGGCGAAGTGCTCAAGGGCTGCTTTGGCAAAGGCGGCGACATCACCTACGTCGACTGGATCCTGTCGGCCTGGGGCTGGACGCTGAGCGTGGCGCTGCTGGCGCTGGTGGTGGCCATGGCGGTGGGTTCGCTGATGGGCATCTTGCGCACGGTGCCGGACCGGCGCCTGGCGTTCCTCGGCAACGCGTGGACCGAGCTCTTCCGCAACATCCCCTTGCTGGTCCAGATCTTCCTCTGGTACCACGTGCTGCCGGCGATATTCCCCGTCTTGCGCGGCCTGCCCAGCTTCGTTCTGGTGGTCTTCGGGCTGGGGTTCTTCACGTCGGCGCGCATTTCGGAACAGGTGAAGGCAGGTATCCAGAGCCTGCCCAAGGGTCAGCGCTACGCCGGCCTGGCGGTGGGCCTGACGCTGCCGCAGACCTACCGCTACGTGCTGTTGCCGATGGCCTACCGCATCGTCATTCCGCCGCTGACCAGCGAGTCGATGAACATCATCAAGAACTCGTCGGTGGCCTTCGCCGTCAGCGTGGCCGAACTCACCATGTTTGCCATGCAGGCGGGTGAAGAAACGTCGCGCAACGTCGAGATGTACCTGGCCGTCACCGGCCTGTATTTCGTCAGCGCTTTTGCCATCAACCGCATCATGTTGTTTGTCGAGAACCGCGTGCGCGTGCCCGGCATGATCGGGGCCAAGACATGAACCTCGACTTCAGTTTCCTGAACTGGCAGCTTGTCTCCAGTTTCATCCTCAAGGGCCTGGTTTTCTCGGTGCAGCTGACGCTGCTGGCGATGGTGGGCGGCATCATCCTGGGCACGCTGCTGGCGCTGATGCGGCTGTCGGGCAAGCCGTGGCTGGTGACTCCCGCGGCGGCCTACGTGAACACCATGCGCAGCATCCCGCTGGTGATGGTGATCCTGTGGTTCTTCCTGCTGATACCGCTGCTCACCGGCAAGCCGCTGGGTGCCGAGGTGTCGGCGATGATCACCTTCACGCTTTTTGAAGCCGCCTACTACAGCGAGATCATGCGTGCCGGCATCCAGAGCGTACCCAAGGGGCAGGTGCATGCTGGTTATGCGGTGGGCATGGACTACCGGCAGACGATGCAGCTCATCGTGCTGCCGCAGGCATTCCGCAACATGCTGCCGGTGCTGCTGACGCAGACCATCATCCTGTTCCAGGACACGTCGCTGGTGTACGCCATCGGTGCCTACGACATGCTCAAGGGCTTCGAGATCGCCGGCAAGAACTACAACCGGCCGGTCGAGACCTACCTGGTGGCTGCGTTGGTGTATTTCATCATCTGCTTCTCGCTGAGCATGGTGGTGCGCAAGCTGCAGAACAAAATAGCCATCATCCGATAGGACACCCATGATCGACATCAAGAACGTCAGCAAGTGGTACGGCAGCTTCCAGGTGCTGACCGACTGCACCACCAGCATCCGCAAGGGCGAAGTGGTCGTGGTGTGCGGGCCCTCGGGCAGCGGCAAGAGCACGTTGATCAAGACCGTAAATGCGCTTGAGCCATTCCAGAAAGGCGACATCGTCGTTGACGGCATCAGCATCAGCGACCCCAAGACCAACCTGCCCAAGCTGCGCAGCCGCGTGGGCATGGTGTTTCAGCACTTCGAGCTGTTCCCGCACCTCAGCGTCACCGAGAACCTGACGCTGGCGCAGATCAAGGTGCTGGGCCGCAGCACCGACGAGGCCAAGGTGCGCGGCCTGAAGATGCTGGACCGCGTGGGCCTGATGGTGCACAAGGACAAGTTTCCGGGCCAGCTTTCGGGTGGCCAGCAGCAACGGGTGGCGATTGCACGTGCGCTGAGCATGGACCCCATCGTGATGCTCTTCGACGAGCCCACCTCGGCGCTCGACCCCGAGATGGTGGGCGAGGTGCTGGACGTGATGGTGAAGCTGGCGCACGAAGGCATGACGATGATGGTGGTCACGCACGAGATGGGCTTTGCCCGCAAGGTGAGCCACCGCGTGATCTTCATGGACGCCGGCAAGATCGTCGAAGATTGCAGCAAGGACGACTTCTTCAACAAGCCCGACGCCCGCTCCACGCGGGCCAAGGACTTCCTGTCCAAGATCCTGCAGCACTGAAGGGGGACCGAAGGCCCGGAAGGGCCTGTGTGCTACCTGAAGGCCGGCGGGCGATTTCACGCCCGCTGGCTGAGAGTGGACCGAGGGTCCGGAAGGACCCGAGAGCTACTCGAAGGCCCTTTGACGATTTCACGCCGAAGGGCTGAAGGTGGACCGAAGGCCCGGCTACAGGGCGGTGTGACAATCCGCCCATGCAAGACACCCTGACCCTGCGCCGCCCCGACGACTGGCACCTGCACCTGCGCGACGGCGCCGCGCTGGCCGCCGTGCTGCCGGCCACGGCGCGGCAGTTTGCACGCGCCATCGTGATGCCCAACCTGCGGCCACCGGTGACCACCGCTGCGGCCGCCGTGGCCTACCGCGAACGCATCCTGGCCGCGTTGCCGGACTCGGGCGCCGGCCGCGACTTCCAGCCGCTGATGACCCTTTACCTGACGGACAACACGCCGCCCGATGAGATCCGACGCGCACGCGACGCGGGCGTGGTGGCGCTCAAGCTCTATCCAGCCGGCGCCACGACCAACAGCGACGCCGGTGTCACCGACATCCGCAAGACCTATGCAACGCTCCAAGCCATGCAGCGCGAAGGCCTGCTGCTGCTGGTGCACGGCGAGGTCACCGACCCCGAGATCGACATCTTCGATCGGGAGGCGGTGTTCATCGACCGCGTGATGCAGCCCCTGCGGCGTGACTTCCCGGCGCTGAAGGTGGTGTTCGAGCACATCACCACCGCCGACGCTGCGCAGTACGTGGCCAGCGCCGGTGCCCACACGGCCGCCACCATCACCGCGCACCACCTGCTGTACAACCGCAACGCACTGTTCATCGGCGGCTTGCGGCCGCACTATTACTGCCTGCCGGTGCTGAAGAAGGAGCGCCACCGCGTGGCCCTGGTGCAGGCCGCCACCTCGGGCAGCGCGCAGTTCTTCCTGGGTACCGACAGTGCCCCGCACGCATCGGTGTTGAAGGAGCAAAGCGTGTGTGGCGCCGGCTGCTTCACCGCGCCGGCCGCGCTGGAGCTGTACACCGAGGCCTTCGAAGCCGCCGGTGCGCTGAACCAGTTGGATGGCTTTGCCAGCCTGCACGGCCCGGCGTTTTATGGCCTGCCGCTGAACACCGGCACGGTCACGCTGCGTCGCGAGCCCTGGGTTCTGCCCGAAGCCCTGCCTTTCGGCGACGCGCTGGTCAAGCCCCTGCGCGCTGGCGAGACGCTGAACTGGCGTCTGGTGTAGGTGCGTCATGCCGGCCCTGTTGGTGCCTGCGGGCCTTCTTCTTGACCTCGACGCTGCCGGCCGCGGTCTGCTGGCCCGCCTTCCCGAGTCCAACCTCTTGCTGTTGCGCGCATTCATCGCGCCGGAGTCCCCTGTATGAGCCAAGAACGTGTGATGCTGCTGATCGATGCCGACAACCTGTCGCTGGATGTGATGGAGCAGACGGTGCGTCTGCTGCTCAACCAGCATGGCGGCCTGCACGTGCGTCGTGCCTACTGCACCGCCGAAAGCGCAGTGGCCAACCAGGCGGCCTTCAAGCGGCTGGGCATCAAGCCCATGGTGAATCTGGCCGCTGGCAAGAACAGCACCGACATCGCGATGGCGGTGGACGCCATCGACCTGGTGCTGGCCGAGCGTCCCGACGTGGTGGTGATTGCGTCTTCAGACAGCGACTTTGCGCCGCTGGTGCACCGGCTGCGCGAGAAGGGCTGCGTGGTGCGCGGCTTTGGCCAGAAGGGCAAGGTGGGCGACGAAACGCAGGACGTGTATGACGACTACACGGTGATCGAACACCGCGGCTCGTCAGCAGCCAAGGCGCCTGGCCGCGTGGCGGCCAAGACGGCGCGAGCACCCCGCACCAGCCGCGCCCGGATTGCGGACAAGGAGGCAGCGCCCGTGCAGGCCGCCGCCGAGCAGGAAGCCCGCCCGACAGCGACCCAGGCCGCCGCTGGCCGCAAGACCGCGGGTGGCCGTGTGGCAACCAAGCGGGCCACGCTGCGCGAGGCGTCCCTGCCGCAGGAAGCCGCCGACGCCAGCGACATCTTCGGAGCGATCGTCGACGGGGTGCATGACGAAGAAACGGACGTGGCGGCAACGAAGCCCGCGACCAAGACGCGCGGCCGCACACGCAAGACGGCCACCAGCGCAGCGCCGGCCGCGCCTGATGCATCGGCTGCCGATGTCGAGGCGCCAGCGGCCGAGGCGCCAGCAGCGAGCCCGGCACCGAGCCGTGCAAGGGGGCGCAAGCCAAAGGCTGCTCAGGTTGATACCACGGCTGCCGCCGGTGCTGCGGCGCCAGCTGAAGCCCCCGCGGCCGCGCCTAGGCCTGCGCCCGCGCGCGCCTCTGCGCCTGCGGCGGCGCGCCAGCGCGCCGCCGCACCGGCTGACACGTTCGGCGCTGCCGCGCCGGCTGAACCGTCCAGCGCGGCCGCACCGCGTGCCACGCTGCAGGCGGTGATGGCATGTCTGCCCGAACTGGCACGCGGCCAGTCGCTGGCGTTGAACGTGGCCGTGCAGCGCTTGCGTGAATCGCGGCTGCTGGGCAAGAACAGCTCGTCGCTGAAACTGTTTTCGCAGTTCCCCGACAGCCTGGAATTGCTGCCGGCGCGCAACCCGTCGCAGGTTCGGCTGAGAGGCTGAGAGTCTCTCAGCCTCTGAGGCTCCGACCCGTTGCTGGGGACGCTCGCTCTCCCATCCGGAAACCTGGCCCCTTGCGGGATGCATAACCCCCGGCCGGGTCAGGTTGCTTGAATCGCGCCCACTCGCCCTAACATCCGCAACTGTTGCAGTGAACTGCCGTACCCGCGGCCTACTTCCATGAAACGAATCCTGCTTTTTGTTGGCACCAACCTGGCCGTGATGCTGGTGCTGGGCATTGCTGCGAACCTGTTGGGCGTCAACCGGTTCCTGTCGGCCAACGGCCTGAACATGGGCCAGTTGCTGGGCTTTGCGCTGCTGATGGGTTTTGGCGGCGCCATCATCTCGTTGCTGATGAGCAAGCCGATGGCGAAGATGAGCACCGGCGCACAGATCATCAACGACAGCAACGACCCCACGCACCGCTGGATCGTCAGCACCGTTGAAGGCTTTGCCAAGAAGGCCGGCATCGGCATGCCCGAAGTGGCCATCTACGAAGGTGAACCCAATGCCTTTGCCACCGGCGCGTTCAAGAACTCGGCCCTGGTGGCGGTTTCCACGGGCCTGCTGCAGAGCATGAGCCGCGAAGAAGCCGAGGCCGTGATCGGCCACGAGGTGGCGCACGTGGCCAATGGCGACATGGTGACGATGGCGCTGATCCAGGGCGTGATGAACACCTTCGTGGTCTTCATCTCTCGCGTGGTGGGTTACTTCGTCGACAAGGTCATCCTGCGCAACGACCGCGACGGCCCGGGCATCGGCTACATGGTCACCACCGTGGTGATGGACATGGTGCTGGGTGTGCTGGCCGCCATCATCGTGGCCTGGTTCTCGCGCCAGCGTGAATACCGTGCCGACGCCGGTGCCGCTTCACTGATGGGTCGCAAGCAGCCGATGATCAATGCGCTGGCGCGTCTGGGCGGGCTGGACCCTGGTGAACTGCCGAAAACGGTGGCCACGATGGGCATCAGCAGCCGCCCCAGCAACATGATGGCGCTGTTCTCCAGCCACCCGCCGATGGAAGACCGCATCCGCGCGCTGCAGCAGTCGCAGAGCGCCTGATTCCTGGCGCCGCCGCAAGGCAGGGAAAAGGGGCCCGACGGCAACGTCGGGCCCCTATTTTTTGATTCGCAGACGCAGCAGCGTCTGCCGCCAACGCTTTACGGCTTGACCACCAGCCGCAGGATTTCACCCACCCGCTGCCGTGCCACGTCTTCGGCGTGGAAAGGCAGTTGCGGCCACTGCTTGGCGGCAAACAGGTGCAGCTGGTCGGTGGCATGGGGCGACGCCGGGTCGGTGCTCTGGCCATAGGTCAGGATGGCCTGCGCCAACGGGCCGCGCGCGTCGAAGGTCACCGTCTGCACGTAGCTGGTGCCGTAGTCGATGCGCAGGCCGGCTGCCGATATGCCGGGTGCAAACTGGTTGCCCAGGTTGTTCAGCACCCCTTCGATCTCGGTGCCGCCGTGCAAGGCGATGCGCTCTTCGGTGATCAAGGGGCGCTGCACCGAGCCCAGCGTGGCGTCGAGTGCAAACCCTGCACCACGCACCTGCTTCACGGCCGCGGTCAACGCCTCCCAGACCTTGCTGGCCATCGTGGCATCGTCCATCTTCAAGCCAGACGGTGTGGCCACAGGCTGGTTCTTGTCGAAATCCTTTCGGTACACACCGGGCAGCACGCTGGCGCGCTGCCAGAACTCACGGAAGAGGTGGGCACCCCGTGACTCCGCGTTGCTGCTGCGGTCCCAGCCGCGCAGGGCGGTGCAGCCGTCCTTGGCCTCGGGGGTGGGCGCACCATCGCCTTGCACACAGGCCGCCAGCAGGTCGGGCAAGACCACGCGCGCCATCAGGTTGCGGTTGGCAAAGAGCTGTGCTTGTGCCGCCTGGGCCGTGACGGGGCCACGCGCCACCAACTCGGGCACCTCGATCAGTCCAGCGCGCGTGCGCGGGCGGCGCAGGATGTCGTCGCCCACCAGCGGCGAGATGCCTTCAAATCGCTGCTGCGGGTGGGTGTAGAAGAAGCTGTCGTTGCTGTTGTGAACCCAGTCGGTGCGGATGGCCAGCGGCATGCGCTCGATGGGTGTCAGGCCCGGCACCGGTGAACGCGCGTCGCGCCGCCAGTTGCAGTCGCTGCGGCTGCCGTCCAGCACGATGATGCCGGCCGGACCGCGCAAGGCCGCGGCCTGCGGGCTGGGCGCGCAACGGGCCAGTTGTGCGGCGTCGACATCGGGCACCACGCTGACGTCGGTGTACATCGCGTTGCCGTCTCGGTCGGCGGCGATGGTGTTCACCCAGGGCGCGCCCAGCGTGGCGTGTGCGCGGTGCAATTCACGCACGTTCTTGGCCGCCGCGAAGGCCAGCCAGGCGTCGGCGCCGCGGGCATTGCCGGCGTTGGCGTCTTGCAGCGCGTAGGCGCGCTCGGCGGTCCAGGTCAGCCCCAGGCGCGGCATGTGCACCACCGGGCCCCAGCGGGTGGACCACACGGTCTGCGACTTCATCGTGAACAGGCCGTCGGCGCCTCGGCTCATGGTCGCGACGGTGCGTGAAACCATCTTCTCGGGCTGGCCGTCGACGGTGTAGCTGCTGGGGTCACCGGGCACCAGTTTCAGTTCATGCAGCGTGAAGCGTTTGCCCGTGGACACGGTGTGCGACCAGGCCACGTCCTTGTTGAAACCGATGTGCACCACGGCACCATGGCCGGTGGAAGCGCCCATCACGTCCAGGCGGCCCGCAATGGTCAGGTGCATCTGCCAGAAGCGGTTCACACCGGCCCACGGGAAATGCGGGTTGCCCACCAGCAGGCCATGACCCGTGCCGGTGGTGTCCTTGCCAAAGGCCCAGGCATTGGAGCCCAGGGGTGAATCGACCAGCCCGGTTTCGCGTGCGTAGATGGTGGCATCGGCCAGGTTCAGCGGTGTTGATGGCGACGTTGGCTGGGCAGGGTTTGCCGCGGCTGCGGCCTTTGGCGCAGGGGGTTGCGCCGCCAGCCAGGCGTCGGCCAGCGCAGCGATGCCGGCCTGCACACTGCCCACTTCCGTCAGGCGCCTGAACTGCGCCACGGTCATCGGCTGCACCCAGCCCTGGCCCCTGCATGCAACGGGCAGCGCGCCTGCGTTGTCGGCCACATACCGGTTGTAGCCGGCCACGTAGCCGCGCACCATGTCCTGGGCATCGGAACTGGCCTGGGCCCAGGCCCGTTCCAGCGCCGCGTCGTCCATGTGGGCGGCGATGAAGAGGTCGATCTGCTCGTTGGGCAGCAAGCGCCGCCCCAGCAGCGCGCTGCCGGCGGCGCCGAAAGTCCGTGCACGTTCACCGCGCACCGTGACGAGCTGTTGCGCCGTCTGGCACACGTTGTCCTGCGCGTGAGCGTAAGCCACGCCATAGGCCAGCGTGAGCATGTCGGGCGCGCTGATGTGCGGCACGCCATGGGCGGTGCGCTGGATGGTTGCGGCCTTCTGTGCAGGCGCGCTGGGGCCCTGTGCACAGGCCACCAACAGCGCGGCGACGATGGTTGCGCTGGCACCGTGCAGTCGATTCATTTGAAGTCTCCGTCCTTGTTTTGGTTGCCGCCGCGCAGCTGCGTTTGCGCGCGGCGACGGCTCGGGTGGAGCCGCCGTGCGGGGTGTCTCAGGCCTTGCTTTTCGGTGTTCGCCCCATCAGGTAGAACTCGTCGTTGGGACGCATGCCGCTGACGTTGGCCATGCGGTTGCTCAGGCCGAAGAAAGCGGTGATGGCGCCGATGTCCCAGATGTCTTCGTCATCAAAACCGTGGGTGCGCAGGGCTTCGAAGTCGGTCTCTTCCACCGTGTGCGATGCGTTGCACACTTTCATGGCATAGGCCAGCATGGCGCGCTGCCGTGGCGTGATGTCGGCCTTCAACGGGTTGACCGCAATCTGATCGGCCACCAGCGGTTTTTTCTCGTACACGCGCAGGATGGCGCCGTGTGCCACGACGCAGTACAGGCAATGGTTGGCCGCCGATGTGGCCACGATGATCATCTCGCGTTCGCCCTTGCTCAGCGACCCGGTTTCTTTCACCAGCAGCGCGTCGTGGTAGGCCATGAAGGCGCGCCACTCGGCCGGCCGGTGCGCCAGCGCGAGAAAGACGTTGGGCACGAAGCCGGCCTTCTCCTGCACCTGCAGGATGCGTTGGCGCATGTCGTCGGGCAGGTCCTGCAGTTCGGGCACGGGGTAGCGCGAGATGGGGGGCGTGCTCATGGGGTGGTCTCCGGTGGTCGTGGTGTCAAGTGGGCATGGCTCTTCGCCCTGCGGTTGTGGCTGTGTGCTGCCAACCCAGCTCTCATCGCTCAGGTCTTGAACTGCATCGCATGCAGCCGCGCATACAGGCCGCCCGACGCCAGCAACTGTGCGTGGGGCCCTTGCTCGACCACGCCGCCGGCTTCCAGCACCAGCACGCGGTCGGCGTGTTCGATGGTCGACAAACGGTGCGCAATGACGAGTGTGGTGCGGCCTTTCATCAGCCTCTCCAGCGCCTCTTGCACCGCGTGTTCGGATTCGCTGTCCAGCGCCGAGGTGGCTTCGTCCAGTATCAGCACCGGTGCGTCCTTGGCCAACGCACGCGCAATGGCCAGCCGCTGGCGCTGGCCACCTGAAAGCTGGTTGCCGTTGTGGCCGATGGGCGTGTCCAGACCCTTGGGCAACTGCTCGACGAAGTCCAGCAGATTGGCCGCCCGCAGGGCTTCACGCACCGCGTCGCGCGACATGTCTGCGCCCAGCGCCACGTTGGCGGCCACGGTGTCGTTGAAGAGCACCACGTCCTGGCTGACCAGCGCAAACTGCCGCCGCAGTGCCAGCAGGTCCCATTCGGGCAGGGCCACGCCGTCCAGCGTGATGCGGCCGCTGCTGGGCTCGATGAAGCGGGGCAGCAGGTTCACCAGCGTGGTCTTGCCCGCACCCGAAGGGCCGACGAGGGCCACGGTCTCGCCCGCAGCCACCTGCAGGGTCAGCGACACGAGGGCAGGTGCGGCGTCGGGCTTGTAGCACAGGCCCACGGCCTCGAAACCGATCTCGCCGCGGGCCCGGCCGGGTGCCGCCACGCCGGTGCCAGCGGCAGAGCCGCCTGCGGTGTAGCGGCCGCCTTGTTCAACCGGTCCTTGTTCAACCAGATCCAGCCCGCGCTCCACGGCCACCAGGCCGCGCAGCAGCGGCGCCATCACGTCCGACAGGTGTTTGGCCGGTGCCACCAGTTGCAGCATGGCCGTGACGAAGGCGACGAACTCGCCCACTGTGGTGGCGCCGCTGCGCCCTTGCGACATCGCAATCATGATCACCACCGACAACGCACACGCTGCCAGCACCTGCGTCACAGGCGTCATCGTGGCACCGGCCACCACCGACTTCATCACCAGGCGGCGCAGGGTATCGGCGCGTGTCATGAAGCGGGCGAGCTGCAGTTGCTGCGCACCGAACAGGCGCACGATGCGCCAGGCCAGGATGTTTTCTTCCACCACGTAGGCCAGCTGGTCGATGGCCTGCTGGCTTTCCTGCGTCAGGCGCTCCAGCCGCCGCCCCAACAGGCGCATCACCAAGGCCACGGCCGGAAACAGCAGCGCCACGATCAGCGTCAGCTGCCAGTTCAGCGTCAGCAGGTACCCCAGCAGCGCCAACAGAATGAGTGAATCGCGCACCAGCGTGAGCAGCGTGCCGGCCAGCAGCGACGCGCCACCTTGCGCCTCGTGGACCAGCGTGTTGGTCATGGCGCTGGCGGTGTGCTGCGAAAAGAGTGCCGGCGAACTTTTCAGCACATGTGAAAAGAGCTGCTCGCGCAACTGCAGAACTGCGCGCTGTGCCACCCAGGCCAGGCCGTACTGCGCGACAAACGACGACGCGCTGCGCAGCGTGAACAGCGCAATGATGGCCGTCGGCACCATCCACAACTCCAGGCCGCCGGCCTTGAAGCCGCGGTCCAGCAGGATGCGCAGCATCTCGCTCACCATGGGTTCGGTGGCGGCGGTGATGACGGCGGCCAGCAGCACCCCCAGCAGGCCCAGGCGGCTGTGCCTGACATAGGGCGCCAGACGTGCCAGCCGGTTCAGGAATGGGGGCATGTGAGGGTTGCGGTGCAGTGGGTGTCGGCAGTACCGGGCCGGTTCGTGGGGTCAGGACGGCGGCACTGGCCACGCTCTGGAGCACCGGCCATTGAACCCGCCACGGGGCTGGCCGTCGATTATCAGGGCCACGCTGCCTACAATAGGGGCTCATCGGCAGCCTCTGCAAAAGGTGTTCGTGACCGCATCGTATCCCGCAAGGCCGGCGCGGCCCTCCTGGCCCCGTCGCAGATTTGTCGCCGCCCTGGGCGGTCTCGCGGCCTTGCCGGCAATGGCCGACTTCAGGGTCGAAATCACCGGCGTCGGTGCCACGCAGGTGCCCATCGGGGTGGCCGCGTTTCGCGACGAAGCCAGCGTGGGCGTGCTGGTCTCGGCCATCGTGCGGGCCGACCTGGAACGCAGCGGCCTGTTCCGCAACCTGCCCGTCGACGCCCGTTTTGACGAGCGCAGCGTGATCGACCTGCCGCAATGGCGCGCACGGGGTGCCGATGCGTTGGTGGCCGGCTCGGCGCAGCGGCTGGCCGACGGCAGAGTGGACGTTCGCTACAAGCTGTGGGACGCCGTGCGCGGCGAGCAGCTGCTGGGCCAGAGCAAGGTGGTGCTGGCCGCTGACCTGCGCCTGGCGGCACACCGGATTGCCGACGAGATACACCAGGCGCTGACGGGCGAGCGCGGCGTCTATGCCACCCGCGTGGCCTACGTGGTGCGCGCCGGCAAGCGCTACACCCTGCACGTCACCGACGCCGACGGCGAGGGCGGCCAGGTGGCCCTGACGAGTGCCGAGCCCATCATCTCGCCGGCGTGGTCACCTGACGGCAAGCGGCTGGCGTATGTCTCTTTCGAAGACCAGAAGGCCGTGGTCTGGAACCAGCTGCTGGCCACCGGCGAGCGCAGGCGCATTGCCAACTTTCGCGGGTCCAACAGCGCTCCGGCCTGGTCACCCGATGGCCAGCGCCTGGTGGTCACGCTGTCACAGGACGGGCTGGCCCAGCTGTACGTGGTGTCGTCCGCGGGCGGCACCCCCGAGCGGCTGACGCGCAGCTCGGCCATCGACACCGAAGCCGTCTTTTCGCCCGATGGCAAGACGGTCTACTTCGTCAGCGACCGTGGTGGCGGCCCGCAGATCTATCGCACCAGTGTGAACGGTGGCACGGTCGACCGCGTCAGTTTTGCCGGCGCCTACAACATCAGCCCCAGCATCAGCCCCGACGGTCGGCTGATGGCGTACGTCTCTCGCCAGGGCACTGCGTATCGGCTGATGACACAAGATCTGGGCACGGGTGCGCTGGCCGCGCTGACCGACACCCAGGACGATGAAAGCCCCAGCTTTTCACCGAACGGCCGCCTGCTGGTCTATGCCACGCGCACACAGGGCAGCGACGTGTTGATGACCACCACGCTGGATGGCAAGATCAAGACACGGTTGCTGAGCAGTGGCGCCGACATGCGTGAACCCGCCTGGGGGCCCTACGGACGTTGAAGCAGCCCGCCGTCCACACCCGCCCAACTTCCGCGCTGTTCCGCTCGGGCTGTTACCCTGCCGGCAGGCATCGCCCAGCACCGCCTTTTTTTCTGACCTAGGAGACCGCAATTGAACAAACCGAGATCTGCCCCCTGGAAGGTCGCGGCCGGGTGGCTGCTGGTGAGCTCCGTGGCCGCATTGATGGGCTGCGCGTCGGGCACCAAGCTCGACGAGGGCACCCTGCCGGGCGTGGAAACGCGCAAGCCGGTGCCCAACCCGGCCGAGGGTGGCGTGGCGCTGGCCAGCAAGACACCAGAAGGTGCCGCCGCCGCGGCCGCGCTGGCGGCAGCGCAGTCGCGTGTGGCGCCGGTCGATTCCGGCGCCGCCGGCTCGGCGTCGACGTCGGCGGTTTCGCCATCGGCCGAAGCCGCAGCAGCTGCAGCAGCGCGCCAGCGCATCGTGTATTTCGACTTCGACAGCTTCGTCATCAAGGATGACTACAAGCCGATGATCGAAGCGCATGCGCGCACGATGCAGGCCCTGACCGACAAGCGGCTGGTCGTCGAAGGCCACACCGACGAGCGCGGTGGGCGTGAGTACAACCTGGCGCTGGGCCAGAAGCGAGCCGAAGCGGTGCTGCGTTCACTGGCGCTGCTGGGCGTGCCTGAATCGCGCCTGGAAGCCGTGAGCTTTGGCCAGGAGCGGCCGGCGGTGCAAGGCTCGGGCGAGTCGGCCTGGGCACAAAACCGCCGCGCTGAGCTGAGGGACCGCTGACATGCAGCAGTCCACGGTGAAAGCAGCGCTCGGGCTGCGCCGGCTCACTGCACGCAGGGTGCGCATCGTGTTGTGCGCCTGGGCCTGTTCGAGCGCACTGGGATCGGCCCAGGCCGGCCTGTTCGACGACGAAGAAGCGCGCAAGGCGATCGTCGATTTGCGTGCCCGCATTGCGCAGGTCGACGACACGGGCAAGGCGCGCACGGCCGAAGCCGTGGCCGCCGCACTGGCGGCACAAAAGCAGAACAACGATGCGCTGATGGAGCAATTGGCGGTGCTGCGCCGCGGCATGCTCGATCTGAACAACCAGCTCGAGGCCATGCGTGGCGAACTGGCGAAGCTGCGCGGCAACGACGAGCAGTTCGGTCGCGAACTGGCCGATATGCAGAAGCGCCAGCGAGACATGGCGCAGAGCCTGGACGAGCGCCTGCGCAAGCTCGAGCCGGTGAAGGTGGCCATCGACGGCAAGGACCATCTGGTCGACCAGGACGAGAAGAAGGCCTACGACGAAGCCATCGCCAGCATCCGTGCCGGTGAGTTCGACAAGGCCGTGCTGCAGTTCGGCAATTTCCAGCGGCGTTACGCCGGCAGCCCGTTCGGCGACTCGGCGCGTTTCTGGCTGGGCAATGCCCAGTATGGCAAGCGCGACTACAAAGAGGCCATCACCGCCTTCCGCAGTTTCGTGGCGGCAGCGCCTGAGCACCCGCGGGCTGCCGAAGCGCTGCTGGCACTGGCCAACAGCCAGGCTGAAACCAAGGACCCACGCGGCGCGAAGAAGACGCTGGAAGAACTGATCAAGGCCTACCCGCAGTCTGAAGCGGCGCAGGCCGGCCGCGAGCGTTTGCCGTCGATCAAGTAGCTGCGCCGAGCCTGGTTGCTGGCAAGCGACGCCGCTCAGGCGGCTTCTAGAATCCGCCGATGCTGGAAGCCGATCTCCCGGGCCTGACTGCGCGCATCCTGTGGTCCGCCTTTGCATTGGCAGCCTTGTTTGGCGCCATTGCTCAGCGCACGCATTTCTGCACCATGGGTGCCGTGGCCGACATCGTCAACATGGGCGACTGGAGCCGCATGCGCGCATGGGTGCTGGCCATGGGCGTCGCCGTCATCGGATTCAACGCGATGGTGGGCCTGGGCTGGGTACAGGCTGGCAACAGTGTTTATGCCGAACCGCGCCTGCTCTGGTTGTCCAACGCGCTGGGCGGTGTCCTGTTCGGCTTTGGCATGGTGCTGGCTTCGGGCTGCGGCAGCAAGACGCTGGTGCGCATGGGCGGTGGCAGCCTGAAGAGTCTGGTCGTATTCTGTGTACTGGCGCTGGCGGCCTACGCCACGCTGCGGGGCGCCTTTTCGGTGCTGCGCGTGGCCACGTTGGACCGGGTGAGCCTGCAGTTGCCCAGCGGGCAGGATCTGCCTTCGCTGCTGGCCCACGCGGTAGCGGGCTCCACTCAAAGCTGGGCCTGGGCCCTGGGGCTGGGCATCGGCGGCGCGATGGTGGCCTTTGCATTGTTTCGGGCCGAGGGCCGCCGCTCCGATGTGTTGCTGGCAGGGCTGGGGCTGGGTGCGGTGACCGTGGCGGTGTGGTGGGTGTCAGGCCGGATGGGGCATCTGAGCGAACATCCGCTGACGCTGGAAGAGACCTTCCTGGCGACCAACACCCGGCGCATGGAATCGCTCACCTTCGTGGCGCCCATCGCCTACACGGTGGACTGGTTCATCCTGTTCAGCGACAAGCTCAAGGTGTTGACGCTGGGCATCGCCAGCGTGGCCGGCGTGGTTGCGGGTTCGGCAGCGGTGGCGCTGACCACGGGCACCTTTCGCTGGGAAGGTCTTGCCGGTACCGAAGACACCGCCAACCACATCGTGGGCGCCGTGCTGATGGGCATGGGGGGCGTCACCGCGATGGGATGCACCGTGGGGCAGGGGCTGTCAGGCGTGTCTACGCTGGCCGTGGGCAGTTTCATTGCCGTGGCCGGCATCATGGCCGGCGCCGTGCTGGGCTTGCGCTGGCAGATCTGGCGCCTGGAGCGCGGCGCGTGACGACACCTGGACTCGACATGCCCACGGTGCCCGTGGCCGCAGGCTTGGACGCCGCCGACCTCGAGCGCCGTTTTGGCGGCCTGAAGCGGCTGTATGGCGCTGCTGGCTATGCGCGCCTGCGCCGGGCCCGCGTGGCCGTGGTTGGCGTTGGTGGCGTGGGCTCGTGGGCCGCCGAGGCCTTGGCACGCAGCGGCGTGGCATCGCTCGTGCTGATCGACCTGGACCAGGTGGCAGAGTCCAACATCAACCGTCAGGTGCAGGCCACGGGCGCCACCCTGGGTCAGGCCAAGGTGCTGGCTTTGCAGGCCCGCATTGCCGACATCCATCCCGGCTGTGACGTGCTGGCCCTGGAAGCCTTCGTCGAGCCCGATCTCTGGCCTGCGCTGCTGCCGCACCCGGTGGACGTGGTGGTCGATGCCTGCGACCAGGTGCGCGCCAAACTGGCGCTGGCCTCCTGGGGTCTGGCCCAAGGCGTGCCGGTGGTGTGCGTGGGTGCGGCTGGTGGCAAACAAGAGCCTCAGCGTGTGGAAGTGGCGGCGCTCACCGAGGTCACGCACGACCCGCTGCTGGCCAGCCTGCGCCAGCGCCTGCGCAAGCAGCTGCGCGAACAGGGCGAGAACAGCGCGAAGGCGGCCATGCCTGGCCTGCACTGTGTGTTCTCGCGCGAGCCCGTGGCCCCGCCAGCACCTGAGTGCGACGTGGTGGCTGCAGGGGACGGCAGTCTCAACTGCCACGGCTACGGGTCCAGTGTCACCGTCACCGCCACCTTCGGCATGGTGGCGGCGGCACAGGCCATCGCCTGTGTGCTGCGCGGCGCCTGAGTTGCCGGCCGTGCACCAAGTCGTCGGCAACTCTCAAGTTTCACGCTATACTCTTGGGCTCTACGGAAAGGGTCGTTAGCTCAGTCGGTAGAGCAGCGGACTTTTAATCCGTTGGTCGCGTGTTCGAGTCACGCACGACCCACCAGACGGCAGTGCGTGAACCTCACGGACCATGTGAAGTTGACGCCAGCAGTCAATCAGTTTCAAGGGGCTCTTAGCTCAGTTGGTAGAGCAGCGGACTCTTAATCCGTTGGTCGAGTGTTCGAGTCACTCAGGGCCCACCAAAATATCGATGAATGCAAGCACCTGGCGCGAAATCCGCGTCAGGTGCTTTTTTCATGGCGGCGCTATCGCTCTGACCTGCTTCCACTGTCGGGCCAGGACCTGCAATTCCTGCCTTGCCGCAGCGCAAAGGTAGCCACTTGCAAGGTATGCGTCCGGCCAAGTCATCTTGAATCCGGTCCTCGCGACAGCAAGGATCGTGTCCATCTGATTTAGGTGGACACGATGACAAGCGAGAAGACGGATCAGCGGCGGCAATACAGCGCGGAGTTGAAGGCGGCTGTGGTG